>NZ_JBSFIK010000030.1:0-83926 GCF_053597535.1 Streptomyces sp. NPDC001348 | reverse complement strand
GCCACGAGGTGCCCCTGGACGGCACCCGGCCCGGGACCGCCGCCCTCGCCGCCGCGCTGGACGGGGCCGGCATCGGCTACGTCTGCAACCCGCACAACCCCACCGGGTCCACCCTGACGCGCGCCGAGTTCGACCTGCTCGTCGAGCGCGCCGCCGCCACCGGCACCCCGCTGGTGGTGGACGAGGCGTACCTCGACTTCGCCCCGCCCGGCACCCCCCAGGTGCTCGACTACCTGGGCACCGGCGCACCCGTGGTGGCGCTGCGCACCTTCTCCAAGGCGCACGGCCTGGCCGGGCTCCGCATCGGCTACGCGGTCGGCGAGACCACCGCCATCGGCCGGCTGCGGGCCGTCCAGGGCACCATGCCGTTCAGCGTCAACCGGGCCGCCCAGGCCGCGGCCGTCGCCTCCCTCGCCGACCGGGGCCACCTGGCCGGGGTGCGGGAGGCCAACGCGGCGGCCCGCGAGGAGTTCCGGGCCGCGCTCGCCGCCCGGGGACGCCGCGCCCTGCCGTCGGTGACCAACTTCCTCGCCGTACCCGTCGCGGACTCCGCCACCGCCGAACTCCTGCTGGAACGCGACCACGACATCCTCGTCCGTGACGCGGGCCGCTTCGGACTCCCCGGCCACCTGCGGATTTCCGTGGGCCGCGCCGGCGAACTGGCCCGGCTCCTGGACGCCCTGGACGTCGTCGCCCCCGTGCGGGACGCACGCGGCCAGGCGCCGGCCGCCGGCTGACCGCCCAGCACCCTTCCCGCACCGCACGCCCCAACCGGTCCCACCCGCACCGCACGCCCCACCCGGTCCCACCCGCACCGCACGCCCCAACCGGTCCCACCCGCACCGCACCCGATTCTCGCCCGTATCGCACCCGCACCGCACTGGTATCGCACCACAGGAGCGACAGAACATGACCCATGTGATCGCCATCGGCCCCAAGGACGACTTCGCCGTCCTGCCCGCCGGTCAGCCCCTCCCCGACGGGTGGCGTCCCACCGGCTGGTCCGGCGACGAGGACGTCTGCCGCCGGCAGGTGGACGGGCACCCGCGGGCCGCCCTGGAGACCGACCGGCTGCGGCTGCGCGAGGTCACCCCGGCCGAGGCGGCCGAGCTGGCCGCGGGGCGCGCCGCGGGATTCGGGTGGCTGGGCGGTGACCCGGGCGAGGGCTCCCGCGAGGCCGCCGGGATGCTCCTCCGCGCCCACGAAGCCGGCCTGCACCGCCCCGGCTGGGGCATGTACGTCCTGATCCGCACCGAGGACGAACACGCCGTCGGCGGTATGGGGTTCCACGGCCCCCCGGCCGGGGGCAGCGCCGAGGTCGGCTTCGACCTGCACCCCGAGGCCCGCGGTCACGGCTACGCCACCGAGGCGCTCACCGCCCTCGCCCGCTGGGCGCTCACCGGCCCCGGCACCGACACGGTGATCGCCACGACCACGCCCGACAACATCCCGTCCCAACGGGTGATGGAGCGCGCCGGCTTCACCCGCCGCCCCGACCACGACGGCATGTACGTCTACGCCCTGACCGGCTGACGCCCCGACCGGCGCCGGCCCCCGCCGGGCGGCGCCGACCGGTCCGACGACGACGGCACGGATGTCCGCCCACGCCCCGACCGGCCGGCGTCCCTGCCCGTCCCGCCCGCCACCGGCCCCCATCGTCCCGACCACGCCGACACGGACGCCCGTCGGTGCCGGCCGCCCGACCGGCCGGCACCCCGTCCCGCACCCACCGGCGCGCTTTCCCGCCCCGGACGCAACCGCCTGTTCCGGCGGCGTCCCGACCCGCATCCTCCGCCCACTCGCCCCGCCGTCCGGCCGGGAGAAACCGAGGAATCTGGTGACCACCGCATCCCTTCCGGCCCCCAGGCAGGTGACCGCACCGCTCGCCGGGCCCGATGTCGCCCAGCCGGCCGCGGCCCAGCCCTACAGCTACCGGCGCCGTGAGCCGGCCGAGCCCGACTGGCGCCGCTTCCCCGGCTGGCGCGACGTGACGCCCGCCCAGTGGCGCGACGCCCAGTGGCAGCGCGCCCACTGCGTCAAGAACCCCGCCCAGCTGCGCCAGGTGGTCGGCCCCGGCGTCGACGACGCCTTCTTCGCCGACCTGGAGGCCGACCAGCGGCAGTTCGCCACGATGCCGGTGCTGCTCACCCCGCAGGTGCTCAACACCATCGCCCCGCACACCGAGCCCACCGCCGCCGCCTTCTACGCCGACCCGGTGCGCCGCTACATGCTGCCCGTCGCCACCGACCGGCACCCGCGCTGGCCGAGCCACCCGCTGGCCTCCCGCGACTCCCTGCACGAGGCGGAGATGTGGGCCGTGGAGGGCCTGACCCACCGCTACCCCACCAAGGTCCTGGCCGAGCTCGTCACCACCTGCCCCCAGTACTGCGGGCACTGCACCCGCATGGACCTGGTCGGCACCTCCACGCCGCAGGTCGACAAGTACCGCTTCGTGCTGCGCCCCGCCGACCGCCTCGACCGCATGATCGCCTACCTGCGGGACACACCCACCGTGCGGGACGTGGTGGTCTCCGGCGGCGACGTGGCCAACGTGCCCTGGCCACGCCTGAAGTCCTTCGTCGACCGGCTCCTCGACCTCGACTCCGTCCGCGACATCCGCCTCGCCAGCAAGGCACTGGTCGGGCTGCCGCAGCACTGGATGGCACCGGCCGTCCTGGACGGCATGGCCGAACTGGCCGCGAAGGCGTCGGCGCGTGGCGTCTCACTGGCGATGCACACCCACGCCAACGCCGCCCAGCAGGTCACCCCGCTGGTCGCCGAGGCGTCCCGCGGGCTGCTCGCGGCCGGGCTGCGCGACGTGCGCAACCAGGGCGTCCTGCTGGCCGGCGTCAACGACACCTCCGAGGGCCTGCTCGACCTGTGCTTCGGCCTGCTCGACACCGCCGGGATCATGCCCTACTACTTCTACCTCTGCGACATCATCCCGGGCGCCGAGCACTGGCGGCTCTCCCTGGACCGGGCGCAGCGCCTGCAGCACGCGATCATGGGCTACCTGCCCGGCTTCGCCACCCCGCGCCTCGTGTGCGACGTGCCCTACGTCGGCAAGCGGTGGGTGCACCAGACCGACGCCTACGACCGTGAGCGCGGCATCTCCGACTGGTCGAAGAACTACGTCACCTCCGTCGAGCACGGCGACCCGGAGGCACTGAGCCGCGTCTACCACTACTACGACCCGCTGCACACGCTCGGCGAGTCCGGGCAGGCGTACTGGGCCGACCGGATGCGGGAGGAGCGGTGACGGCGCCGGCGGCGGAGGGGTCGCCGCTGGGCCTGCACCGGGTGGTCTCGCCGCGCGGGGTACTGCCGCAGGCGGCCGACCGGCTGGACCCCGACCCGCGGCTGCGCGAGGACGAGGTGCGCGTCGACGTAGAGCTCCTCAACCTGGACGCGGCCTCCTACCGGCAGCTCCACGAGGAGCACGGCGGTGACGGCGACGCCATTCGGGACACGGTGTGCCGGATCGTCCGGGAGCGCGGCAAGATGCACAACCCGGTCACCGGCTCCGGCGGGATGCTCATCGGCACCGTCGCCGAGGCCGGGGCGCGTGCCCGGCTGGGGCTCCGGCCGGGCGACCGGGTCGCGAGCCTGGTGTCGCTGACGCTCACGCCGTTGGAGCTGACCGACGGGCTGCGGTCCTGGGACGGCCTGAGCGAGCGCGTGCCCGCCCGCGGGCACGCCATCCTCTTCGGCCGGTCGGTCGCCGCGGTGCTGCCGCCCGACCTGCCCGACGAGCTGTGCCTCGCCGTCCTCGACGTGTGCGGGGCGCCCGCGCTCGCCGCCCGCACCGTGGCCGAGGCGGCCGCCGGTGGCGGGGCGGCGCCGTCGGTCGCCGTGCTGGGAGCCTCCGGCAAGTCCGGCAGCCTGGTCCTCGCCGCCGCGCGCCGGGCCGGAGCCGGGCGGCTGGTGGGCGTGGTCCCCGACGCCGCCGAGGAGGCGGCGCTCGCCGCGACGGGGCTCGCCGACACGGTGCTGCGTGCCGACGCGCGTGACGCGGTGGCGCTGAGCGGGGCGCTGGCCGGCTGCGGCGGGCCGGCCGACATCACCGTCGTCTGCACCGACGTGCCCGGCTGCGAGCACGCGGCGATCCTGGCCACCCGGGACGGCGGCACCGTCGTCTTCTTCTCGATGGCCACGTCCTTCCCGGCCGCCGCCCTCGGCGCCGAGGGCCTCGGCGCGGACGTCAGGATGCTCATCGGCAACGGCTACCAGCCGGGCCACGCCGAAGCGGCCCTCGACCTGGTCCGCACCGAGCCGGCGGTCCGAGGCCTGCTGGAACGCCGCGTCACCGCGGAGGCGCCCGCACCGGCCCCGTCGACGACCGGACAGGCCGGAACGGAGAGTGCCACCGGGCCGGTCGAGCCGACTGGTGGAGCCGGGGAGACCGGGGCCCCTGTGCCCTCTCCGCCCCCCGATGTCGCCGTGGCCCTCGGGGACTTCGAGGCCGCCACGTCCCCGAGGGCCGCCAGGTCCGTCGTACCGGCCGTGTCTCCGGAGGCCGCCAGGTCCGTCGTACCGGCCGTGTCTCCGGAGGCCGCCAGGTCCGTCGTACCGGCCGTGCCTCCGGAGGCCGCCGGACCCGTCGCACCGGCCGTGCTCCCGGAGGCCGCCGGGGCCGGTGTGCCGGCCGCGCCCCCGGCAGCCGTAGCCCCCGAGGCCTCCGCCGGTCTCCTCGGCACTGCGGCCCCGGCCACCCCCGTCACCTCCCGTGCCACCACCTCCCCCCGTCCCGCGGCGCGGCTCGGGCTCGACGGCGAACTGGTGCGGCGGGCGCGGGTGCTGGCCGCTCGGGTCGGGCGGCCGGTGGTCGACATGGCGCGGACGCACACCACCGTCGCCGTCGAGCGGGCCGCCCTGCGGCTGGCCGGGCTGTCCGGGGCCGATCCCGAGGGAATCCCCTGGGCGAACCGGCTGGTGGACGCCGTCCGCGACCAGGTGGGGCTGGAGCACGGCGTGGCCCTGCCGGTGTGGCACGCGTTGCGCGAGGGCGCGGCGCCCGACCTCGCCGGGCTGGCGGCCCGCGCCACCGCGCGCAGCGTCGGCTTCCGCCTGCCCGAGGGGGCGGACGCGGACCGGGCCGTGCGGGACGCCCGCCGTGCCATGGCACGGGGCATCGCGGTCATCGACGGCAGGCGGGCGGAGCGGGAACGGATGCTCCGGCGCTGGGGCCGGACCGCGGGGCCGCTGATCTACCTGATCGTGGCCACCGGCGACATCCACGAGGACGTCCGGCAGGCGGTCGCGGCGGCCCGCGGCGGTGCCGACGTCATCGCGGTGATCCGCTCCACGGGCCAGTCCCTCCTGGACTACGTGCCCGACGGCGCGACCCGCGAGGGCTTCGCAGGCACCTACGCGACCCAGGAGAACTTCCGCCTGATGCGGGCGGCCCTGGACGGCGTCTCCGCCGAACTGGGCCGCTACGTCCGGCTGACCAACTACGCCTCCGGCCTGTGCATGCCGGAGATCGCGGTCCTGGCCGGCCTGGAACGGCTGGACATGATGCTCAACGACTCCATGTACGGCATCCTCTTCCGCGACATCAACCCCGTCCGCACCTTCGTCGACCAGCGCTTCTCGCGCCAGCTGCACGCCCGTGCCGGCATCGTCATCAACACCGGCGAGGACAACTACCTCACCACCGCCGACGCCATGCAGGCCGCCCACACGGTCACGGCCAGCCAGCTGCTCAACGAGTACTTCGGCAAGGAGGCCGGGCTCACCGACGCCCAGCTCGGCCTCGGGCACGCCTTCGAGATCGACCCCGACCTGCCCGACTCCTTCCGTATGGAGCTGGCCCACGCCCTGCTGGCACGCGAGCTGTTCCCCGATGCCCCGCTGAAGTGGATGCCGCCGACGAAGCACATGACCGGCGACATCTTCCGCGGCTATCTCCTCAACGGCTTCTTCAACCTGGCCGGTGCGCTGACCAGGCAGGACATCCTGCTCGTCGGCATGATGACCGAGGCCGTCGTCACCCCCTTCCTGTCCGACCGCGACCTGGCCCTGCAGAACGTCCGCTATGTGATGCAGGCCGCGGGCGCGCTGGAGGAGGACTTCCGGCCCGCCCCCGGCGGCACCATCGCACGCCGGGCGGAGTCGGTGCTGCGCGAGGCCGTGGGACTCCTGGAACGCATCTGCGACCGGGGACTGCTCGATGCCATCGACGCCGGCACCTTCGGCGGGACGCGCCGGCCGGCGGACGGCGGCCGGGGCCGCGACGGAGTCGCCGAGCGCGCTCCCGGCTACCGCAACCCCGCCGTCGAACTGCTGGAGAACCCCCCGACCGATTCCGACCATTGCGAGACCGCCGGAGCCCCGGCGGCCGCACGCCCCGCCCCACGGGAAGGAGCCGACCGGCCATGACCCACCCCGAATCCGGTCCGGAAGAACGACCGAAGGTGATCCGGCCCTACGGGGACACCACCGACGACGGCATGGTGCAACTGTCGTTCACGCTTCCGCTGCCGCACGGCCCGCTGGCCGAGGGCGCCGCACTGCGCCTGGCCTCCCTCATGGGCGTCCAGCGCCCCCTGCTGGTGCACGCCCGCCCGGTGGGCACCGAGTTCAGCTTCTTCGTCGTCTACGGCGCGGTCCTGCACGCAGTGGACCTCGACGCGGTGCAGGTGCTGGAGCGGGAGTACCCGCTGCTCTCCGCGCACGAGGCCGACGAGGCGATCCAGGAGGGACTCGGCCGCGACCTGGTCGTCGTCGGCGCGTGCGTCGGCACCGACGCCCACACCGTCGGCATCGACGCGATCCTCAACGTCAAGGGGTTCGCCGGGCACAAGGGCCTCGAGTACTACCACGGCATACGGGTGGTCAACCTGGGTGCCCAGGTGCCCGTCGGGGTCCTGGCCCGGCGGGCGGCCGAGGAGGACGCCGACGCGGTCCTCGTCTCCCAGGCCGTCACCCAGCGCGACGCCCACCTGACCAATGTGCGGGAGCTGAGCGCCGAACTCGACGCGGCCTTCGCGGACCGCGGCCGGCGGCCCCTGCTGGTCGTCGGCGGCCCCCGCTTCGATCCGCAGATGGCCGCGGAGCTCGGCGCGGACCGCGTGTTCGGGCGCGGCACCACGCCGAACGACGTGGCGAGCTACCTGGTGCACGCGCTCACCGCCGGACGCCGCCCGGCCGAGGGCGAGGCCCGCGCCGAGACCGAACGGAGCACGGTGTGAACCCCGTCCGCGCGTTCCCCGCGCGTCCGCTCACCGGACCGCTGCCCGACGGCGTTCCCGCCGCCCCGCGACCGCCCGCCGTCGCGCCGCCCGACCGGCTCGATCTCCGTTTCCACCGCGTGGCCGCCCGGCATCCCGACCGCCCCGCGCTCACCGACGCCGACGGCACCGTCAGCTACGGCTGGCTCGCCGAACGCGCCCGCGCCGTGACGGCCGCGCTGCGCGGCAGGGTCACGCCCGGCGCCCCGGTCGCGCTGCGGTCCGGCGCCTCCCGGCACGCGCTCGCCGGACTGCTCGGCATCCTGGGCGCGGGCGCCTGCTACGTACCCGTCGATCCCGCCTACCCCGCGGAGCGCAGGCGCCATCTGCTGGAGGACTCGCGCGCCGCCCTGGTGCTGTCCCCGGACGAGCCGGGGGCGGACGATGCCGAGCGGGTCGTGGAGCGCGTCGGCGGACTGCTGCTGACCGCCCGGCCGACGGCCGCCGCGCCGCACGAGATGCCCGGTGACACCGCCTACGTCATCTACACCTCCGGCTCCACCGGGACGCCCAAGGGCTGTGTCATCGGGCACACCCAGGTGCTCGCCCTGCTGGACGCGGCCCTGCCGCCGTACGCAGTGGGACCGGACGACGTCTGGACGCTCTTCCACTCCTGGAGCTTCGACTTCAGTGTCTGGGAGATCTGGGGGGCGCTGCTCACCGGCGCCCGCGCGGTGATCGTCGACCGGTCCACCGCGGCCGATCCGGAGGCGTTCGCCGGACTCCTCGCGGAGCAGCGGGTCACGGTCCTCAACCAGGTGCCGTCCGCCTTCGGCGCCCTGGTGGCCGAGGTTGCCGCCACCGGACGCCGGCTGCCCGCCCTGCGACACGTCGTCCTCGGCGGTGAGGCGCTGGTCCCCGACGACATCCGGCGCTGGTGGGCGGCGGACGTCGCGCCGGGGGCGGCGGTCACCAACATGTACGGCATCACCGAGACCACCGTCCACGTCACCTACGGCCCGCTCACGCCCGGGACGCTGGCCGAGGGCGTCCCCGGTCGCACCCCGATCGGCCGCCCCCTGGCCCATCTGACGGTCGAGCTGCGCGACGAGCACGGCCGGCCGGTGGCTCCGGGTGAACCGGGGGAGCTGTGGGTCGGCGGCGCGGGTGTCGGACACGGCTACCTGGCCCGCCCCGAGCTGACCGCCGCCCGCTTCCCCACCGGGCCGGACGGCCGCCGGTACTACCGCAGCGGTGACTGGGCCGTGGCCGGCGAGGACGGCCGGCTGTACTACGTGGGACGCATGGACGGACAGGTCAAGCTGCGTGGTTTCCGGATCGAACTCGGCGAGATCGAGCAGCAGTTGCGGACGGTGCCGGGGGTGAGCCAGGCGGCCTGCGTGGTCGAGCCCGCCGGTCCGGCCGGTGGCGCCGAGCGGCTGACCGCCTGCCTGGTGGCCGACCGCGCCGTGGCGCCGTCCCGGGCCGTACGCGAGGCGCTGGCCGCCCGGCTGCCGGCGCACATGCTGCCGCAGCGCCTGGTCTACCTCGACCGGCTCCCGCTGACCGACCACGGCAAGCTCGACCGGCGGGCCCTGGTGCCGCTGTCGTCCGCGGCCGGGGGACCGGACCGGGGCTGAGCGGCCGTACACCGTGGCGGCACTCATGTCTGCGTCAGGTTCAGACCGACTCTCCGTGACACCTCCAGGGCGAGGATCATCAGATGCGCACGGTTGCTGATCCCCGCCTTTCCGCGGATCCGGCGCAGATAGGTGTCCACGGTGTGCGGGCTCAGGTTCAGCCGCCGGGCGATGGAGAGGTAGGTGTGGCCCTCGGCCAGGTACGACAGGACTTCGCGTTCGCGGTCGCTGAGGGTGTCCAGGACTTCCGTGGTGATGGGGCTCACGGGCGGCCTTTCGTGGGAGGTGGTGCCGTACGCTGCGACGGCGCGACGGCTCGGGCGCGGGCTGACTGAATGGGCAGACCACTCACCCGAGTTAAGGTGTGAGGGTTTTGTAGACGGACGATCAAGGGTGCGGACTGAGTGTGGTGGCCTGACTCGCGTGCGAGCCGCGCATGACCGGCGGGTCTGCCCCTGCCGCTGTCGTCGACGGTGCCGGCGGTCGTGACCGCTTCACCGCCGGCGGGTGCCCCGTGCCCCGGCAGGCGGCGTCCGCCCGTCAAGGAGTGGCGTCCGGTGCCTGCCCTCGGCGCGCCGGCCGGGAGTCCCCGTACTGGACGTACGCGGGCTCTCGGCCGGTGCGGCGCGTGGGGGCCCCTCCCGCGCCTTCGAGGCAGTGGGGGAGCGTGGCGGGCGTCGCGACGGGACGGACGTCGCCTGTCGGGGTACTAGCGGCCCCAGCCGCTGTCCCCGTCACGATCGGCGGTGGTGACCGCCTGCGCGGTGGTGGCGCGGCGGCCCCAGCCGCTGTCGCCGTCGGTGCCGGCGGCCGTGACCGTCTCGTTCGTGGTGATGCGGTGGCCCCAGCCGCTGTCGCCGTCGGTGCCGGCGGCCGTGACCGCCGCACCGCCGGCGGGTGCCGTGCGGCCCCAGCCGCTGTCTCCGTCTTGCCCGGCGTCCGAGGCGGCCGCCACGGAGACCGGGCGGGCGTTCTGGGACGACGCGGCCTGTACTCCGCAGAGCCCGACGGCGATGACCGCGCTCAGCTGGGCGAGGACGACGAGGCGGGTGCGAAGGGACTTCATCGGGGCACTCCTGACGCTTGCTTAGGAAGGGAACTGTTCGGTCGGTTCCGTTCGTCTCGGTGCTTCAAGACTGTCGTGGGAACGCGTCCATGACTACGAATGACGGTGCTCACCAAGCTGCCGGGCAGCAAGACGAACAGGGGTCGTAAGTGTTCACAGCGGACGAAAGCTACTCAACCGATCCGGTGATACGGCCGAACGAACGGGAAGCGACGCTCTATCGCTGGGTGGCCCGCAACGAACGCCTGGAACGGGACCGTGCCGCCAGGGAACTCGGTCTGGACCGCGAGGAGATAGACGCGGCCCTGCTCTCCCTGACCGAAATGGGCCTGCTGAAGGCCGACCCCGAGGATCCCGCCCGGCTGCGGCCGGTCGACCCGGATCTGGTCGGCGCGGTCGTCACCGGCCGGCTCGAATCCGTCATCCGCACCCAGCAGGCCGAGCTGCACCGCATCCGGGAGCGGTTCTCCGATCTGCGCGGCCACTACATGGACAGCCTCAGCCACGCCTCCGCCGACGTGGAGGTCGTCCCGCGTCTGGAGGAAGTGCGCGCCGCCCTCAACCGGGCCTCCGCCGAGTGCACGGAGGAGATGCTGACCAGCCAGCCCGGCGGCCAGCGGGACCCGGCGGTGCTCCAGGAGGCACTCGGCCGGGACACCGCCATGCTCGCCCGCGGCGTGCGGATGCGCACCCTCTACCACCACACCGCCCGCTTCAACGGCCCCAGCCAGGCCTACGTCGCCACGGTCTCCGCGCTCGGGGCCGAGTACCGCACCGTCCACCAGCTGTTCGGCCGGCTGATCGTGTTCGACCGCAAGACCGCCTTCGTGCCCGACCAGGGCGACTCCTGGGGCGCCGTGGTGGTGCGCGAGCCGTCCCTCGTGCACTACCTGTGCGAGGTCTTCGAGCAGACGTGGTCCGTGGCCGAGCCGTTCTCCGACGCGGCCGTCGACGGGCTGGAACTCGTCGCCAAGGACATCGACCGGACCATCGTGCGGCTGCTGGCCGAGGGGTTCAAGGACGAGACCATCGCCCGGCGCACGGGCATGTCGCTGCGCACGGCCCGCAAGCACATCGCCGACATCATGGAGGCGCTCGGCGCGGAGAGCCGCTTCCAGGCGGGCGTCCTGGCCGAGCGCAGCGGGCTGATCGACCCCGGGCACTTCGGCGCCGGCGAAAGCTGAAACGCCCCGGGCGGGTGCTCCTCGCCCCGGGGCTCGGTACCGTGAACCCGGGACTACCGCCAAACGCTCCGACGTACCAGAGTTCGAGTCCGCGGGAGCGTGCCGGAGCCAAGGCCCGCACGCGCCCGTGGTCACGTGCCGGAGGGGAAGGGAGACCGTGTCCTTCCCCGGCACGTACCACACGCCCTCTGGCGCACGGCGCGAGCGCGCCGCCGCTCACAGGTGACCCGGTCCGCGGATCACCCATGCCGCCCCGTCGGCCGCGGTGTGCGTCCAGGGTGCCCGTAACGGCCGCACGCACGTCGGCGGAAGGCGCGACGAGGGGGAATCAGGACGTGGACATGGAATCGGCTCCGGTCGCCGGCAGACCCCCCCTGGAGGTTTTCGCCCGGGATCTGGCGCTGTGCCTGTCGGTCAACCGCGACCGCGGTCCCGCCCTCGTCTGGCCGGACGGCGTGGAGGCCCTGGTGGCCGAGTCCTCCGTGGCGGACCTGGCCCAGGCGGCCGCCGGGACCGTGCAGGGCACCCCGCCGCCTGCTCCCTCCGGACTCGCGCGTGCCGCCGAACTCTCCGCGGAACTGGGCCGGTTGCTCAACTGCGAGGTGCGCAGTTCCCTGGTCCTGCTGCCGACCGGGGAGGTGCGGACCGGCGACAGAGCCGCCACCGACCTCGTCCTGCTCCCCGTGCGGGGCGGCTGCGACTGCCGGGTGCGCCTGGAGCCGCGTGCTCCGGAACCCACCGCCGCCGAGCAGGTCCTGAACCTTCGGCTGCGGGTCGGCGAGGCCCTCTACGTGCCCGCCGGACTCGGCTACTCCCTCGGTGGGGTGCACGCCCCCTGCGTGCTGCAGGTGCTCTCGCTGCACGACTCCGCCTGGTGACCACCGCCCGGCCCGTCCGGACACCCGCGGCCGCGCGGGGGACCGCGAACCCGTGACTGGCCGCCGGCCCGCCCGCCCAGGACGATCGCTGTCGTCACGAAAGGTGGGTCGCATGAAGTTCTCCGTACTTGGACCGCTCGCCCTGAGCGATGACGGCGGCATCCGGGCCCTGCCCACGGCGCCGAAAACCCGTAGCCTGCTCGCGCTGCTCGTCCTCCACGCCGGCCAGCCGGTGCCACAGGACATCTGCCGTGAGGAACTGTGGCCCGAGGAGATGCCCCCCTCCGCCGTGCAGAGCCTGCACACCCGGGTGCTGCACCTGCGTCAGGCCCTGGCGAAGGTGCCGTCGGTGGGCTCGCTGCGAGCCGCCAAGCAGATCCTGGTCACCGGGCACGGCGGCTACGCGCTGCGCCTGGGGGAGAACAGCCTGGACCTGCACGACCTCGAGCACCGGCTGCGTCTCGCCCGCCAGGCGGAACTGGCCCACGACGACCGCAAGCTGTCCTTCGCGCTGCGCGACGCGCTGAGCCTGTGGCGCGGCCCCGTCCTCGGGGACACCCCGGCCGGCCCGCGCATCCAGGCCCACGCCACCAGCCTGGAGGAGCGCCGCGTCACCCTGCTGGAGAAGTGCGTGGAGGCGGAACTGCGCCTCGGCCTGCACCACGAACTCCTGCCCGAACTGCGCAGCCTGACGGTCTATTTCCCCACCCACGAGAACCTGCACGCCCAGTACATGCTCGCCCTCTACCGCTCCGGCCGGGTGGCCCAGTGCCTGGACGCGTACCGCCTGCTGCGCGACCGCCTCGTGACGCAGATCGGGATCGAGCCCTCGCCGCGGCTGCGCGAACTGCACGCGGCCGTCCTCGCCGAGAGCCCCGACCTCACCCTGCCCGGCCCCGGCCCGGACGGCCGTACCCCGCCCCTGCTCGGCTCCCGCCTGCTCAGCGCGGGTTGAGGGCGGCCGGCCGGGGCCGGTGCCCCGGCACCGACGCCAGGACCCGCCGCGCCACGTCCGCCGTGAGCGCACCCAGCACGTCCTGCAGATAGAAGTGCCCGCCGGGGAAGTCGACGACCTCGGTGGGCCCGCTGGTGTGCCGGGCCCACTCACCGGCCGCCGCGGCCGAGACGTCCTTGTCCTGCCGCCCGTAGTACACGGTGACCGGGGCCGTCAGCGCGCGGTCCGCGCCCGTGAACTCGTAGGTCTCCATCAGCCGGTAGTCCCCGCGGATGGCCGGCAGCAGGAAGGCGCGGAACTCCTCGTGGGCCAGCAGCGCCGCGTCCGTGCCCCCCTGCTCCAGGATGTCGGCCAGCAGCGCCTCGTCGCCCTCCAGATGACGGCGCCCCGGCGGGACCAGGTGCGGCGGCACCATCCCCGACACGAAGAGGTGGGCGACCTCGCGTCCGTGCGCACGGCGCAGCAGCCGCGCCACCTCGTAGCCCAGGGCCGCCCCCATGCTGTGCCCGAACAGGGCCAGCGGCCGGTCCGTCAGCGGCAGCAGCGCGGCGGCCACCTCCCCGGCCAGTACGGGCATGCGCGTGACGCACGGCTCGTCGAAGCGGTCCTGGCGCCCCGGATAGCAGACCGACACCACGTCGAGGGAGCCGGCCAGTTCCTCCGCCCACGGACGGAAGAACGTCGGCGCCCCGCCGGCGTGCGGCAGGCAGACGAGGGTCGCCGGCCGGGGCTCCCCGGCCGGCGCGTAGCGGCGCAGCCAGAGGTCCTGGCCGCGCTGTTCTGCGGTGTGCGCGTTCATGGTCGGTCCTTCGCTCGGGCGGTGGGTTCCGCGGTCGGCTCCCCGGCGGGCATCCACCGCAGGAACGGGAAGATCAGGCCGGCCGCCGCGAGCGAGAACACCGCGAAGGCCGTGGACAGGCCGGCCGCCTGGGCGAGCGCGCCCGCCAGGGCCGAACCGAGCGGCAGCGCGCCCCAGCTGAACATGCGCAGCGCGGCGGTGTAGCGGCCCAGCAGCGCGTCCGGCACCAGCGACTGCCCGATGGTGCGGGAGTTGACCGACCACAGGACGCCGCCCGCCCCGCCGAGGAACGCCGCCACCGCGTTGAGCGCCAGCGACGACGTCAGCCACGGCGTGGCGACCAGCACCAGGGTGCCGAACAGGTCGGCCGACATCGCCCCCTTGCGGCCCAGCACCCGGTTGACGAGGCCGACGGTCACCGCCCCGACCACGCCGCCCAGGCCCAGGGCGCTCATCAGGACCCCGAAGTCGCCGTCGTCGGCGCCCATGGACCGGGTGGCGGCGAGCGGGATCAGCGCCATCCAGGCGCCCCAGCAGGCGCACATCACGGTCAGCGTCAGCGCCATGGTGCGCAGGCCCCGGTTGCCCCACAGGAAGACGAGGCCCGCCCGGATGTCCCCGTGCCCCGAGCGGACCGAGCCGCCCGGGGCCCCCTCGGCCCGGAACCGGCCGGCCAGGGGTACGAGCGGGAGCAGGACCAGGGTGCCCAGCACATAGGTGACGGCCGTCGCGCCGAGCGCCGCCGCCGTGCCGGAGGCCAGCAGGGCCGCGCCCACCAGGGGCCCGGCGAACTGGTTGCAGACGGTCTCCGCGCCCGCCATCCACGCGTTGGCCCGCTCCCGGCCGGGGGCCGCCACGGCGGCCGGCACCAGGGACGCGGCGGCGGTCAGGGCGACCACCTCGGCGACGCCGAGCACCAGCCCGCAGGTGAAGAGCAGCGGCACGTCCGCGCCGCCCCGGCCCACCGCGGCCATCAGCACGACCACCGACAGGGCCCGCACCCCGTCCGCCAGCCACAGCAGCAGCCGCCGGTCGAAACGGTCGACGAGGACGCCGACGTGCAGCGAGGTCAGCAGCCAGGGCAGGGTGAGCGACAGGGTGACGGCGGAGACCGCCAGCGGCGAGTCGGTGACGTGGGCGGCCATGAGCGGGACGACGAGCTTCGTCACGCCGTCGGCGAGGTTGGTGACGGCGGTGAAGACCGTCAGCAGCCAGGTGTTGCGCGCGCCCGTCCGCTCCGTGCGGGCGGCCGTGCCGGCGGCCGGGGCCGGGGCGGGGGTGGCGGTCATACGCGCCGCTCCAGGCGCGAGGACCGGCGGGCGAAGTGCACCAGGGGCGCCAGGTCCTCGCGCGTGCGGGTGTGCAGGACGCGGCCGGAGACCAGGACGTGGTCGTCCAGGGGCACACAGTCCGCCACCCGGCACACGGCGCCGGTGACGGTGCCCGCCAGCAGTGGGGCGCCCTCGACCGTGTCGTAGGGGACCTGGTCGAAGCGCCGTTCGGCGGGCAGCCGCGCGAAGCGGTCGGCGAGCGCCCGCTGCTGCCACGACAGCACGTTGACCGCGAAGCCGCCCGCCGCCCGGACGGCGCGCAGGGTGCCGCTGCCCGCGGCGAGCGACACCACCAGCGTCGGCGGGTCGTCGGTGAGCGAGAACACCGCGGTGGCGGTGCAGCCCACCGGACGGGTGCCGGCACGGGCGGTGATCACCGTGACGCAGGTGGCGAAGCGGGTCATCGCCTCCCGGAACTCGGCCGGCTGGACGGGGCCGGCACCCTCGGGCACCGGACCCGGGGCGGTGGTCTCCGCGGTGAGCGCGGTCATCGGGAACTTCCTTCCAGGCGGGGGAGCGGCGGGTCGGGTGGCTGGTCCTGCGGCGGGTCCGGTACGGAGCCCGTCATCGGCCGCTGCCGTCCAGGACGCGCCGCAGGGCCGTGCGGTCGGTCTTGCCGTTGGCGTTCAGCGGCAGGGTGTCCAGGACCGTGAGCGAGGCGGGGACCATGTACGCGGGCAGCCGGGACCGCAGCGAGGCGAGGACCACGGACGGGTCGACGGCGTCGCCGGTGCAGGCGGCGGCCAGACCGGTCTGTCCGCCGGTGCCCGGCACCGCCAGGACGACGGCGTCCCGGACCCCGGGTGCGGCCCGCAACGCCGCCTCGATCTCGCCCAGTTCGACCCGGTAGCCCTGGATCTTCACCTGCTGGTCGAGCCGGCCCAGATGGACCAGGCCCGCCCCGGTCACCCGCACCCGGTCGCCGGTGCGGTAGTACAGGGCGGGCTCCGGGGGCGCGCTGTCCGTCACCACGGTGGCCCGGCCGTCGGCGTACCGGACGAAGCGGCCCCGGTTGTCCTCCGGGTCGAGGTAGCCGGGGAAGCGCTGGACGCCGCGGACGCACAGCTCGCCCTCGGCGGCCGGGCGCCCGTCCTCGTCCAGCACCAGGTGGTCCAGGCCCGGGTACAGCGTGCCGATCGGCACCGCCGCTCCCGTCCGTTCCGGGTCGGCGGCAGCGTCCAGGCGGAACTGGGAGCAGCTCAGGGTGAGTTCGGTGGGGCCGTACAGGTTCTCGGTCACGGCCGCCGGTGCCGCCGCCCGCCAGGCCGCCGCCTGGGCGTGGGTGAGCGGCTCGCCGCAGAACAGGCTCCAGCGCAGCCGCGGCATGGAGCCCGGGGCGAGCTGCCGCAGCCGTGCGGCGAGCGAGACGACCGAGGGCACCGAGAACCAGTGGGTGATGTCCTCACGGGCCACGAACCTGGCCGGGGCGAGCAGGTCGTGCGGTCCGGGCACCACGACGGTGCCGCCGGACGCCCACGCCCCGAACAGATCGAAGACGGACAGGTCGAAGGTCAGGTCGAAGGTCTGGCTCAGCCGCGACCCCACGCCCAGGCCGTAGCGCGGGACGACGTGGTCGAGATACGCCTCGACGCTGCGGTGCCGCACCGGGACGCCCTTGGGGGCGCCGGTGGAGCCGGACGTGAACAGCACGTACGCCACGTCGTCAGCGGCCACCGGGCTTGGCGGCGGGGCGAGGCGGTCCGCCGTGGCGTCCGGCCCTTCGGCGAGCGGCGTGACGACCGGCACCGGCAGTGCCGCCTCCGCCTGGTCAGGCTGGGCCAGGACCAGGTCGAGCCGGGCCCGCGCGGCGATGTCCGCGGTGCGCGCCACCGGGAACGCCGGGTTGAGCGGTACGACGACGGCGCCCAGGCGCTGCACCGCGAGGTAGCCCGCGTACGCCGTGACGGTGCGGGAGGCCAGCAGCCCCACGCGGCGGGGCACGGCGCCGCCGCGCACGTCGAGGAGCAGCCGGGCCAGCCGCCCGGCCAGCGACTCCAGCCGCCGGTAGGTGTAGGTCTCGCCCCCGACCTGCAGGGCGACCGCGGCCGGATGGCGGCGCGCGGTGGCCGCGAACCGGCCGTACAGGCCGGCCGGGGCCGCGTCCGCCGTCGCGGCGTCACCGGCCGGGGTGCTCGTCAGGCTGTCACCGCGCATGGCTCGGGTCCTCCGTCCACATGGCCGTCGTCTCCAGGTCCCCCAGGGCGTCGAGCAGTTCCGTGAACGCCCGCTCGATCACGGCGGGGCGTGGCCGGCCGCGGTCGGCGGAGGCCGTCGCGAAGCGGGCCGCGCGGGGCAGTTCCGCCCAGGCGGCCGCCGCCCGCTCCACGGCCTCGGGCGCACCGGCACCGTCGCCCAGGGCGGCGAGCCGGTAGCGCTGGTGGCGGGCCGCCGTCCACAGGTCGTCGGCGTGCGCGGCCAGGGCCCGAGGGTCGCCGCACACCCGCGCGGCGACGTGCCGCAGGGCGGCGTCGCCGTGCACCCAGTGGCCCGCGCCGGCCGGTCGCCGCACGGCGTCGGCCCGTTCCAGCCAGCGGTACTCCCGGGCATCCGCCGGAGCGTCCTCCTCACCGAGCGCGTAGCGGTCGCGGTTGGCGGCCTGCGCGGTCAGGGCGGCCGGCGGGGTCAGGGCGGTACGGAGCCCGGCGTCGGTCAGGGTGCCCGCCCACGGCTCGTGGGCGCCGTGCGGCGTCAGCGCCCGGAACGGGTCGCGCACCGCCCAGCGGCCGTCCGCCAGGGCCTCGACGAGCAGCCAGTGCGGGGTCTCGGTCCCGCCGTACGCCGGGGACCAGGGCAGGTACCGGGTGTTGCCGACGGCGATCACCCGGCCGCGGCGGGCGGCCTCCGAGGCCAGCGCCGCCCGCGCCGTCTCCCAGGCGGCGGCCGAGCGGTGGGTGAGGCCGGTGCCGTGCGCGTCGACGTCGATCCGCGTGTGGTGGGAGAAGGCGGTCCCGCCCTCGGCGGGGTCGGTGCGCACCGCCAGGCGGATCGCGGCGGCGAACTCGGTGTGCGCCGACGGGCGTTCCGCCTCCAGGTAGGGCAGCAGCGCGGCCGTGTAGCAGCTCAGTTCCGGTTCGGCGGCTTCGGTGGTCATGGTGTCTCCGGTGCGGGATTCGGGTCCGGCAGTGCGGTGTGGGCGATGCTCAGCGGGACGGTCGCACGGCCGCGCAGGCTGATCCAGCGGTAGGGGCCCCAGGTGCCGCGGGTGGCCGGGAGGGGGACGTCGATGGACCACGGCCGGCCGGCGAGGCCGGTGCCCGCCGCCTTCACACACGCCTCCTGCACGGTCCACAGCCAGGCGAACTCCTGGGCGCGCTGCCCCGGCGGCAGCCGGGTCAGCACCTCCGCGCGGTCGCGCGCGCAACGGCGCAGCAGGGCGTCCGCCACCGACGGCGGCGCGTGCTGCACGTCGAGCCCGACCGCGCGGCCGAGGGCGGCGCAGGCGGCGACGGCGTCGCCGTCGTGGCTGACGCTGATGCCGATCCCGGGCCAGCCGGCGAGGGCGGGGCGGCCGTGCGCGCGGTACACGACATCGGCGTCCCGGGCCGCGGGGAAGCGGGCCGCGAGCAGTCCGCGCAACGCCCGCCGGGCGGCGAGGCGTTCGGCGGCCCGCACCGGGGGCAGCGCGGCCGCGTCGGCCAGGTCCCGCTCGGTGAGATGGCCCCGGGGCGGGCAGCCGTCGGCGAGCGCCACCCACAGCCCGGGGGCGGCCTCGGTGAGCAGCCGTCCCCGGGGCCCCGTGGCAGACGGGGGCGCCGGGCGCAGCGCGGTGGCGGTCATACGGCCAGCCCCTCCAGCAACGGCGCCAGCCGGTCGGCCACGGTGTCCAGGACGACCTCGGTCGCGCCGCCCCCGATGCCGAACAGAGCGGCCTCGGAGCGCAGTTGCTGAATACCGCCGGCGACGAACCCGTCCGCGCCCCACAGCTGGGCGCAGACCGTCAGGACGTGCTCCACCGTGGCGCCGGAGGCCGCCTTGAGGACCGCGGCGGCGGTGGCGTCCCGCCGGCCGGTGATCCGTTCGCGCGAGGCCGTCCACAGCGCGTCCAGCGCGCTGACCCGCACGGCGCACTCCGCGAGCCGCTGCCGTACGGCGGGGTTGCGGTCGAGCGGGGTGCCGTCGACGGTGCGCCGGGCGAGCCGCGCGGCGGTGTCCGCGAGCACCCGGCGGCACAGTTCGGTGCCCCAGGCGGCCGAGGCGAGCCGTTCCACGGCGATGTTCCGGGCGAACAGGGCCAGGCCGCGGCCGGGCCGCCCCAGCAGGTGACCGCGGTCCAGCCGGCACCCGGAGAAGGTGATGTGGCCGACGCCGGACCCCGCGAACAGCGGGGTGTCGGCCGGACGGACCGTCACGCCCGGGGCGCAGAGCGGGACGAGGAGCCAGGTGAAGCCGGTGAAGTGGCGGCCGGGGCGGTGCCGGGCCAGGACCAGGGCGTGGCCGGCGGTGGTGGCCGAGGTCACCCAGCGCTTGACGCCGTCGAGGACGACGGTGCCGCTGTCGGTGTCCGCAGCCGTCAGGTCCACCCGGGTGGCCAGCCCGGCGAGGTCCGAGCCGGCCTGCTGGTCGGTGGCCGCCAGCGCGAGCAGGTCCTGCCCCTCGGCCGCGGAGCGCAGCACCTTCTCCGCCACCGGCGACGACGCGGTCTGCGCCAGCAGCGGCAGGGCGGTGGCCAGTTGGACGAGCAGCGACAGCACGAGCCCCTGCGGGCCCCGCGCGTCGGCGGCGCCCAGCAGCCGGCGCAGCAGCACCGCGTCGATCTCCCCGCCGGGACCGGCCGGGTACAGCCGGTCGAGCAGACCGGTACGGGCCAGGCCCGCCAGCACCTCCCGGGCGTCCCGGCCGGGCGGCAGGACGCCGGCCGCGTCGTCAGGCATAGCGCACCTCCTGGTCGAGCAGGGCGAGCCGGCCGTCGGCCAGGTGGAGGCGGTCGTTGCTGTAGTTCAGCGCGGCCGACCGCAGGTCGCGCAGGGAGCGTTCCAGACCGGTGGGAGAGTCCTTGAGGTAGCCGTGCCGCATGCCGACCGCGGTCACCAGGTCGTCGACGGCCCGGTGGCACTGCTCGGACGCGGTCAGCTTCAGGGCGTTGACCAGGAGCTGGTGGCGCGGGTGGGACAGGTCCGCGCCCTCCTCCACGGCCCGGCGGACTGCGCCGGCGGTGTGCCGCAGCATCGCGTGCACCGTGTCCAGGCGCTGCCGCGCGGTCGAGAGCCGGGTGAGCAGCAGCTCGGAGGAGAGGTCGGAGCGGCGGCGGCCGGAGCCGCCGCGCAGCTCCGACACCACCCGTGACAGGGCGCCGCTCGCGGTGCCCAGCCACGCCGCCGACCAGCCCAGGTGGGCCAGCGGCCCGAAGGTGTTCATCGCGATCCGCCGGAAGGCGCCGTGCTCCCCGACCACCTGGTCCTCGGGGACCCGGCCGGTGAGCTGGAGCGCCGTGCTGTGGCTGGCGCGCATGCCCAGCGGGTTCCAGCTGCCGCGCTGCGTCACCTCCAGCTGGTCGCGGCGGGCGAAGACCAGCGAGACCTCGCCGTCGGACCGGGCGTGCGGGCTGCGCATGGTGATGAGGTAGCCGTCGGCGTGCATCCCGCCGGTCACCACGGGGGCGAACCGGTCGATCTCCAGCCGGCCGTCCCGCGCGCCGAGTTCGGCCTGCGCGGAGAGCAGGTGGCCGCCCTTGCCGGCCTCGGTGGTGACCGAGGCGAGGTACATCCGCCCGGCGGCGATCTCCGGCAGCAGCTCTCCGGCCAGCCGCGGGCCGGCGTGTCCGGCGATCGCGGCGACCTGCTGGCAGTGCATGGCGTACACCATGGCCGTGGACATGTCCGCGCGGCCCAGCTCGAGGGTGATGTCGATCAGGTCGTCGACGCTGCCGCCGGGACCCCCGTGCCGGGTGGGCACCAGCAGCCCGAGCAGCCGGGGCCGCAGGGCGTCGAGCACGGCGACGGGGAACTCGGCCCGTTCGTCGCAGAGCGCGGCGTGCCGGCCCGCGAGGGCGGTCACCTGGTCGACCTCGGCGCGCAGCGACGCGGACAGCCCGGCCCCGGGCACGGTCGGCGTGGCCGCGGCCGGCGCGGGGGCGCTCACACCGACTCCGCCGCGACCGTGGCGGTGTCCCGCGCCGCCTGCGTGGCCCGCCACAGGTTGCCGGCCGTGGTGAAGGTCTCCTCGACCAGGGCCTCGTCGGGCAGGGAGACCCCGAGGGTGTCCTCGAGTGCGAACATCAGCTCGATGGCCTGCATGGAGTCCAGCCCGTAGGTGCGCAGGGGGGTGTCCTCGGTGATCGTGTCGCCGTGCAGGAACGGCAGGAACGGCGTGAGCGTCTCGACGAAGAGTGCGTCCATCGTGATCGGTGCCTTTCTGGGAGCCGAAGGGCTTTCTGGGGGGGGCGAGGAGGCTTTCTGGGGGTCGAGGAGGAAGGAAAGGAGCGGGCGGGCAGGAGGGGGTCAGCGGGCGGCGGGTGACCGTCGGATCAGCGCGCACAGATCGGCCACGCGGTGCAGGTTCTCCGGCATCAGGTCCTCGGGGGCGAACTCGACGGCGAAGCGCTGCTCCAGCCGTTCCACGACCTCGACCATGCGCATCGAACCGAACTCCGGGAGCCTGCTGAGGTCTCCGTCGAAACCGCCGGTCCTGACGGCCAGGGCGTCCTCGGACACGTGCAGCACCGCCGCGACGACGGCGCGCACCTCGTCCTCGAGGTCCTTCGGCCGCCGCCCGCCGAACACCTCGGCGTCCGCGCGCAGGGCCTCGCCGGCCCGCTCGAACAGGCCGGCCGGTTCCGCCCGGCCGCGTGCCACCCGGCGGTAGGCGAGGTAGGTGTGCTCGACCACGCCGTCCCACTGCGCCAGGTGTGCGCGCACCGCCTCGTCCTGCGCACCGTCCGCCAGGTGGGCGGCGTACGCCGCGTGCAGGTGCCGGGCACGGGCCAGCAGCCAGGTCTCCAGGGTGAACCGCTCCAGGGCGAGGACGCGGTCCTCGTGACCGGCGTAGGCCCGCAGATAGGCGTCGACCGCCGTGTCGTCGGCGGGCTCGTGCACCGGCGTCGGAGCGGGCCCCGGCGGCCGGGCGGACAGCCGCACGGTGACGGTGTCCGCCGGCAGCTCAGCGAGCAGGGCGTCCAGTCGACCCGGCGCGTAGACCTGGCGCAACGGGCGGGCCGGGCCCCACTCGGTGTCGTTGTGGTAGGCGTCGGTCACCGTCACGCCGTCCGCGCCGGGTTCGACGAGGAAGCTGTGCTCGACGTGTTTGTGCCCGTGGTAGGGCACCCACGGCAGGTGGAAGGCGTCCGCGACGACGTACGCGGGATCCGCCGCCCCGTCCGGGGCCGTGCCCGGCGGCCGGGTCCCTTGTTCGTCGACGGTCAGGCCGAGCAGTTCCTCGGCGGCGGCGAGCTGGCCGGCGACCGTGGGCTCGACGGTCGGCAGGCCGCCGGGTCCGTGCGGAGCCGGGGCGAAGCGCAGGACGGCGCCCAGGCGCAGATGGGTGTCCGGGCCGTGGTGACGGTCGGCGAGGACGGCCAGGTTGGCCTGGAGGCAGTCGAGCAGCGGGGCCCGCACCTGGGGTGCCGGCAACGGGCGCGGCCCGGCCGCCGCCGTGGCGTCGTGGGGGAGGGCCGTGGTCATGCCGGGCCTCCCGCTGCCGTCCGCGGTCCGTCCTCGATGCGGGCCAGGCCGCGCACCGCGTCCCGCAGTCCCGCGGGGTCGGGCGCGCTGTCCGCCAGTTCGCCGGCCAGCAGCTGCTGGTAGGCGCCGAGGTCGAGGTAGCCGTGTCCGCTCAGGCAGACCAGCACGCCGTCGGGGAGGTCGCGGGCCTCCTCTCCGGCTGCGAGCCGGGCCGCCACGGCGAGCGCGTGTCCCGACTCGGGGGCGGGCAGCACCGCCTCCGAGAGCGTGAACCGGCGCCCCGCCTCCAGGGCTTCCACCTGCCCGACGGCCAC
This sequence comes from Streptomyces sp. NPDC001348, assembly GCF_053597535.1. Classification (NCBI taxonomy): domain Bacteria; kingdom Bacillati; phylum Actinomycetota; class Actinomycetes; order Kitasatosporales; family Streptomycetaceae; genus Streptomyces; species Streptomyces sp. NPDC001348. Next base: position 60,971 of record NZ_JBSFIK010000030.1, on the reverse strand, counting down.
CGCCTCCACGTCCCCGGAGTGCCGCAGCGCCGAGACGAGTTTGGCGGCGCCGTGGTAGCGCAGCCCGCCGGAGTGGGAGTCAGGAATGCGGTAGTCGCTGCCTATGGTGTACATCGCCTCGCGCGGGCCGGTGCCCGTCGCGTCGGTCTTGTCGTACGCGTACACCCCCTGGCTGAGCTTGGGCGAGGCGGCGGACTCGGCCGCCACCAGGCGCGGCGGCTCGGCGCCGGACGCACGGGCGGAGGCGAGGAACGGCAGGGCGATGCCGCCGAAGTTGGAGCCGGCGCCGACCGCGCCCACCACCGCGTCCACCGAGGTGCCGGCGGCGGCGAGCTGCTCCTCGCTCTCCAGGCCGATGACCGACTGGTGCAGGATGCTGTACGTCTCGCCGCTGCCGATGCAGAACGCGGCGCCGTCGTGGGTCTGGGCGTACTCGACGGCCTCGCCGATGGCGAGGGAGAGGCTGTTGCCCTGGCTGCCGTCGTCGGCCGCGGCCACCTCGGTCAGGGTGCTCGGGCTGGCGTGCACCCGTGCCCCCAGCATTCGCATCAGCACGCCCCGGTAGGGCTTCTTGGCCAGGCTGGAGCCGACCATGAAGACGGTGCAGCGCAGGCCGAACATCGCGCAGGCCGCGGCCATCGCCGTGCCCCACTGGCCGGCGCCGGTGCCGGTCACCAGCTCGGTCACCCCGGCCCGCTTGTAGTAGTACGCCTGGGCCAGCGCCGTGTTGAGCTTGTGGCTGCCGGAGATGTTGCCGCCCTCGTACTTGACCCAGACCGGGACGCGGGCGCCGATCGCCCGCTCGAAGCCGCGGGCCCGCCACAGCGGGGTGGGGCGGAACGAGCGGTACGCCTCGGCGACCTCCCGCGGGATGTCCCAGAACTCCCGGGGCTGGAGGCTCTGCCGCATCAGCTCCATCGGCAGGTTGATGTGGATGCCGGAGCCGGGCGCCGGGTTCTCCGGCGGCAGGTCGGCGGGCAGTTCGGTGGTCAGGTGCGGCAGGACGCTGCGCCAGCTGCCCGGCACCCCGGTGGCGGGCACGGCCGGGGCCGCGGCGGTGCGCTCGGCGACGGGCGCGCTCATCGGGCACTCACGGCGGGGGTCGTGGCGGCTGTGGCGGCTGTGTTCACCAGGTCGATCAGGTCACGCACGGTGGCGAAGCTGCGGCCCACGAACAGGTCGTCGGGCAGGGCGAGCCCCAGGTCGTCCTCCAGACGGATCAGCATGCCCAGGAAACCCAGGGAGTTGACCTTCAGCAGGGCGCCGTTGAGGGGCTCCTCCTCGGCGATCGTGGCGGGGTCCACGGACAGCCGGGACTCGGTGACGACCAGGCGCCGCACGGCGGCGGCGATGCGGTCGCGCTCCGGCGCGCAGGACGCCGGGGACACCGGGGACGCCGGGGACGCCGAGGACGCCGAGGACGCCGAGGACGTGGACGGTACGACGGACACAGTCGGTTCGCTGGACATCAGGGGTGCGCCCTTCTCGGCCCGGGCGGTGCGCGGGCCGGCTGGATGAGGGGAGGGGGTGCCGGGTGGGCGGGGCGGGCCGTCAGGTGGTGCGCAGCGCGCCCCGGGCCTGCACCACCCACTGGGTGGTCAGCAGGGAGCCGAGGGCGACCGGACCGCGCACGTGCAGCCGGCCGGTGGAGATGGACAGTTCGGGGCCCAGGCCCATGGTCGGGCCGTCGTGCAGACGCAGGGAGCCGTTGACGATCAGCGCGGCGGCGTCCACCGCGCCGGTGTAGGCCGCCACCGCAGCCTCGTCGGTGGCGACGATGCCCTCGGTGTGCCCCGAGCCGTGGCGGCGCACATGGGCCACCGCCGCGTCCAGGTCGTCGACGACGTGGACACCGATCGCCGGCTCGAGCACCTCACGGCCGAAGTCGTGGTCGGCCAGCGGCTCTTCGCGCAGACCGTCGGCCGCCGCGCCCTCCGGGTCGGGCAGGGACGGCAGCGAAGGGTCCGTGCGCAGCGTCACCGGCCCCGGCCAGCGCCGGGCCGCCTCGCGCAGGTGCGCCGCGAAGTCGCCGGCCACCGCGCGGTCGACCAGCACCAGCTCCAGGGCGTTGCAGGCGGTCGGCTCGGTCATCTTGCTGTTGAGGGCGATCGACGCGGCCAGCGGCAGGTCGGCGCTGGCGTGCACGAACAGGTGGTTGACCCCGCCGCCGCTGGCGATGACCGGCAACCTGCCCGCGGTGCGGCAGTAGTCGACGAGCGACGGCCCGCCCCGGGGCACCAGGACGTCCACGACGTCCGGCCGGCCCAGCAGCCAGCGCAGCCGGGAGCGGTCCGGGTCGTCCAGCACCGTGGCGAGCTCCTCGGGCAGCCCGGCCTGCGCGCAGGCGGCGCGGATCGCCTCGCCCAGTTCGGCGTTGGTCGCCGCGATCTCCTTGCCGCCGCGCAGCAGCACGGCGTTGCCGGTGGCGACGCACAGCAGGGCGCCCTCGATCGTGGCCGTGGGCCGGGCCTCGTACACCATGAGGACCACGCCGAGCGGCTTGCGCACCTGGCGGCGGCTGCCCCAGGTGCCGACCGGGCTCTCGGGGCCGGGGGCGGTGACCTGCGGCAGCGCCTCGTGCACGTGTCCGGCCAGCCGGGTCAGCACCTCCAGATGGGTGTCGCCGAGCCGGAGCCGGTCCACCAGCGTGGGCGGCAGACCGCGGGCCTCGGCGGCGGCGACGTCCTCCTCGTTGGCCTTGCGGATGCGGGACCAGCGGGTGCGCAACTGGTCCGCCAGCCGCAGGCAGTACTCCTGATAGGCCGGATCCCCGACGGCGGGCGCCTGCACACAGGCCGCACGGGCCGCGCGGGCGACTTCTTCGATCATGATTTCCCTACCACATGAATTGGCCGCCGTCGACGATCAGCTTCTGCCCGGTGACGTACGAACTGCGGGAGTCCACGAGGAACTCCAGGGCGTCGGCGATCTCGGCGGTGGAGGCGATTCGTCCTTGCGGGATGTGGCGCAGCACGGCTTCGCGTGCCGCGTCGTCGTCCAGGCGGAACCTGGTGACGACCTCGTCGGTCCAGGTGAAGCCGGGAATGAGGCAGTTGACCCGGATCGCCGGCGCCAGCTCCAGCGCCAGGCACTTGGTGAGGTGCAGCAGGGCCGCCTTCGCGGCGCAGTAGGCGGCACCGTCGGTGCGGGGACGCAGACCGGTCGTCGCGCCGATGTTGACGACGTTGCCGCCGGCCCCGTCCAGCATGTGCGGTGCGCACGCGTGGGTGAGGTTCAGGGCGCCGAAGAGGCTGGTGCCGATCACCGTGTGCCACTCGGCGGGGGTGCTGTCCAGGAAGGGCTTGTCGATGTTGACGCCCGCGTTGTTGACCACGACCCGCGGCGGACCGTACCGCTCCACCGCCTGCGCCACGGCGGCGCGCACCGCGTCCGGGTCGGTGACGTCGGCGCGGACGGCCCGGACGGCGGGACCGAGGGCGGCCTCGGTGGCACGGGCGGCCGCCTCGTCGGCGACGTACAGTGCGACGACCCGGTGGCCGCGCCGGGCCAGGCGCTCGGCCAGGGCCCGCCCGATGCCCCGGGTGCCGCCGCTGACCACGGCCAGGGAGCCGGCGGTGACGCCGCCGGGGGCCGGGGCCGGCTCGGTGGCGGTGCTCATGCCTCCCCCGTCCCCGCCAGCACCCGGGCGCGGTCGACCTTGCCGGTCGCGCCGAGCGGCAACTCGTCGAGGACCCGGATCAGTTCGGGGACCATGTAGCCGGGCAACCGGTCGCGCAGCGCGCGGCGCACCCGGTCGGTGAACACGTCCGCCGGCACGGTGGTGTCCTCCGGTACGACGTACGCCTCCAGCCGGTCCCGGCCGCCGGGGCCCCGGCCGACGCCGACCACCGCGCCGCGCACCCGCGGCAGGCCGCGCAGCACCACCTCGATCTCCTCGGGTTCGATCCGGAAGCCGCGGATCTTCACCTGCCGGTCGACGCGCCCCAGGAACACCAGGTCCGCGCCGGCCCGGGAGACCAGGTCGCCGGTGCGGTAGTACACGCCCTCGCGTCCCGGGAGCGTCACGAACCGCTGCGCCGTCAGGTCCGGGCGGTTCAGATAGCCGCGCGCCACGCACACCCCGCCGAGGTACAGCTCGCCACTGGCACCCGGCGGCACCTCGCGGCCCCCGGCGTCCAGCACCACGGCCTCGTGGCCCGGCACGCAGGTGCCGATGGGCACCTGGTCACCGCCGTCCCAGCCCTCCCGGATCCAGTACCGGGTGGCCGCGATCACCGCCTCGGTGGGGCCGTAGCCGTTGCACAGCGGCACATGGGCCAGCGGGCCGGACGTCCACCGCCGCAGCACCGCCGCGCTGGGCGCCTCCCCGCCGAAGAACACGGCGCGCAGTCCGCTCAGCAGCTCGACGTCCCGCGCCGTCAGCTCCTCGCCGAAGAAGGTCTCGAAGTAGGCGGTGGTGCATCCCACGTAGGTGACCCGGTGCTCGCGCACCCGGGAGAAGAGCTGCGGGCCCGTCCACAGTGCCGCACCGCGCAGCAGCACGGTCCCGCCGGCCACCAGGCCCGCCCACATCTCCATGACGGTGGCGTCGAAGGCGGGCGCCGAGAAGGACAGCAGCACGTCGTCCTCGGCGAGGCCGTACGCCTCCACCGCGCCCGCCAGGTGCGCCGCCAGCGGTCCGTGGTCCACGCACACGCCCTTCGGGGTGCCCGTCGAGCCGGAGGTGTAGATCACGTACGCCTGGTCGCCGGCGCCGGGACGGCCGGGCAGCGGGACGTCGTCCGGCGCGGCGTCCGAGACCGCCTCGGCGACCCGGAGGACCGGCACCCCGTGCAGCCGGGCCGGGACCCCGGCCCCGCCGGTGGCGAGGACCAGCGGTGCGCCGGTGTCCGCCAGCACATGCCGCCGACGCTCCTCGGGCCACGCCGGGTCCAGCGGCGTCCACGACGCCCCGGCCAGCCAGCAGCCGAGGACGGCGGTCATGAACCGCTCGTCGCCGGGGCCCAGCACCCCCACCACGGCGCCGCGGACCGGCCCCCGGGCGGCCAGCGCCAGCGCCACGGCCCGTGCGCCGTCCCACAGCCCGCGGTAGTCGACCCGGGCGTCACCGCAGATCACCGCCGTACGGTCCGGGGTGCGCCGGACCCGTTCCTCGATCAGGTCCAGGGTCGTCGGCAGGTCCGTCCTGTCGGCCATCGCTCACACACCCCCGTCCACGTGGGCGGCGAGCGCGCGGACGGTCGGCCGACGGAAGAAGTCGCCGATCGTCGGGGGCCGGCCGGTCCTCTCGCGCAGCGCCGCGATCAGCTTCAGCACGTCGAAGGAGTTGCCGCCCAGGGCGAAGAACGACTCGTCGGGGCCGCTCGGCGCGCTGCCGAGCAGCGTCGCCCACAGGTCGCGGATCATGCGCTCGGACCCGGTCGGCTCCCACCCGGCCGCCGCCCCGGCGGGCTCGGCGGTGCGCAGCCGGCCCGCCTGCAGCGCGGTCGTCAGGGCCGTGCGGTCGACCTTGCCGTTCGGGGTCAGCGGCACCGCGTCGATCAGCCGCACGTGCCGCGGCAGCATGTAGGAGGGCAGGATCCGCTCCAGATGGGAGCGGAGGGCCGGCTCCTCGGGCGCGGCCCCGCCGGCCGGGCGCACGAACAGGCACAGGGCGGCCTGTTCGCCGCTGCCCAGCACCGCGGCCACGGCCTCGCCCACCTCGGGCAGGCGCTCGGCGGCGGACTCCAGCTCGCCCAGCTCGACCCGGTGACCGCGCACCTTGACCTGCGCGTCGCGGCGGCCGAGGAAGACCAGCGAGCCGTCCTCCGCGAGCAGGGCCAGGTCACCGGTGCGGTAGACCCGCGCGGTGGAGCCGGGCGGCGCGTCCGGCGCGGGCAGGAAGGCCGCCGCGGTGCGCTCGGCGTCGTTGATGTAGCCGACGGCGGGGCACACCCCGCCCAGGTACAGCTCGCCCACCGCGCCCGGCGGCACGTCGCGGCCGTCCGGCGTGAGCAGGTGGGCGTCCACGCCGGGCACCGGACGGCCCACGGGGACGTGGTCGTGCGCGGGCAGGTCGTCGCCGCGCAGTACGTGCCAGGTGACCGCGGTCGTCTCGGTCGGCCCGTACAGGTTGACCAGTTCGCGTCCGGTGTCCCGGGCCAGCAGCCGGCGCAGCCGCTCGTCCAGGTTGAGCTGCTCACCGGAGACACAGACGTACCGCACGGTGGGCAGGCTCAGCCCCGCCTCCTCGACCGCGCCGGCGAACGCCCCGGCCACCGCGACCGGCAGATAGACGTGGGTGAGTTCCTCCCGCTCGGCGAGGCGGGCCACGGCCGTCAGGTCCCTGCGGTCCACGGCGCCGAGCCCGACCACCGTGCCGCCGCAGGCGAGCGTCGGGAAGATCTCCTGGTAGGAGACGTCGAAGCCGAGCGGCGCGTACTGCAGGAACCGGCTCCGCGTGTCCATCCGCAGTTCGCGCAGCTGCCAGTGCAGCAGGTTCACCAGGGGGCCCTGGCCCATGTGGACGCCCTTGGGGCGGCCGGTGGAGCCGGAGGTGAACATGATGTAGACGGGGTCCGAGCCGTCCGCCGGCCGAGGCGCCGGCGCCGTACCGGCCTCGGCCTCCAGCCGTGCCGGGGTGGCGCGCGGCGGCCCGTCCGGCACCGCGTCCCGGTCGCCGATCACGAACCGGCAGCCGGACTGCTCGATCATGTAGGCCAGCCGTTCGGCGGGCAGCGAGGTGTCGAGCGGCAGATAGGCCGCGCCGCGCCACAGCACGGCGAGCATCGCCACCACGGTCTCCACCAGGTCACCCGGGACGACCGCCACGGTGTCGCCGCGTCCCGCTCCACGCCCGGCCAGCCCGGTGGCGGCCCGCTCGGTGCGCCGCAGCAGCTCCGCGTAGGTGACCTCCGCCCCGTCCGGCTGCCGCACGGCGACGGCGCCGGGGTGGCGGAGCGCGGCCTCGCGCACCAGGCCCAGCAGACCGCCCGGCGCGTCGGTGTTCCCGTCGGCGCCCCGCCGCAGCGCCTGTGCGTTCGTGCAGCGCCGCACGCTCAGCCCGGACAGCAGGCTCGCGGTGCCCGCCGACGGCGTGCCGACCGCACGCAGCAGCAGCTCCCGGTACTCGGCCAGGAAGCGCCGCGCGTAGGAGGCGGGCAGCAGGTCCCGGTCGTAGTCCAGCTCGATCCGCAGGCCGTCCTCGACCGCCGTCGCGCCCAGCCACAGGTCGAACTTGGCCGAGCCGTTCTCCAGGATGTCGATCCGGCCCTCGATCCACGGCATCAGCGCCACCCGGGTGCGCAGCTCGTCCTGCATGGCGAACATGCACTGGAAGACCGGGTTGCGGTTGCCCGAACGCTCCGGGGCCAGCCGCGACACCAGGGCGTCGAACGGCACGGACTGCCGGGCCCGCGTCTCGCGCACCGTCGCCGACACCGCGCGGCAGTGCGCGTCGAACGGCATGTCGCGGGCGGGCAGCGCCATGGGCAGCGTATTGACGAAGAAGCCGCACAGCTGGTGCGAGGCCACCGTGCGCCGGGTGGCGAACGGGCTGCCCACCACCACGTCGCCGGTGCCGGCGTAGTCGCCGAGCAGCAGCGCGTAGCAGGCCAGCAGCAGCGTGTACGGCGTGGTGCCCAGGTCGCGGGCGGCCCGCTCCACGCGCGCCCGCTCCGGCCGGTCCAGCTGGAGCCGCAGCCGCTCCGCCCGGTGGGCGGTGTCCTGCGGCCGGCCGGGCACCGGGTACAGCGTGGTGGGGGCCACGCCGGCCAGCGGCCCGGCGAGCGCGTCGGCCTCCCCGGCGGTCACCGCCGCCCGCGCCGCGGCGCACTGCGCCGTCAGCTCCGCGCGCAGCGTCCGCTCCCGCGACCGGGCCAGCGCGGCCGGGTCCTCGGCGTTCCCGTCGGCGGCCGCGCGGCCCAGGGCCAGCCGGTACCCGGCGCAGATCTCGTCGACGAGGACCCGGACGGACACCCCGTCGCTGACGGTGTGGTGCACCGTCACCAGCAGGGCCGACCGGGCGGGCGCGCCGGGCGCGGACGTCAGCAGCCGGAACCGGCACAGCGGCGCGCGGGACAGGTCCAGCGGCAGCCGCACGAACTGCTCGGTCTGCTCCTCCAGCCAGCTCTCCCACGGCGTCGTGCCGCCGTCGTGGGAGAGCGCCTCCCAGGGCAGCGGGACGGCCCGCGCGACGCGGGCCTGAGGGCCGTCGGGGCCGGTGCGGAACTCGGTGCGCAGCGCCGGCTGCACCAGCACCAGCCGCTCCAGGGCGGCGTGCAGTGCGTCGGCGTCCAGCTCCCGGTCGAAGACGATGCGAAAGCTGTTGTTGTAGAGGTCCTTGCGGGCGGCGGCCTCCTGGACGAACAGCAGGCTGCGCTGAGCGTCGGTCAGGGGGAAAGCGTCGCCGTGCTTCTCGGGGCGCACGGCGGACGTCTCCTGGCGCAGGTCGAGGGCGGTCACCGGCGCGGCCCGCCGTTCCACCGGTCGACGAACTCCGTCAGGTCGCCGACGGTGACGAGCCGCGCCAGGTCGTGCGGCTCGATCTCCTGGGTCTCGTCCGCCGCCAGGTCGGCGATGATGCGCAGCAGCAGCAGTGAGTCGACGCCCAGAGCAGTCAGCTCACTGGTCTCGCTCATCGGTTGGTTCCCGACCCGGCGGGTGATGGAGGCCAGGACGTCTGTGGTGGTCGTCATGCGGAGCAACCGCCCTTTCTGCGGGATCCGGCTTCGTGAACAGCACAGCAGCCCGTCCTAACGATCCGGTCCTCGCCGGCTACCGGGCGTTCGGACACCCCCGCCGACCTGCACGGCTAGTGATCCGGTAGCCGACGGTGAGCGAGACGTCAGGCGCCGGTGGTGAGCTTGCCGAGCACCCCGGGGGCGGCTCCGCGGCCCGCGACGAGCCCGGCCGCGCCCGCCCCCGTCCCCGCCCACAGGCCCGCCGGGCCGGAGAACGGAGAGCGGAGCATTGGCAACCCCACAGGACCTCATCGAACGACGCACCGTGCCACCGGCGTCCGGCGGCCCCACGGTGCACGGCCTCCTGGACGAGGCCGTGGCCCGGTCCCCGCACCAGCCGGCCGTACGGGACGCCGGCGGCGCCTGGACCTACGCTCAACTCGCCGACCGGACAGCCCGGTTCGCCGCCTGGCTGGCCGCCCGTGGCGTGGGCCGCGGTGACCGCGTCCTGCTCCAGCTGCCCACCGGCCGGCCGCTGGCGGCCCTCTTCTACGCCACGGCGCGGCGCGGCGCGGTCTTCGTGCCGGTGCACCCGGCCATGAAACCCTTCCACCTGCGGTCCGTCGTCGCCGACGCCGACCCCGCCCTGGTACTGACCGACACCGAGGGCGTCGCCCGCCTGCGCTCCCTCACCGACGCCCCCGTCCACGACATCGCCGACGTCCTCGCCGAGACGGCGCTCTTCACCGAACCCGCGGCCCTCACCGAACCCGCGGCCCTCGCCGAACCCGCGGCCCTCGCCGAACCCGCGGCCCTCGCCGAGCCCGCCGCCGTGGCCGGGACGCCACCGGAGGTCTCCGCCGACGACCTGGCCACCCTCATCTACACCTCCGGCAGCACCGCCGCGCCCAAGGCCGTGGCCTGCCCGCACGCCGCCGTCGTGTTCGCCTCCACGGCCCTGGTCCGCGCCCTGGGCTACCGGTCCGACGACGTCGTGTTCTGCCGCTTCCCGATGTCCTGGGACTACGGCCTCTACAAGGTGCTGATGACCTGCATCGCCCGCTGCGAGATCGTCCTCGCCGACGGCGACTCGGACTTCACCGTGCTGCGCCGCATGCACGACACGGGTGCGACCGTGGTGCCGCTCGTCCCTTCCTACGCGTCGATGATCGTCTCGCTGGCCCGGCGCCACCCGGACCAGCGGCCGCCCGTCCGGATGTTCACCAACACCGGCGCCGCGCTGCCCACCGCCACCGCCGACGCCCTGCGTGCCCTCTTCCCCGGCGCCCGGGTGGTGCGCCAGTACGGGCAGACGGAGGCGAAGCGGATCACCGTCATGCCGCCCGAGGAGGAGCACGAGCGGCCGCTCAGCGTCGGGCGCCCCCTGCCCGGCACCCGGGTGCACATCGTCGGCCCCGACGGCGGATGCCTGCCGCCGGGCGTCACCGGCGAGATCGTCACCACCGGACCGCACGTCATGGACGGCTACTGGCGCAACCCCGAGGCCACGGCGCGCAGCTTCCGCCCCGACCCCGCCGACCCGGCCGTCACCCGGCTGCACACCGGCGACTACGGACACCTCGACGAGGACGGCTACCTCTACTTCCAGGGCCGCCGCGACGACATGTTCAAGCGCAAGGGCTTCCGCATGAGCACCGTGGAGATCGAGACCGCGGCCCTCGACATCCCCGGTGTGCGGGCCGCCGCCGCGTTGCCCCCGGACGACCGCCACGACCTGACCCTCTTCGTGGAGAGCGACCTCGACGAGCGCACCGTCGTCCGGGAACTGATGGAACGTCTGGAGACCGCGAAGATGCCCGCCCGGTGCCGGGTCCTGGCCGAGCTCCCGCTCACCCTGCACGGCAAGAACGCCCGGCGGGACCTGGCCGCCCTGATCGACGGAGAGCGCCCGTGACCGTACGCCCCCGCCACCGCGACCTCGCCGCCCGCTACGGCACCCCGCTGTACGTCTACGACCGGGCCCGGGTGCGCGCCGCCCGCCGCGCCCTCTTCGGTTACCTGCCTCAGGGCGTGGAGGTCTACTACGCCTTCAAGGCCAACCCGCATCCCGACCTGGTCCGCGCCCTGCGCACCGGCGACGGGCCCGCCTGCAAGGCGGAGATCAGCTCCACCGGCGAACTGGCCACCGCCCTGGAGGCCGGCTACCGGGGCGAGGACATCCTCTACACCGGTCCCGGCAAGACCCCGGGCGAACTCGACGCCGCCGTCCGCGACGGCGTGGGCCTGTTCTCCGCCGAGTCCCTGTCCGACCTGGAGCACATCGGCCGCGCCGCACTCGACCACGGCACCACCGCCCGCTGCCTGCTGCGCATCAACAGCGAGACGGCGAGCGCCGCCAGCGGGGTGCGCATGACCGGCAAACCCACCCAGTTCGGCATCGACAGCGAGACCCTGCCCGAGACCGCCGCGGCGCTCACCTCCGTACCCGGCACGTCCGTCGAGGGACTGCACCTGTTCTCGCAGAGCAACGCCCGCGACGAGGAGAGCCTCCTGGCGGAGTTCCGGCACACGCTTTCGACCGCCGCCCGCATCCAGGACGAACTCGGGGTGCGGCTGCGCGTCCTCGACATCGGCGGCGGCTTCTCCGTGCCCTACGGCCGCAGCGGCGAGCGGGCCGCCTACCCCAGGCTGCGCGGCGAACTCGCCGCCGCCCTGGACGAGTTCTTCCCCGGCTGGCGGCAGGGCCTGCCCCGGATCGCCGTCGAGTCCGGCCGCTACCTCGTCGGCGACAGCGGCCACCTCGTCACCGCCGTGAGCAACGTGAAGACGGGACGCGGTCACACCTTCGCCGTGTGCGACGCCGGCATCAACGTGTTCGGCGGCATGTCCGGCCTCGGCCGCCTGCTGCCGGTCTCCGTCGAGGTCCCGGTGGACGAGGAGAGCCGGCAGGTCACCCTGGCCGGCCCGCTGTGCACCCCGGGCGACGTCCTGGGCCGGGGCGTCGACGTCCCGGCGGACCTGGCGCCCGGCGACCTCCTCGCCGTGCCCAACACCGGCGCCTACGGGCCCACCGCCAGCCTGCTGATGTTCCTCGGCCGGCCCAGCCCCGTGGAGGTGGTGACCGACGGGGAGGAGACCGTCTCCGTCACCCGTATCGAACGCACCCGCGTCCCCTACGCAGCGGAGCGCACGCATGACTGACCCGACCCGGACCGCGGGCGTCACCCCGGACCGCGCCAGGGCCACGGTCGTCGTCACCACCGTGGCCTCCGACTCGCACACCTGGAACCTCGTGTTCCTGCAACTGCTGCTGGAGGAGCTCGGCTTCGACGTCGTCAACCTGGGCCCGTGCGTCCCCGACGACCTGCTGGTCCGCCACTGCCGGGAGATCCGTCCGGCCGCCGTGGTGATCAGCAGCGTCAACGGGCACGGCGCCCAGGACGGGCTGCGGGTCATCCGCGCGCTGCGCGCGGACCGGCTGACCGCGGACCTGCCCGTCGCCATCGGCGGCAAGCTCGGCGTGGACGGCGGCGCCACCTCCCACGCCGACCGGCTGCTCGCCGCCGGGTTCGACGCCGTCTTCGAGGACGGCTACGACACCCTGACGGCGTTCCGCGGTTTCCTCGACGGCCTGGACACCGGGGGCGGCGCCGCGCTCGCCGCCGGCGGGGACCGCGCCGCGCACCGCTACCGGAGCCCGGCCGGGGCCGACGCGCGGCCGCGTCGCGCCGACGAGCAGATGGGTGTCCCGGCGTGACAGTGCCCGCCCCCGCCCCCGGCGCGCTCCCGGAGCGCCACCCGGAACGTCCCGCGACCCGCCTCGGACCGGGGGCGGGGGCCGGGGAGCCCGCGGCCCCGGGGGGGTTCGGGGACTTCGTCCGCGCCCACGGCGGCAACGGCCGGCTCGTGGTGCAGCCCCGGATGGGCTTCAGCGACCCGGCCGCCATGCGCGCCGGTCTGTCGGCCACCCGGGCCGCCGCCGCCCGTACCGTCGGCACCATCACCCTCGACGCCCACACCCGCGTCGGCCGGCTCGACGCCGCCGATGCCGCCCTGCGTGACGGCACCCCCCTCAACGGCTATCCCGTCGTCAACCATCCCCCGGCCACCACCGCGCAGGTGCTGCACGGCATCCGCGGGCCGCGCTTCCCCGTCCAGGTCCGGCACGGTTCCGCCCGCCCGGTCGGCATCTTCCGGGCGCTGGCCGCGCTCGGCCTGGACGCCAGCGAGGGCGGCCCGATCTCCTACTGCCTCCCCTACGGCCGGACCCCCCTGGCCGAGTCCGTCGCCGAGTGGGCCACCGCCTGCGAGCTGTTCGCCTCGTTGCGCGAGAGGGGCCGGGAGCCCCATCTGGAGACGTTCGGCGGATGCATGCTCGGCCAGCTGTGCCCGCCGAGCCTCCTGGTGGCGATCAGCGTCCTGGAGGCGCTGTTCTTCGTCCGGCACGGCGTACGCAGCCTCTCCGTCAGCTACGCCCAGCAGGTGTCGGCGGAGCAGGACACCGAGGCGGTCGCGGCGCTGCGCCGGCTGTGCGCGGAACTCCTGCCGACCGACGACTGGCACGTGGTCCTCTACACCTACATGGGCGTCTTCCCGGAGACCGAGCGGGGCGCCCGGCGGCTGCTGGCGGACTCCGCCGAACTCGCCGTGCGCACGGGAGCGGAGCGCCTCATCGTCAAGACGGTCGCCGAGTCCCGGCGCATCCCCACCATCCAGGAGAACGTCGACGCCCTGGAGTCGGCCGCGGCCGCCGCGCGGGCCGCGAGCACCGCGGCACCGGCCCCGCTCGCGCACCTCGCCGACAGTCCCACCTACCAGGAGGCCGCCGCCCTCGTGCACGCCGTCCTCGACCTGCACCCCGACCTCTCGCGGGCGCTGCTGGACGCCTTCCGCCGCGGCTACCTCGACGTCCCCTACTGTCTCCACCCCGACAACCGGGGCCTGACCCGCAGTTACCTCGATCCGTCCGGACGGCTGTGCTGGGCCGCCACCGGCAATCTGCCCATCGCCCACCTGGCGCGTCCGCGCAGCAGCACCCGGCTCACCTCCACCGGGCTGCTGGCCGACCTCACCCACGTCCGCAACCGCTTCGACGGCCCCCCGGCGCCCACGCTCGCCGCCCGCGAACCCCGCGAACCCCCAGAACCCCCCGAACACGGACGCACGCCCTGACGACGGCGCTTGCGGCATTCGGGTGAAAACACTTGGACCGGGCGGTCGGCGCTGCGGGACATTGCTGTGCCATGGGACCGCGTGAATTACACAGGACGCCGCCGGGCAGGGGCTCCGTGCTCCTGGCCCTTCGTTACTACGGACGAGAACTCGGCCGCCTGAGGTGGCTCACGGTGCCCGCGCTGCTGCTGCCGGCGCTGGGCAACATCGGCATCAACTACGTCGCACCTCTGGTCGTCGCCAAGCTCGTCGGCCGTATCGCCGGTGACTCCGGTGCCGCCGTCGGCGCGACGCTGCCCTACGTCCTCGGCTTCGCCGGCGTGCTGCTGTCCGCCGAGGCCCTGTGGCGTGTCGGCCTGCACTGTCTGAACCGGCTGGACGCCCTCGGCATCGAGCACCTGTACATCGTCGGCATGGACGAGCTGTTCGCCAAGGACGCCGCGTTCTTCCACGACAACTTCGCCGGGTCGCTGACCAAGCGGGTGCTGAGCTTCGCCGTCCGCTTCGAGGAGTTCGTCGACACGATGGCGTTCAACATCGTGGGCAGGTTCGTCCCGCTGGCGTTCGGGTCCGTGGTGCTGTGGCGCTACGAACCGCTGCTCGTCGTCGGACTCCTGGCGATGATCACGCTGACGGCGGTGTGCGTGGCGCCGCTCGTCCGGCGCCGCCAGGCCCTGGTGAACCTGCGCGAGGAGGCGATCGCCCGGGTGTCGGGCCACGTCTCCGACAGCCTGATGAACATGGACACGGTCCGGGCCTTCGCCGCCGAGGACCGCGAGGCCGCCGAGCACCGTCTGCGGGTCGCTCAGTCCCGGCGGCTCACCCTGAGGTCGTGGGACTACGGCAACCTGCGCATCGACACGCTGGTCGCTCCGATGTCCGTGCTGACCAACGTGCTGGGTCTGCTGCTCGCGGTCGGGCTCGGCGGGGGAGAGCACGGGGTGGAGGCGGTCGTGGTCGCCTTCACGTACTACACCAACGCGACGCGGATCATGTTCGAGTTCAACCAGATCTACCGCCGTCTGGAGAGCTCGATGACGGAGGCCGCGCAGTTCACCGAACTGCTGCTGACACCGCCGACCGTGCTCGACCCGCCGCGGCCGCAGCCGTTGCTGACGGAGGCCGCCGACATCCGCTTCGAGAAGGTGACCTTCGCCCACGCGGGCGCCGAGCCGCTGTTCCAGGGCCTCGACCTCTCGGTGCCCGACGGGGCGAAGATCGGTCTCGTCGGCCGGTCCGGCGGCGGCAAGACCACCCTCACCAGGCTGCTGCTGAGGATGACGGACATCGACGCCGGCCGGATCCTGATCGGCGGCCAGGACATCAGCCGGCTCCGCCAGAAGGACCTGCGCAGCCTGATCTCCTACGTGCCGCAGGACCCGGCGATGTTCCACCGCACCCTGCGGGAGAACATCGCGTTCGCCCGGCCGGGCGCCACCGACGCCGAGATCCGCCGCGCGGCCGAGGCCGCGCACGTCACGGAGTTCGCCGACGCGCTGCGGGACGGCTTCGACACCATGGTGGGCGAACGCGGTGTGAAGCTGTCCGGCGGCCAGCGGCAGCGGGTCGCGCTCGCCCGGGCGATCCTGCGCGACGCGCCGGTCCTGCTGCTCGACGAGGCGACCAGCGCCCTGGACTCCGAGAGCGAGATCCTCGTCCAGGAGGCGCTGTGGCGGCTCATGGAGGGCCGGACGGCACTCGTGGTGGCGCACCGGCTGAGCACGGTCGCCGGCATGGACCGCCTCGTGGTCCTCGACCGCGGACGGATCGTCGAGCAGGGCACGCACCAGGAACTGCTCGCCGCGGACGGCGCCTACGCCAGGCTGTGGCAGCACCAGTCGGGCGGCTTCCTCGACGACAGCGCCGCCCGGGCGGACCTGGGCGCCCTGCCGGACTGACCGGCCCCGCACCGGCCGGGGGCGGCCCGCCCGGTCAGGACACGTGGCCCACATGCGCGAGGGCCTGCTTCAGCAGCACCCCGTGCCCGCCCGGCATCTCGCTCTGCAGGGCCGGTGACGCGGCCTCCTGCGGGCTGAACCACACCAGGTCCAGCGCGTCCTGCCGGGGCCGGCAGTCACCGGCCACCGGGACGATGTAGGCGAGGGACACGGCGTGCTGGCGCGGGTCGTGGTACGGGGTGATGCCCGCGGTGGGGAAGTACTCGGCCACCGTGAAGGGCTGCAGGGAGGCCGGGACCCGGGGCAGCGCCACCGGGCCGAGGTCCTTCTCCAGGTGCCGCAGCAGGGCGTCGCGGACCCGCTCGTGGTGCAGGACACGGCCGGAGACCAGGGTCCGGCTGACCGTTCCGTCCGGCCCTATGCGGAGCAGCAGCCCGATGCTGGTGACTTCGCCGCTGTCGTCGACACGCACCGGCACGGCCTCGACATAGAGGATCGGCATGCGGGCGCGCGCCATCTCCAGCTCGTCGGAAGTCAGCCAGCCGGGCGTGGTTTCGGTCATGTCAGACATTGCTTGATCATACTTTCCGGGGATCGGATACGGCGTGTCCTCAGTCACAGACGGGACCGGGCGGCGACCCGGCGGCGGGCAGTCCGTACAGGCGGCGGGCGTTGTCCCGGCCCGCCCAGGCGGCGATCCGCAGGGCGTCGGGCAGGCTCAGCTCGTCGGCGTCCACCCGTTCCTGGAGCAGCGCGGCGAGCCCCTGGCGGAAGCACAGCGCGCCGAGGTGGTGGAATTCGGCCACACCGTACGCGTCGGAGCTGTACAGGAGTTTGCGGAACGGTGTGATCTCGAGGGCCTCCTCCAGGATCGCCCGGGACCGGGACGGGCCGGCGTGGTGGAGGGCGAGTCCGACGTCGAGGTACACCTCCTCGAAGACGGCCGCCAGATGGGCGGCCTGGCGCTGGTAGGGCCAGCAGTGCAGCAGCAGTACCGGAATGGTGCCCCGGATCAGATGCAGCCAGTCCGTCAGGAGGGCGGGGTCGGCCCGGTGCAGCCGGATGTCGTCATCGCCGAAGCCGGTGTGCAGCTGCAGCGGCAGACCGAGGTCCACGGCGGTCCACAGCAGGTGGCGCACGAGCACCGGGTCGGTCAGCCGTCCTCCTCGCGTCAGCCAGTGCCGGGCCGCCTCCGTCACCTCGTTGTCGGCGGGCCGCGCCGGGTCCAGCGCCAAGCCGGTGCGGTAGGCGGCCACGGACTTCACCGCCACCACCCCGGGCCGCCGCACGGCGCGCCGCGCGGCCGACCGGAAGGCGCCCGCGTACTCGCCCGCCTCCACGCCCGACGCGGCCACCGACTCCGCCACGCCTTCCAGCCGCACCACCTCGTGGGCCGCCCCGCCCGCGGCGGCCGCCAGCTCCGCGGGGGAGGTGACGGGATGCGGGGCGAACCCGGTGTCCACGCAGAACACCTCCACTCCCGCCGCCCTGAGGAACCGCCGGTTGACCTCGCGCCGGCCCAGCTCCGCCCGCCGGGCGGTGTAGTCGGCGGCGGGCACGTGCCGGGGCAGGTCCAGCAGGGGAGCGCAGTGCCTGCGTACGGCCACTCCGGCCGGGGTGTCGAAGGGGGAGACGCCGCTTCCGGGCCGGGCCCGTCCCTCGGTGAGCAGGGCGGCGAACTCGTCGTGGCCGAGGTCGGCGGTGCGGGCGCCGTGGCAGTGGTGGTCGACCAGGGGCAGCGCGGCGAGCGCCTCATGGACCGGTCCGGTCGGGGGGCCGGGCACGGTCAGTACCTCCAGCGGTAGGCCGCCGCCACCTGAGCGTCGTCCAGCCCGTCCACGGCGGCGGCCTCCCCGAGGCGTACCGCGGTCACCGCGTCGGCCAGCACATCGCCGAGCGCCGCCCGCAGCACCTCGTCGCCGCCGAACTCGGCGACGGCCTCCGGCAGCGAGGCGGGCAGCCGGCGCACCCCCCGCGCCGCCGCCTCCTCGGCGTCGAACCGTGCCGGGTCCCCGGTGGTCTCCTCGGGCAGGACCGCCGCCGACGCCACGCCGTCCAGCCCGGCGGCGATGACGCAGCCGAGGGCGAGGTAGGGGTTGGCGGCCAGGTCGACGGGTTTGACCTCCAGGTTCGCCGCCTGCTCCCGGTGCCCCGCCGTACCGGTGACGACCCGCACCGCGGCCTCCCGCCGCTCCCGGCCCCAGACGGTGAACACCCCCGCCCACTGCGAGGGCTTGAGACGGAGGTAGCTGGCCGGGCTGGGCGCGGTCACCGCCGTGAGAGCGGGCAGGTGCGCGAGGATCCCGGCCGCGAAGGACTCGGCGTCCGCCGTCATGCCGTACCGGCCGGGACCGGAGGTGTGCAGATTGCGGCCGTCGCGCCAGCCGGACAGGTGCAGATGGCCGCCGTTGCCGACGCCCTCGCCGGACACGGCCGGTGCGAAGGCGACACGCAGACCGTGCCGCCGGGCCACCGCCCGGACGGTCTGCCGGACCAGCACGCTCCGGTCGGCCGCCGCGACCGGGTCCAGCGCGCCCGCGGACAGCTCGAACTGCCCGGCCGCGTACTCGGGATGGAACTGCTCCACATCGATGCCCTGCGCGGCGCAGGCCGCCAGCAGGTCGGCGCCGTAGTCGCTCAGCTCGATCTGCCGGACGGCGCCGTAGGCGGGGCCGGACACCGCCGGGACGAAGTTCTCGTCGGTGTCCGGGCCGGTACCGACGGCCCATTCGACCTCGACGGCCGCACGGAAGGCGATGCCGTGCCGACCGGCGGCCTCCGTGACGATCCGGCGGAGGAACGTCCGCGAGCACCCGGGGTGCCGCTCGCCCTCCTGGGTGATCCGGTCGACCGGGGCCCACGCCCAGCCGGGCTGCCCGGCCAGGACCACCAGGTGGTCGAGGTCCGGGTACAGGCGCAGGTCGCCGTCCGGGGAGCCGAGGACATCGGTGGTGACGACGGAGTCGTCCGCCAGGAACGTGTCGAACACCGGGGACATCCCCACGCCCCAGGCCGCCGCCGCGGGCAGCCGGGCCGCCGGGACCGTCTTCACCCGGCCGATGCCCGCGGTGTCGACATAGGACAGCACGACGCCGTGCACGCCACGCCCGGTCAGTTCGGCGGCGAGCGCGGTGGCCCGCTGGACATCGCCGGGACGCCCGCCCGGCACCGGGTCGGCAAGGGTGGTCATCGGCGTTCCTCCTCGACGGGCAGGACTCTGCGTGGGCCGGGGCCAGGGTGTCACGGCGACCCCGCCGAACCGCGGCACCACGGCCGGACGGGCCGGGCCCGGCACGGCCCGGTTCGGGGTCCGTACGCCGTATGAGGAACACTTGGCCGACGTACACCCGACCCCGACCGGAAGCACGACATGCCCGCCACCCCCGCGTCCCTCCCCCTCGACCCGGGCCTCCCGGCCGGACCCGCCGGCATCCGGCTCGTCGTCACCGACATGGACGGCACACTGCTGGACGACGACAAGCGGATCCCGGACGGACTGTGGCCGATGCTGGCCGAACTGCGCCGGCGCGGTGTGCTCTTCAGCCCGGCGAGCGGCCGTCAGTACGCCACCCTGGCCCGGCAGTTCGCCGAGGTGGCCGACGGCATGGTGTTCATAGCGGAGAACGGCACCTACGTCGTCCGGGACGGCGTCGAGCTCAGCTCGGACCCGATGCACGGGCCGGCCGTGGCCTCCCTGGCGCGGACCGTACGGGAGCTGGCGGCCGGCGGCGTGGACGTGGGCGCCGTGGTCTGCGGCAAGCGGTCCGCCTACGTGGAGCGGACCGACGAGGCCTTCCTCGCCGAGGTCCGCAGGTACTACGTGGAGAACCGGATCGTCGAGGACCTCACCGCCGTCGACGACGAGGTGCTCAAGGTGGCCCTGTTCGACTTCGGCTCCGCCGAGCGGACCACCGCGCCCGCGCTGCGGGACTTCGCCGCCACCCACCAGGTCGTCGTCTCCGGCGAGCACTGGGCCGACGTCATGAACCCCACCGCCAACAAGGGCGCCGCCCTGCGCGGTCTCCAGCGGGAGCTGGGCATCACCCCCGCGCAGACCATGGTGTTCGGCGACTACCTCAACGACCTGGAGATGCTGGACGCCGCGGACTGGTCCTTCGCCATGGCGGGCGCCCACCCCGAGGTCGTCCGCCGGGCCCGCCACCTCGCCCCGTCCAACAACGACAACGGGGTGCTGCGCACCATCGCCCGCGTCCTCGGCATCTGAGACACCTCGGGGCCCCTCGGCGTCCGAACGTCGACGACACCGCCGGATGCGCGGGGAATCGGGTGAACCCCGGCGCGACTCTGGGATGCTGGTGCCCGTCAGCGGGACGCGCGGGTGGGAAGGGGGCGGCGTGCCGAGGAGGGAACGTCCGCTGGACGAGGGGGACGGACCGCTGCTGCGTCTGGCGGCGGGACTGCGCCGATTACGGCGGGAGGCAGGGAACCCGACCTACCGTGAACTGGCCGAGACCGCCCACTACTCGCCCTCCACCCTGTCGGCCGCGGCCGCGGGACGGCAGCTGCCCAGCCTCGCCGTGGTGGTCGCCTTCGCCCAGGCCTGCGGTGCCGACCCCGCCGTGTGGGAGGAGCGTTGGCGTGCCGCGGCGCAGGAAGCGGCGGCCGGCGACCGTCTGCGGCCGCCCGGCCCGGACTGCGCGCCGGACGAGGGGGACGCGCCGTACGCGGGGCTGATGGCCTTCCGTACCGAGGAGGCCGAATGGTTCTTCGGCCGCGAGCGGCTGGTGGCCGTGCTGGCCCGGCGGGTGACGGAGTGCCGGTTCACCACCCTGGTCGGGGCCTCGGGCGCGGGCAAGTCCTCCCTGCTGCACGCCGGGTTGCTCGCCCAGTGGTCGGCCGAGCACCGCGACTGGCCGGTGGTGGCGTTCACTCCGGGCCCGCATCCCGTGGAGGGGTGCGCGGCGGTACTGGCCGCCCGTACCGGTGAGTCCCCGGGCGGACTGCACGACGCGTTGATGCGCGATCCGCGAGCCCTGCACCGGGCGGTGCTCCATGCCCTGGCCGGGAGCCCCGAGGAGGCCGAAGTCCTCGTCGTCGTGGACCAGTTCGAGGAGGTCTTCGCCTTGTGCGAGGACCCTGCCGAGCGCGGCGCCTTCATCGAGGCGCTGATCACCGCGGCCCGCGCCGCGAACAGCCGCTGCCGGATCGTGGTGGGCGTGCGGGCCGACTTCTACGCCCACTGCACGGACCACCCCCGACTGGTCGAGGCGGTGGGCGAGACCCAGGTCCTGATCGGTCCCATGACCACCGACGAGCTGCGCCGGGCGATCACCCGGCCCGCCGTCCGCGCCGGGCTGACCGTCGAGGGAGCGCTGCTGGCGGAACTGGTCGCCCAGGCGAAGGACCAGGCCGCTCTTCTTCCGCTGCTCTCGCACGCCCTGTTGGAGACCTGGCGGCGACGGCGCGGCAACGCCCTGACCCTGGCCGGTTTCCGGGCGACCGGCGGTATCGACGGCGCACTCGCCCGCACCGCCGAGACGGTGTACGCGGCGCTCGAACCGGACGGGCAACGGGTCGCCCGCAATGTGCTGTTGCGCCTCACGGCTCCCGGCGAGGGCACCGAGGACACCAAGCGCCGGGTGGACCGAGCGGAACTGGACTTCCCCGGAACCGCGGACGTGCTCGAGCGCTTCGCGCGTGCCCGGCTCCTGGCACTCGACCAGGACGGCGTCGAGATCGCCCACGAGGCCCTGATCCGCCGCTGGCCGCGGCTGCGGAGCTGGCTGGCCGAGGACCGTGAGGGGCTACGGATCCACCGGCGGCTCACCGAGGCCGCGACCGCCTGGGAGGCCGTCCAGCGCGACCCCGGCGCCCTGTACCGGGGTGTCCGTCTCGACCAGGCCGCGGAATGGGCGGCGGACTGGGGCAGGGATGCGCTGAGCGAGCGGGAGCACCGGTTCCTCAGGGCGAGTCTGGCCGCCCGGGACGCCTCGCGGGCGGCGGCGCTGCGCGGCGCCCGGCGGCTGCGTACGCTCCTCGTGCTGCTCGCGGTCCTGCTGCTGGGCACCGCCACGGCCACGGGGTTCGCGTTCGTCTCCCGGGAGCAGGCCCAGCAGCAGCGGGACATCGCGGTTTCCCGCCAGGTCGCGCAGCAGGCCGACGCACTGCGCCGCACCGACCCGGCCCTCTCCCTCCAACTGGCGCTGGCCGCCTACCGGTTGCATCCGACCGCCGCCGCGCGCGGGGCCCTGCTCAGCTCGTACGCCACACCGTACGCCACCCAGCTCAGGAGCAAGGACAAGGTCGACGCGGTGGCCTTCAGCCCCGACGGGCGTCTCTTCGCGGCCGCCGGAGCGGACCGGAGGGTACGGCTCTGGGACGCCGCCGCTCCGCATCGCCCCCACCCGGCCATCGTCCTGGCCGGCCGGGAGGCGAGCGTCCCGGCGGTGGGCGTCCGGGCGATAGCGTTCAGCGGCGACAGCCGGACGCTGGCCGCGACGGACGCGCTCGGCACGACGACGCTGTGGGACCTGCGCGCGCCCCACCGGCCGCGTGTCCGGGCGGTACTGGACCCGCCGCGGGCCGCCGCCGGGCCGGGGAACGCGGCGGTGGCCTTCAGCCCGGACGGCCGGAGCGTCGTGTCCGCGGGGCCCTCGGGCATCGTCGCCCGGTGGCCCGCCTCGAGCCGGGGCCACCCATCGGCGGAAGCCGTCCTGGGCACCTCGGGCGGCGAGGTCCGTTCCCTGGCCTTCGCCCCGGACGGGCATGCCCTGGCCGTCGCGGGACCGGCCGGGACCATGGTGTGGTCCGTCGTACCGCGCCAGTCGGGCAAGGCGCCGCTCGATCTGGCCCGTACCCCGGCCGCCGCCGGCGCTCGGGCGGTGGAGGCGGCGAAGACGGTGCGCCTGCCGCCCGCCAACGCCGTGGCCTTCGCCCCCGACGGCCGTATGCTCGCGACCGGCGGGGACGACCGCGTCGTACGCCTGTGGAACCCCGCGACGCTCCGGCCCGGCGACCGGTCCCGCCCGGTGTCCCTCCTCACCGGCCACACCGACACCGTCTTCGCGCTCGCCTTCGCTCCGGACGGCCGCACCCTGGCCAGCGCCGGCGTCGACGCCGAGGTACGGCTGTGGGACACCAAGGTCCGGCCGGGTGACCGGACGGCCGTCCGGCTGCTGGGCGTCCTCAGCGGGCATACCGGGTACGTCACTTCGGCGGCCTTCAGCACGGACGGTCGTACCCTGGCCACCGGCGCGAGCGATCAGACGGCGCGTCTGTGGCACCTTCCGCTCCCCGCCCTCACCGGCCACACGAGTTCCGTGTACACGGTGGCCTTCACCCCTGACGGCCACACCCTCGCCACCGGCAGCTATGACCGTGAGGTACGACTCTGGGACGTCAGCCGTCCGCTCCGCCCACGCCCGCTGGCCGTTCTGTCGGGACACACCGCCGCCGTCAACGCGGTCGCCTTCGATCCGCGCCGGCCGGTGCTCGCCTCGGCGAGCCTGGACCGGACGGTGCGCCTGTGGGACGTCGGCCGTCCCGGCGCACCGCATCCGCTGGCGCGCCTGACCGGCGGCGGCGACGCGGTCAACACCGTCGCCTTCGCGCCGGGCGGCCGCCTTCTCGCCGCCGGCGACGGCGACGGGACGGTACGCCTCTGGGACACCGGCGACCCACGGCGGCCCCGGGCGCTGTCGGTGGTGCGGGCCCACGGCGACGAGGTGGAGTCGGTGGCGTTCAGCCCCGACGGCCGCACCCTGGCCAGCGCGGGCCGGGACCGTCTGGCCCGCCTCTGGGACGTGAGCCGCCCGGGCCGGCCACGTCCACTGGCCGTCCTCGACCGGCACCGTGACGCGGTCAAGACGGTCGCCTTCGCCCCCGACGGCCGCACCCTGGCCACCGGCGGGGACGACCGGGTGCTGCGCCTGTGGGACGTCACCCGGCGCACCGCCCCCCGGCAGGTCGCCGCCCTCGGCGACTACGCCGGCGCGGTCAAGGCCGTCGCCTTCGCCCCCCACGGCGGCACCCTGCTCACGGCGAGCGAGAGCGCCGTGCGGATGTGGGACGTCCGGGATCCGCACCGGCCGGCCGAACTGGCCGTGCTGACCGGCCACGGCAAACAGGTGGACGCGGTGGCCTTCCGCCCCGACGGTGGCCTCGTCGCCACCGGCAGTGAGGACTGGACCGCGCTGCTCTGGGATCCCGATCCGCAACGAACGGCCGCACGGGTCTGCCGCGACGTCGGCAGCTCTCCCCTCGGCACCGCCGACTGGCACCAGTACCTGCCGGGCCTCTCCTACCGGCCCCCCTGCCCGGCGGCGAAGGCTTCAGCGGCCGGACCGTAGAGCGCACCGGCCACGGCCGCCACGAAAGAAACCCCGGACCGGTACCACGACCGGGCGCCGCGCACCGCGGCCGTACCCGCTGCCGTGGTCCCCGTGCGCGCTGCGGGCGAGAGCCCTTTGTACGGCGGTTGATTGTCCGGCGTCCCTTCCCCGACGCCGGACAAAGTCCACGGGCTATACCGGTGCCGGGGATCGAGCAGGCCACGGGGGCCGCGACGAGCCGCGGCGCGATCGGAGACGTCGTTCGCAGGTCCCCCTCCGTCCCCGCCCCGGTACCGGGGGGGGGGGCCACGCTCACGCGAGTCGGAACGGGAGGACCGGACAGCCGTCCGTGAACCCCGTTCCCCAGGAAAGGACAGTGCGATGAAGCGCAAGACACGCATCGGCACCATGGCGTCGGCGGCCCTTGCCGCGACGCTGTGCTGGTCGGGCGGGACCGCGTCCGCGAACACGCCGACCACCGCCACCGGCCGGGCGGCGGTCACCTGTGTCGGCCCGTCGTTCTCCGGAACGCTGGGGGTCAACCAGGCCATCTGCAACAGCGGTTACTCGGTGACGATGCAGGACAACGGCGATCTGGTACTCCGCCGCTCGAACGGAAGCGCCTGCTACGCCAGCGGCACACGCGCCCCCGGCGACGCCTCGGCCACCTTCGTCTTCCACGCGGCCGCACCGCCGACCGTGGACATCAACAGCGCCTCCCAGGGCCGGATCGGGCGCATCGTCGGGGCGCACAACGTCACCGGCCTGGGAACCAACGCGAGTGTCAACAACAGGGGCGAGTTCTACGTGGGCTACAAGAAGATCGGCTACTGCTGACCCGCCCGCGCGCCCCACGAAGGCCGGGCAGACCCGCGTCCGCCCCGCGCCGCCACGCCGAAGCAGGCACCCGTTCCACGCCCGAACCTCCCGTGCACCCAAGGAGATCCGTCACCATGCGTGTCAAACGCCTCCTCGTCGCCATGACCGGTCTGACGGTCCTGCTGGCCGGATTCACCCCGGCCGCAGCGGCGGATTCCGCGACCGCCGGCTCGCCGTCCGCCGACGGTGCCCGAACGCAGCCGTCAGCGCTGCGCCCGCTCCCGCCCGGTCCCAAGCTCCCCCGGGGCGCGAAGGCTGTCGCGCCCTACGTCGCGCCCGCGGCCTCGTTCGACGAGTTCCCGTCCGGCCACCTGCCCGTACCCTGCAGCCACGGCACCCTCTGCCCGATGGTGTGGAACCCGGTGGCGCAGAAGTGGCGGCAGTACCACCTTTCCGTCTGCAGCGCCTATCAGCTGTTCTTCTGGCAGGGGGACGGCAACTACTTCGACAACCAGACCGGGAACGTCACCTCCTACTTCTACGACCGGCAGGGAAGGGTGCTGTACTCCTTCACCCCGGACGCCGTCACCCACCCCTACCGCTGGGACCCGGTCTGGTCCATCCGCAACTGCTGACCCCGGCGCCGGTCCGTGAGCTGCGGTTCGCGGGCCGGCACGGTGCTTAGCCCCGGCAGCCGGCGACGCCGTCGGCTGTTGGGGCTTGTCAGCAACTCGGGCCGACTGAGAGACGGATGTCAGCATCGCGCCCGTACTTCGCGTACTCGGTCAACAGCGACGCCCCGCAGCCGAGTCGGGTGGTGGTACGCGCGGCGTGTCCCGCGGCCGGATCCCCGCCTCCTGCGCGTACGTCCGCCCGTACGCGGAGGCCGGCTCGGCGAGGATCCGTCCGGAACGTCCGGCGCTGCCCATGGCTACGGTTTGAGCGGGTCGTGGCCGAGGGTCATCAGCTGGTGCCGGCGGCGGGTGTCCTCGGGGGAGTTCTCCGGCTCCGGCTCGTTCTCCAGGTCCACCAGGTCGGTGACCCGGTCCACGACCTTGTACATCACACGGATGTCGTCGTCGTCGAGGTCCGTGCGCCGCTTCTGCAGGATCGCGAGCACATGCTGCCCGGTGGGCGTGCCCGCGTCCTCGGGCAGCGGCTCGGCGTCCTCGTCCGCGTCGCGCACCCGCAGCCAGGCGGCGAGCTCCGCCGAGGTCATGTTCACCACGCGGTGGAAGTCCTCCCACAGCGCGTCCATTTCCAGGGCGTCGGCCATGCCGTGTCCCCTTCCGTACGTACGTGTGCTTCAACCCGCGGCCACAGGCCGCTCACTTGTCGTCGCTCGGCCAGTTCTCGGCCTCGAACATCCAGCGCTGCTTCTCCAGGTCGGCGGTGATGCCGATCAGCAGGTCCTGGGTGACCGGGTCGGCCTTCTCGGTCGCCTCGATCCGCTGCCGCAGCCGTCCGATCGCCGCCTCCAGCGACTCCACCAGCAGCCGCACGACCTCCGTGTCGCGCAGCCAGCCGTCCTTGGTGCCGGGCAACGCGAAGGTCGCCGCGATGGTCTCCGGCCGCCCGTCCGGTGCCACGCCCAGCGCCGCGGCACGCTCCGCGACGGTGTCGGCGTAGTCGCGGGCCGCCGTCACCACCTCGTCGAGCTGGAGGTGGATGGACCGGAACCGCGGTCCCACGATGTTCCAGTGCGCCTGCTTCCCGATCAGCGACAGACCCAGCAGGTCCACCAGGGTGTCCTGGAGGGCCTGGCCGGTGATCCCGAGCGCTTCCTCGGGCAGCGTGCTCTTCACCACGGTCATGGGGCGCTTCTTCCTTTCTCGGCCTTCTCGAGTTCTCTGTCGTCCCTGGACGCACGGAGCAGTGCGTCTCGCTCCTCCTCGCAGGTACCGCCCCAGACACCGGAGGTCTGGCCGTACGCCAGCGCGTACGTCAGACACTGGGTGGTCACCGGGCAGCGGGCACACACGCGTTTGGCCGCCGCGGTGTCCCGCAGCGCCGGTCCGGTGGTGCCCACAGGGAAGAACAGTTCGGGGTCCTCACCCACGCAGGCGGCAGCGCGCAACCACTCCATGCGGGCGCGGGTGCCCCGCGCTCACACCCGCAAACGCGGTGCCGAGCAGGCCGGATCCGCTGTTCCCGCAGTCGTTCCTAAGGCCGCGGCAGCACCCCGTCGAGGAAGCGCGTCACGTCGGCGAACACCTCCGCGCGGTTCGTCTCGTGGAACACCTCGTGCCGGGCGCCGGCGTAGATCCGCTCGGTCGCGCGGCCCCCGCTCAGCCGCTCCACCCCCGAACGGCTGCCGGGCAGCGGTACCAGCCGGTCGTCGTCGCCGTGCAGCCACAGGACGGGCAGTGCGCCCACGTCGCCGCCCTTGTCGACGGTCTCCAGGGTCCGTACGAAGGCCTCCAGCGTCGGCCGCTTCATCGGGCCGTGCCACACCAGTGGGTCGGCGGCGTATGCGGCGCCCACCGCCGGGTCGCGGGAGAGCGCGGCCGGGCCGACCGGGGTGTCCGGGATCTCGGGCAGGGCGAGCAGACGTCCCGGCAGTTCCCAGGCGCCGATCACCGGCCCGGACAGCACGAGCGCGGTGAGTCCGTCGCCGTGCCGCTGGGCGTGACGGGCCGCGATCAGGCCGCCCATCGAGTGGCCGACGAGGACGAGCGGCAGACCGGGGTGTGCGGCGCGGGCCAGGGCCGCCACGCCGTGCACGTCGGTGACGACGTCCTCGAAGTCCTCGATCAGCACGCGCTCACCCGCCGACCTGCCGTGCCCCTGGTGGTCCGGCGCGTAGACCGCCGCACCGTGCCCGGTGAGCACGTCCGCCAGTTCGCCGTACCGGCCGGAGTGTTCGCCGTACCCGTGCACCAAGAGGGCGATGTACCGCGGCTCGGGGTGCTGCCACACGCGGACACTGATCGTGCCCCGGGTCCCGGTGAGGACGTGCTCGCGGGCGTCGGCCATTGCTCCTCCGGCTGCGTCGGTGAACGGTACCCGGAGATCTTCCCAGGGGGCCGGTCAGCGGTCTATAGTCCAAAACTAGCGGTGCTAATTAACTGCTGCCGATCCACAGCGTCGTCGGTCAGGAGTCCCTCCGTTGCGTCCCGTCCACTTCGCGGCCGCCCGCCGCACCCCCATCGGCAAGCTGCGCGGCGCCCTGTCCCACGTGCGCCCCGACGACCTCGCGGCGACCGTCGTCCGCCGCCTCGTGGCCGACGTGCCCTCGCTCGACCCCGCCCGGATCGACGACGTCTACTGGGGCGCCGCCAACCAGGCCGGCGAGGACAACCGCAACGTCGCCCGGATGGCCGCCCTGCTCGCCGGGCTGCCCGAGACGGT
Organism: Streptomyces sp. NPDC001348; assembly: GCF_053597535.1. Taxonomy (NCBI): domain Bacteria; kingdom Bacillati; phylum Actinomycetota; class Actinomycetes; order Kitasatosporales; family Streptomycetaceae; genus Streptomyces; species Streptomyces sp. NPDC001348. The sequence continues at coordinate 32,858 of NZ_JBSFIK010000030.1, read as the reverse complement.
GCCCGGCGCGACCGTCAACCGGCTGTGCGCCTCCGGCCTGGAAGCGGTCACCCTCGCCGCCCGGACCATCGCCGCCGGAGAGGCCGACGTGGTGCTCGCCGGCGGCTCCGAGTCGATGAGCCGCGCCCCCTTCGTGCTGCCGCGTCCCGACGAGGCCCTGCCGCACCGCGTCGAGACCGCCGACACCCGCCTCGGCTGGCGGCTGGTCAACCCGGCGATGAAGGACCTGCACGGACTGCTGTCCATGGGGGAGACGGCCGAGGAGGTCGCCGAACGGTACGGCATCCCGCGCGAGCGCCAGGACGAGTTCGCGCTGCGCAGCCACCGGCTGGCCGCCGCCGCCCGCAAGGACGGCCACTTCGACGACGAACTCCTGCCCGTCGAGCGCCCGGACGGGGTCGTCGTCGAGGCCGACGAATGCGTCCGCGAGGACACCTCCTACGAGAAGCTGGCGCGACTGAAGCCCGTCTTCCGCGAGGGCGGCACGGTCACCGCGGGCAACGCCTCCCCGATGAACGACGGCGCCGCGGGCCTCCTGCTGGTCAGCGAGGAGGCCCTGAACGAACTGGGCCTCGAGTCCCTGGGCCGCTATGTCGCCGGCACCTCGGCGGGCGTGCACCCGGACGTGATGGGCGTCGGCCCGGTGCCCGCCACCCGGAAGGCCCTCGCCCGGGCCGGCTGGGAGATCACCGACCTCCAGGAGGCCGAGTTCAACGAGGCCTTCGCGGCGCAGGCCCTCGCCTGCGTCGACCGGCTCGGCATCGACCCCGACCTGGTGAACCCCACCGGCGGCGCGATCGCCCTCGGCCACCCCTTGGGCTGCTCCGGCGCCCGCATCCTCACCACGCTGCTGCACCGCATGCGCCGCACGGGGGCGAGGCGCGGGCTGGCGACGATGTGCGTGGGGGTGGGGCAGGGGACCGCGGTGCTGGTGGAACGGCATTAGCGACAGCGGGACTCGTGGGCGTGCCGGGACCGACTGGCGAGACGGTGCTCACGCCGTCGCATGCGTGCGCATAGCATCGGCCCGGCATGAACACGATGACGCTCTGGCACATATCCGGGTGGGGATTCACCGCGCTGGCCTTCGCGGCGCTGCTCGTCGGCTTCTCCAAGACCGCCGTCAGCGGGGCCAACACGGTCAGCCTCGCCGTCTTCGCCGCGGTGCTGCCCGCCCGGGCCTCCACCGGGGTGCTGCTGCCGGTGCTCATCGCGGGCGACGTGCTGGCCGTCCTCACCTACCGGCGGCACGCCCACTGGCCCACGCTGTGGCGGCTGTTCCCCGCGGTGGCGGCCGGAGTGATCGTCGGCACCCTGTTCCTGATGGGGGCGGACGACGGTGTCGTACGGACCTCGATCGGCGCGATCCTGCTGCTGATGGCCGCCGTCACGCTCTGGCGGCGGCGCCGCTCCGAGGCGGAGGAGGAGCCGGACTCGGTGGCCGGCCGGGCGGGCCGGATCAAGGCCCGCTCGTACGGCGTGCTCGGCGGCTTCACCACGATGGTCGCCAACGCGGGCGGCCCGGTGATGTCCCTCTACCTGCTGTCCGCGGGCTTCCGGAAGCTGGGCTTCCTCGGGACCTCGGCCTTCTTCTTCCTGATCGTGAACGTCTCCAAGGTGCCCTTCAGCGTCGGCCTGGGTCTGATCGACGGCCGCTCGCTGCTGCTGGACGCCGCACTCGCGGTGTTCGTCGTGCCGGGCGCGTTCATCGGCAAATGGGCCGTGAACAAGATCAACCAGCGGCTGTTCGAACAACTGGTGATCGCGGCGACGGTCGTGGGCGGGGTGCAGCTGCTACTGCGCTGACCCCTCACGCAGCCCGAGCAGCCCCGGAAGATCCGCGAACGAGTCCAGGACGTGGTCGGGGGTGCCGCTCGCCCCCTCATGCGTCTCGGGCAGGTACTTCCCGGTCCTCACCAGCACGCCCGTGATTCCCGCACGCTGCGCCGCGAGCACGTCCGACTCGATGTCGTCGCCCACCATCACGGCCTGGCCCGCGCCCACCCCCAGCCGGGACAGCGCGGCCTCGAAGAACGCCGGCGACGGCTTGCCGATGACCTCCGCCTCGACCCGCGCGGCCTTCTCCAGCCCGGCCAGGAACGCGCCCGCGTCCAGTTGCAGACCGGCGTCCGTCCGCCAGTACAGGTTGCGGTGCACGGCGACCAGCCGCGCCCCGCGCTGGAGGTGCCCGAAGGCCCGGTTGAGCTGCGCGTAGCCGAACTCGGGACCGGCGCCGCCGACGATCACCACGTCGGGGACGGTGTCCTCGTCGACGAGCGTGACGCCCACGAGGTCCTCCTCGATGTCCCCGCTGTTGAGGAGCGCGCAGCGGGCGCCGGGGAAGCGCTCGGCGAGATGGGCCGCGGTCACCGCGGGCGCGGTCAGGACGTCCTCGCCGGTGACGGGGAAACCGGCTTGCGACAGCGTCCGCGCGATCGACGCCCGGGTGCGGGACGTCGTGTTGGTCACCAGCGCCACGGCGAGACCGGCCTCCCGGATCTCCCGCAGCGCCTCCACCGCACCCGGCAGCGGCTCCCACGACACCGTGAGCACCCCGTCGATGTCGATCAGCACACCACGCACGGACTCCATGCCCGGACGATAGCCGCCCCGTACGCTGACGCCATGTCCCCGCACGCCACAACCCCGCACGTCCTGATCCTCGGCGGCACCACCGAGGCCCGCCGACTGGCCGCCGAGCTCACGGCACGCGGCGGTCTCCGGGTCACCACCTCGCTGGCCGGACGGGTGACCCGGCCCGGGACGCCGGAGGGCGAGGTCCGGACCGGCGGGTTCGGCGGGGCGGACGGGCTGTCCGACTGGCTGCGTGAACACCACGTGGACGCCGTCGTCGACGCCACCCATCCCTTCGCCGCCCGGATCACCGCCAACGCGGCGCGGGCCGCGACGTCCGCCTCCGTCCCGCTCCTGGTGCTGAGGCGCCCGGGCTGGCGGCCCGTCGAAGGCGACCGCTGGCACCCGGTGCCCTCGCTCGGCGCGGCGGCCGAGGCACTCCCGGCCCTCGGCCGCCGCGTGTTCCTCACCACCGGCCGCCTGGGCCTGAAGGCCTTCGCACACCTCGACGACCTGCACTTCGTCGCCCGCTCCGTGGAGCCCCCCGAGCCACCGGTGCCGCCGGGCCTCGAAGTGCTCCTGGCGCGCGGCCCCTTCACCGTCGCCGACGAACTCCGGCTGCTGCGCGGCCACCGCATCGACGTGCTGGTCACCAAGGACAGCGGGGGAGAGGCGACGGCCGCCAAACTGACCGCGGCCCGCCAACTGGGCCTGCCCGTGGTGGTGGTACGGCGCCCCCCGCTGCCGGAGGGAGTCACCGCACTGCCCGACATGACGTCCGTACTGGAACGGCTGAGCCGGCTGGAAGGAGCGGCCCGGTCCGGGCTCAACCGGCCGTGACCGACTGCCTCAGCCGGTCGATCGCGCGCAGCACCTCGTCACGGTTCTTGGCGCTCTTGATCCACGCGGGCAGCCGGGCCACGTACGTCATCTTCCGCCCGTGCTCGTACCAGGGAGTTCGTTCCCGCAGCGAAGCGGCCACGGAGCGCCGGAGCAGGTCGAGGTGTTCGAGGTTGTACGCCCAGATCTCACCGTGCCGGGTGGTGGTCCGCAGCCACAGCGCCGGCCAGTGCCCGCCGACGAGCCACGAGGTCCGGGACAGCCCGCAGGACCGGCAGACGAGACGGTGCGGCGCTTCCCGGGCGAGCTCCGGCCGTTCCTCGGCGTGGGCGATGCGCGCACAGCGCGGGCAGCGGACCAGCATCGGGGACCGGAACCGGCAGGCCGTGAGGCCGGTGTCGTGGAAGCGGACGGGCACGGGAGACATGCCGGGAGTATGAAGGACGCCCCCTCTCTCAGGCACCCCGATGACGAGGCCTCACGCGTCCTTCGGGTTCCGGCGCAGCAGATACGTGTCCATGATCCAGCCCTTGCGCTCCCGGGCCTCCGCCCGCAGCCGCTCGATACGGGGGGCGGCCTCGGCGATCGGGCCCGAGACCAGGATCTCGTCCGGGGTGCCTATGTAGGCCCCCCAGTAGATGTCGATGTCGTCGCCCGCGTACTGCCGGAAGGTCTGACGGGCGTCCAGCATCACCACCACGTCGTCCACGCCCTCCGGAAAGCCCTCGGCGAGCCGCCGGCCGGTGGTGATCTGCACCGGCCGGGCCACCCGGTTCAGTCCCGTGCGGTGCCGGGCGACGAGCGCCGAGACGCTGCTGACACCGGGCACGACGTCGTACTCGAACGCCACGGCGCCCCGCTCCAGCACCTCTTCGAGGATCCCGAGCGTGCTGTCGTACAGCGCCGGATCGCCCCACACCAGGAACGCGCCGGTCTCGTCCTCGCCCAGCTCCTCGGTGATCAGCCGCTCGTAGATGTCGGCCCGGGCGCTGCGCCAGTCCTCCACGGCCGGCGAGTACGCCGTACCGCCCGCGCTCCGGTCCCGCTCCGGATCACGGGCCTCCACCAGCCGGTAGGCCCCCTCCGGTACGTGCGCGTCCAGCATGTCCCGGCGCAGCCTCGTCAGATCCGACTTCGCCTCACCCTTGTCCAGGATGAAGAACACGTCGGTGCTCCGCAGCGCCTTGACCGCCTGCAGGGTCAGCTGGTCGGGGTCGCCCGCGCCTATACCGATGACATGAATCTCTCGCACGACCCCGAGTCTGCCGTATGCCACCGACAGTGCGTGCACCGCCCAGGGACGGGACGCGACCCGCTACGACGCCCGCAGCCGGGGCGCCCGTGCCCGCGCGTCGACCGGTCCGCCGCCCCGCTCCACGTCCTCCGCCAGTTCCCGCGCCCAGGCGACGACCCCGACGAGATCGATGCCGTAGGGCCGCCGCGGCCCGCTGTCCGCCCACTGCTCGACGGCGCCCGCGCCGCGCCGGAGCAGCCGCGCCCCGCCGGTGGCGTTCCCCCGCGCGGCGTGCGTCAGCCCCACGGCGAGCTGCGCCAGCCCCCGCCAGAGCGCGCGTTCACCCTCCGGCCCGGACTTCCACGCGTCCTCGAACACCTCGTGCGCGTGGAACGGCCTTCCGGCCGCCAGCAGCGCCTGCGCCTCACCGACGGTCTCCTCCGGGGTCCGCACCACGCCCTCCGGCTGCCGTGCCACCCCCTCGGCGCCGTACGGCAGGGGCCGCCCCAGCCCGTCCCGGGGCCGCGCGTTCCGCGCCCGCCCCTCACTGTCCCGGTCCCGCCTGTTGCCCATGTGCCCGATTCTCCCCCGGACCGGGCGCCCCCTTCGGCCGACCCCGGGGCGTGCGGTAAAGTGCTTTCCGCGCGATCACACGGCTCACCGTGTGCGAGCGCACCGGGACGTGGCGCAGCTTGGTAGCGCACTTGACTGGGGGTCAAGGGGTCGCAGGTTCAAATCCTGTCGTCCCGACGGTGTGATGTCGCAGGACATCGGAAACCCCCGAACCTACGGGTTCGGGGGTTTCGTCGTGTGGTGAGCGGCAGCATTCCGGGCGCGCGAGAGGGTCTTCGAACGAGCGTCCGGACGGGGTCGTGTGGCCGCTGGTGGCAAGCCCCCGTCCGGCGTGGCGACGACAGAGATCAGGCCACCGTGAACCCGTCGAACGTGGCGATGCCCCGCGCGCCGTTCCAGCCGTTGGCCGCGGTCATGAACACCCCTACGTCCTGCGCGGCGGCGGCCCCTGACGGCGTGGCCGTGCCCACCGTCGTCCAGGTGACGCCGTCCGTGCTGGCCTCCCCCTTGTAGGAGGCGCCGGACCTGGTCAGCCGCAGCCGCACCGGCGCGGTGAAGGAGCCCGACAGCGCGATCGAGTCGAGACGGCCGTCGCCGTCGGCGTCCCAGCTCAGCGCGCAGCCGTTGGACGGCGTGACCGCCAGGTTCACATAGCCCGCGCTCCCCTGCGTGCCCATGTCGTCGCGGACGACGAGGCCCGCCCGCGCCCACCCCCCGGTCGCGTCCTGGGAGGTCACCGTGACCTCGGCCACGGTTCCGTCGCCGTACGCGCCGGCCCGGTACACCGCCCCGAACTCGTTGGTGCCGCCCCACAGATCGGCCCCGGCGCCCTCGACGGCGATCTCGTCGCCGGCCTGGCCGAAGACGGCGTCGTTGTACGAGACCGAGCGGTACGGGGCGCCGACCCCGGTGGCGGCCACCAGCCGCACCGGCGCGACCGCCCTGCCGCCGCCCGCGTACGTGGCCGTGGCCACGGCCTGGGGGACCAGTTCCGGCGACCGGCCCGTCAGGGTGATCTCGAAGCGTGCGGTGCGGGTTTCGCCGGGGGCGACCGATGCCGTGGTCACCGGGTCGAGCGCTCTGGCCGTCATGCCGTCGGGGACGGACACCGAGAGGGTGACGTCACGGGCGGGAGCGAAGCCGTTGCGGTGGGTGAAGCGGGCCGTGACCGTCGCGGGTGCGCCGTCGGCCACCGCCGCCCGGTCGGTGGCGGCCGTGAGAACGGACTGGTGGGGGGTGGCGGCGAGCAGGTCGCGGACGCGGCGGGCCTGGGCGTACGCGGAGCCCTTCGGCTCGGTCGGGTACGTGTCGTGGCGGTGCGCCCAGCGGTCCTCGAGGGCGAACCAGTCGACGGTCTCGGGGTCCCGTCCGGTGCCCAGCGCGTCGGTCAGCGTGCCGAAGTACGTCTTCCAGCGGGTGCGGTAGAGGCCGCCGACCAGGCCCGCCCACTCCCGGTTCGCATAGTCGTGCAGGCCTTCCTCACTGCTCGCGCGCCCGCCCCAGGTGGTGATGATCGACCGGGCGTCGTACTCCAGGCGGTCCTTCTCCGCCCCGTCGGCGCCCCAGCCGCGGGCGTCGGCGAGCCAGCGGCCGAGCAGGTGCGGGGCGGAGGTGGCCAGGAGGTCGTCGAGCAGATCCATCCACGTCAGCCAGGTACGGGTCAGCCTCCGCAGCAGTGCCTCCTCCCTCGCCTCGTACGCCGCCTTGATCTGCGGCAGCAGGACACGGCTGCGGTTGGACAGGACCTGCCGGGCCACGTCGACGACGTCGTACCGGTAGGCGGAGCTCTTCCTCAGCTCCGCGCGTACGGCCAGTAGTTCGGTGAGTGCCCCGTCGAAGGCCGTGGTGTCGTAGCGGTCCTTCTCCGGGCCCCAGGCGGCGGCCTTGTTCGCCGTCAGGCTCGGACGGGCGCCGTACAGGCCGTCGGGTGCCTCGCTCCACGAATCCGCGCGGGACATGTTGTACGCGGTGTCGCGGATCGTCCGCCAGGCCGCGGCCGCGTGCCGGTCCGGACCGCCGTAGCGGGAGAGGGCGTACGCCGCGAACCAGTCGTCCAGGTCCACGGTGCCGGGCGTCCAGGCGAGGTCCGTCAACAGAGCCAGGGCGGCCGCGTTGTTGTCGCCGGCCTCCGGCATCGCGGCGATCCCGGCGAGTGCACTGCCCTCCTTGTCACGCCATTCGGGATACTGCCGCACCCAGTCCGGAGCGTTGGCGCCGATCGGGGTGTGGCCGCCGAAGTTCCAGATGCTGCCGAAGGCGTACGGGGTTCCGCCCCAGTCGCCCTCCCTGTCGGTGACCGTGGGGTAGCGGTCCGACAGCCCGTCCACGATCAGCATCCGGCTCTTGTCGACGCCCTCGAGCAGCGCCTTGGAGGGGTTGGTCTGCCAGCCCAGGATCGCCCAGACCGCGCCCGGGCGGGCCTTCTGCAGCGCCGTCTCCACGGCCTTCGCGGCCTCGTCCACCGGCACGTCACCGGCGTTGCCGCCCTCGTGCAGCAGGTCCATCTTGTACATCGTGCTCTTGCCGAACCGCTCGCTCTGGGCCCGGTAGAAGGAGGCGGCCACGTCGGCGAAGGCCGTGGTGCGCGGGTCCAGCCAGTCGGGGCGTTGGAAGGCGCCCCAGGTGCCCTGCGCCACCACCGCCGCGTCCCCGCCGTACCTGTCGGGGAAGCCGCCCGGGACGGTGCCGTAGTAGCCCGGCAGGACCGGTGTCATGCCCAGCTCACGCATCCGGCCGACGATCTTCTCCGCGAGCGCGGCACGTCGCTCGATGAGCTGCCGGGAGACGGGGCCGCCGAAGCCCGACATGTTCTGCAGCAGCCACCAGGGCTGGTGGGCGGGGGCCGGGATCCAGGCGCGCAGCGCCGCGTCGGAGTAGCCGAAGCGGCGGAAGGTGTCGTAGTACACCGCATCGCTGCCGATGTGGACGAGGACCCGGTTGACTCCGTGCAGCGCCAGCACGTCCAGTTCGTGCTGCCAGGCGTCCCAGCCGCGGTAGGGGCCGGTGTAGCCCTCGTTGGTGTCGTTGAAGGCGAAGCGGTGCGGGACGTCGGCCGTTCCCGTGATCACCCCGGCGGGAGCGGGGAGGGTGTGCGGCAGGTTCAGCTGCTCGCCCGTCCAGGAGACGGAGGCGTGCGCGGTCCGCCGCAAGTAGGTGTGGACACCCGCGAGCAGCACGCCGGGGCTGGTGCCCTCCACCGTGATGTCCCCGGCCCGGCCGGTGACCCGGAAGCGGTCGGTGTCGTCGTCGACGGCCCGCAGGGTGAGCTGCCGGTGGTGGCCGGGCAGCAGACGCTTCAGCGCGGCCGCGGCGGGAGCGGCGTCGAACGGGGCGCCGCCGGCCGCGTACGCGCCCTGCGGACGGGGCAGGAGCGCGGCGCCGCCCAGCGCGACCGCACCCGTGAGGATCCGTCTGCGGGTGACACCCGTGGTGCCCAGGTCGCCTCGGTTGTCGTGCATGAACGTCCTTCCGGCAGAGCTCAGTCGATGGTCATGGCGAAGATGTGCAGGGCGGGGACGCCCGACCGGAGACCGTCGCTGACCTTGGGCAGGACCAGGGAGCGCAGTTCCTTGCCGGGCGCGAGGTCCACACCGAAGGTGAACAGGCTGACGGGGGTGTCGTCCCGGCCGGCGGCGATGTGGCGGTAGGGCACCACGACGGCGGCGGAGGGGTGCGTGCCGTACCAGTCGGGAACGGCGACGGAGAAGGCCTGCTCCGTGCCGTCGGCGTAGACGACCTTGCCGTCGCCCTTGCCCTCGCCCCAGGTGCTGGTGCCGAGGAAGGACAGCCGGGCGCCGGAGCCGGAGAGCCGCACGGTCTGGCCCGAGGAGACGACGTTGTCCTTGCTTCCGGGCCGGCTGTGCGGCCAGGTGAAGGTCACGCCGCCGTAGGTGACCGCGGCGCCCGGTGTCAGCCCCACCGACGCCAGTGCCTCGGCGGACAGACTGGAGTTCGAGCCGTCGATGTCGGCGACGGTGAGCGCGTCGTCGGAGGCGATGCCCGCGTTGTCGAAGGCGCCGGGCAGTGAGCGGTACGGCAGCAGGACGGAGGAGGTGGCGCGGGTGCAGTCGGAGCCGTGGCGGTGCACGTCGAACAGGGCGTGGGCGGTGAAGACGATCCGGCCCTCGGCGTCCTCGGGGAGCCGGGACCGCCAGGTGCGGGTCACCGACCGTCCGGGGGCCAGGCTGCCCAGGCTGTCCGGTTCGCCGGTGTCGTCCACGGCGAGATACAGGACGGTTCCGCGCAGCGCGATGCCGGTGGTGTTGGTGAGGGTGGCCGTCAGGGTCATGGCCTGGCCCGGCTCGGGTGCGGGCGGGGTGACGGTGAGCGAGACGGGCGGCGGGAGGAAGTCCTCCTCGGGGCGGTGGGCGTTCACGACTCCTCCACGGTGAAGTGGTCGAACACTGCTCGGACCGTCGTGCCGGGGTAGTTGAGGTTCACGGCGCTCGCCACCACGCCGGCGTCCAGGGCGCCGCTCGCCGATGGCACGGTCGCACTCGCGATCTCGTTCCAGGCCAGACCGTTGGTGGTGGAGTACGCGGTGTAGGTGGTGCCGTCGCGGACCAGGCGCAGCCAGGCCGGGTGGGTGGAGCCGCCGCCACCGGCCCAGGTGTCGAGCCGGCCGTCGCCGTCGCTGTCGGTCATGAACTCCACGCCGTACGACTTCGACATGGTGAGCACGGCGTAGCCGCCCTTCTCCGGTGCCGTCAGGTCGTTGGCGACCGCGATTCCGTACTTGGAGGACGGGTTGTCACTCCCGGTGAGGCTGACCGTCTTGGCCTGCACGGTGCACGAATCGGTGGCGGAGGCGGGCAGGAGGATCCCGGCCTTCTCGTCCGTGCCGCCGGACAGGTCGCGGCCGCCCGCCCAGATCACCAACTGGGTGCCGTACTGGCCGAATCGGGCGTCGTCGGTGGTGGTGAACGTCTTGTACGGGTCCCGTACCCCGTTGGGCTCGTAGGGCACGCTGACGGTCTTCGCGGCTCGTGCGCAGTCGGTGCTGCGTCCGTCCACGTCGAAGAGGACGTGCGCGGTGAAGGCGACGTCTCCGGCGACGTCGGCCGGCATCGACGTGCGCCAGCTGCGGGTGACCTTCGCGCCGCGGCGCAGATCACCGAGCGGGATGGTGCGTGCCGCGCTCGTCGCGCCCGGGTCCACCAGGTACAGGACGGCGCCGCGCAGCGGGAACGGGCAGTCGTTGACGAGGGCCGCGGTGGCGGTGACGGCGTCGCCGCCGGCCGGTTCGGCGGGCTCGGTGGTGACGGTGAGGGTGGGGCCGAGGGTGTCCGTACGGGTGCTCACGCCGTTCACCGCCGCTCCCAGTCGACGGTGAAGGTGTTGGCGAGTTCGCTGGGCAGCCTCTCCGGGACGCTGATGTGGACCTTGCCGTCGGAACGAGTCCATTTCAGCGGCTTGTTGTGGCCGAGCAGCCGGATCCGCGAGGTTGCGGAGAGGGGTATGTCCGCCGGCACGGAGAAGGTACCGCTGGGGGCACCCAGCACGATGATGTTGAACTTGCCCGGGGTGACCGTGTACCGGATGCCGAGGGGGCTGCCTTCCTCCTCGGCCCGAAGCCACGGCGTCGAGCCGTAGATCGCGGGCCCGTTGATGTCCAGCCAGGCGCCGATGTCCCGCAGCCGCCGCTGCATGACGTCGGGGATCGTGCCGTCCGGCTTCGGCCCGATGTTCAGCAGCAGGTTGCCGTTCTTGCTGGTGACGTCGGCGAGCAGATGGACCAGGAACTCGGAGGTCTTGTAGTCCTCCTCCACCTCGAACTTGTTGTAGCCCCAGGAGTAGCCCATCGTGATGCAGCACTCCCACTTCTGAGGGTCCATCGTGGGGTTGGTGCGCTGCTCGTAGGTGGCGAAGTCGAAGTGCGTGTCGAAACGGTCGTTGACCACGACACCCTTGGGACGGCTGCGGTTCTTGGCCCGGTTGTAGTAATGGGCCAGCGCCTCCTCGCTGCGCCACGGCGGTTCGCCGGCAGGCCGGAACCACTGGCCGTCCGCCCACAGCAGTTCCGGGTCGTAGCGGTCGATGATCTCGTACAGCTGCTTCAGTTCGTAGTCTGCGATGTAGTCGTCGACCGGCTTGTAGCCGGTCATCCGGACCTCTTCACCGGTGTAGAAGTTCTTCATGGGCCTGCCGATCGCCGGGTTGAAGAACTCGCCGAGCGAGTAGTACAGGCCGGGCCGCACGGTGCCGCGTCTGCGAGCGGCCGCCATCAGCTCGCCGACCAGGTCGCGCCGCGGTCCGTACTTCCCGGCATGGCGGTCCGTCACCTTGCTCGGCCACAGGGCGAATCCGTCGTGGTGCTTGCTGGTCAGCGCGAAGTACTCGGCGCCCGCCTGCTCGAACAGCCGCACCCAGGAGTCGGGATCGTAGTTCTCGGCCTTGAACTGCGGGATGAAGTCGTCGTAGAGGAAGTCCTGGCCGTAGGTGTCGCGGTGGTACTTCCAGGTGGGATCGGTGTCGAAGCTCTGGTACCAGAGGTACCACTCGGCAGCCATCTGCCGGGCGGAGCCGGCGGGGACCGAGTAGATGCCCCAGTGGACGAAGATGCCGAACTTGGCGTCCTTGTACCAGCGCGGTACGGGGTGGGTGTCGAGGGATTCCTTCGTGGCCTTGTAGTCGGGGATGCCGCCGCTGATCGCAATGGCGGCACCGGGTGGGGCCAGGAGCACTGCCGAGCCGAGAGCAGTGGCCGTGGTCAGGAAGCGTCTGCGGCTGACGTTCACGGGAAGGCCTTTCAGTCGGTGGTGGAGAAGGAGTCGAAGACGGCTGTGGTGGTCTGGCCGGGGTGCTCGAGGTTGACGGCGCTCGCGACCATCCCGGCGTCGAGGCCGCCGCGGTCGGCGGCGGACGGCACGGTCGCGGTCCCGATCCGCTGCCAGGCGGTGCCGTCGGTACTGGCGTACGAGGTGTAGGCGGTGCCGTCGCGGGTGAGTCTGAGCCAGGCCGGGTGGTACGAGGAGCCGCCGCCCGCCCAAGTGTCGAGCCGGCCGTCGCCGTCGCTGTCGGTCATGAACTCCACGCCGTTGCTCTTGGACATGGTGAGCACGGCGTAGCCGCCGTGCTCCGGGGCGGTCAGGTCGTTCGCGACGGCGATCCCGGCCTTGGCGGAGGGTCCGCTGCCGGTCTGGCCGACGAGGCGGGCGGTGACGCTGCCCGAGGCGGACACGGCGTCCGGCACATGGATGGCGGCCTTCTCGTCCTTCCAGCCGGCCAGGTCCCGACCGCCGGCCCAGATCGCGAACTGGGCGGCGTTCTGGGCGTATTGCGCGTCGTCGGTGGTGGCGAACGTCCGGTACGGGGGCCGCACGGCGGACGGCACGGGGGTGACGTCGGCGGTCACGCTGTCGGTGTCGAGGCGCGTCCGGCCGCCCTGCCGGAAGGAGACGCCCACGCCGATGTCGTACGGCCCCCATGCCGCGTCGGCGGACGGGGCCACGCGCCAGGTGACGGTGCGACTCCCGCCGGGGGGAAGGAAGCCGGTGCCCGGCCTCCCCTCCGCTTCGGCGGTCCAGCCGTCCGGCAGGCGCAGCCCGGTTCTGACCCGGGTGACCGCCTTCGTGCCGGTGTTGGTCACGGTCGCGGTGATCTCCGTGGCGCGGCCGGCCGGGAGGCTCGGACGGTACGGGGTGAGCCGGACGCGGGCCGAGGGGCAGTCGCGGGCCGCCCCGAGGGTGGCGAGGTCGACCGCGTCGGCGAACGCCTTCATCCCGGTGTCGTTGGGGTGCAGATGGTCCCCGGAGTCGAACGCGGCGGCGTAGCGGGTGGGGTCGTCCGGATCCCGTACCGCCTTGTCGAAGTCGGCGTAGCCGTCGAAGACGCCGGCCGAGCCGCGTACGAAGGTGTTGACCTTCTGCCGGTCCGTCTCCTTGGCCTCGGTCCACCACTCGCCCCAGCCCCGGTACGGGACCACGGTCGCGCCGATCACCCGCAGCCCGAGGGCGTGGGCCCGCCGCGCGATCTCCTTCATGCCGTCGATCACCTGGTCGCCGGTGGCGCCGCCCCAGCTGAGGTCGTTGACGCCCTCGAAGAGGATCACCGTCCGGACGTCCGGCTGGGACAGCACATCGCGCTCCAGCCGCTGCAGCGCCGAGGGGTTGCCGTCGGTCCCGGCCGTGATGCGGTTGCCGCTGATGCCCTCGTTCAGCACGCCGGCGGTGGAGGTGCAGGCCGACAGCCGGGCCGCCAGGTAGTCCGGCCAGCGCCGGTTGGCGTCCGAGGTGGAGGCGGCCCCGTCGGTGATGGAGTCGCCGAGCGCGACGACGGAGCCCCGCGCCCGCCCGCCCCGTACGTCGACTCCGGTGAGGAACGGGAAGGTGGAGTCGGTCGTGGTGAACGCGCCGCCGCCGGCGTCCCCCGCGTGGTCGCCGCCGCCGTCGGGCGTCCAGTAGACGGTCTGCAGGCCCATCCAGTGCTGGCTGATGTGGGTCAGCCGGCCCGGGAAGTACAGGCTGACCACCAGGTCGCTGCGGGCCGCGACGGGAATCCGCACCCCGTCACTCGCCTCCTGCCCCCCGGCCGGGATCGTCACGTCGTCCTTCCCGCCGAACGTCAGATCGCGCAGGCCGGACACGGACGAGCCGCTCGCGCGCCGGCCCACGGTCGCGTGTCCGATCGTCACCGGCTGGTCGGTGAACCCATTGGTCAGCCGGATCCGGACGCTCGTCCCGCCCGCGCTGACGTGCACCGGGATCCGCACGGTCACCTCCGAGGTGCCCGGGTCGTAGGAGGCGTGCTGCGCCGTCGCCCAAGTCCCTGTCCAGTCCGGCTGCCGGGCCCCGGCCTCGGCCCGAGGCGCCGGAAGCGGGGCCACCACGACGGCCGCCACGGCCGCCGCCAGGACGGCGAATCTTCGGCGTCCACACAGGTGCCTGTTCAGGTGTCCACGGGGGTGTCCCCGCAGGTGTCGAAGTGGTCGGAGCACCGGGCCCTCCTCAGGAACAGCCGTGGCCGAGGCCGAGCGTGGTCAGGTCGATGGAGTCGGCGAGAGCCTTCATCCCGGCGTCATCGGGATGCAGATGGTCACCGGAGTCGTACGCCGCGCCCAGCCGGCGCGGATCTGCCGGGTCCCGGACCGCCCGGTCGAAGTCGGCGTAGCCGTCGAAGACCCCGCCGGAGTCACGGACGAACGCGTTGACCTGCTGTCGCCGCGCCTCCGTCTCCTCGGTCCAACCGCCCCAGGTGAAGTCCTCGTACGGGGTGATCGTGGCGCCGACGACCCGCATCCGGCGCTGGTGCGCCCGGTCAGCGATCTTGGTCATCCCGGCGATGATCTGCTCGGCGGTCGCCCCGCCGAGATCGTTGATCCCCTCGAAGAGGATCAGGGTCCGCGCCCCCGGCTGGGAGAGCACGTCCCGGTCGAGCCGGTCCAGGGCCGAGGGATTCGTCGCGGTCCCGGCGGTGATCCGGTTGCTGGTGATGCCCGCGTTGAGCACCCCTGCGCCGGTCCGGCAGGCGTTCAGCCGCGCGGAGAGCAGGTCGGGCCAGCGCTGGTTGGTGTCGGCCGTCGAGAAGGACCCGTCGGTGATCGAGTCGCCGAGCGCCACCACCGCCCCGCTCCTCGGCGCGGTCACATCGACACCGCTGAGGAACGGCCAGCTCGTGGTGGTCCAGGTGAAGGCGTCACCGGCGGTGTCGGCGGTGTGGTCGCCCGCCCCGTAGTCCGTCCAGTACACGGTCTGCTGCGCCCACCAGTGATCGGTGATGTGCGTGACCTGGCCGGGCAGATGGAGACTGACCACCAGGTCGGCCGGCGCCGGCGCGGCCAGGCGGACCGGATCGCTGACCGCCTCGCCGCCCGCCGGGATCGTGACCTCGCGCTTCCCGCCGAACCGCACGTCGTAGGGGCGTGCCACGGCGGAACCCCCGTCACGCAGGCCCACGGTCGCGTGCCCGATCGTCACCGGGTCGGTGGCGTAGGCGTTGGTCAGGCGGATGCGTACGGACGAACCGCCGACACTGGTGTGCACCGGCATCCGCACCGTCACCTCGGACATCCCCGAGACCTCGTAGTACTCGCTGGCCGCGGCCGCCCAGGTCCCCGTCCAGCCGTGCCGACCAACCGACTCACCTGCCTGGCTGGGCGCCACCGGCCCAGCCAGGACAGCCACGACCAGGAGCATCAGCACAGCGAACCTGCCGAGCATCGAACGCATCCTGCCCCCTACCGTTGTGCACCGGTGCGTGCCAGTGCCCGGTACGCCCTGGCGGCGCCCTTGGCCTTGAGGTTGACGAAAGCCGGGGTCACCCCGAGCGGGGCCGCGTATCCCTTGAGCGTCACGGGGCCGCGGACGACCTTGCCGCCTGTGACGTCACGCCACGTTCCGGTCGGCAGGAAGACGTCCCGGGTGGTGCCTTCATCGAGCTTCGGCGCGGCCAGCACGGCCGGACCGAGCATCCACTCGTCGGAGACGGTGTAACTCGCCTCGTCCTTCGGGAAGTCGAACAACAACGGCCGCATGATCGGATCGCCGGTCTCGAGGGTGCTCTGCACCTGGTCCCAGATGTAGGGGGCCAGCCGCTCGTGGGTCGCGATGGCCGACCGGTAGAGGCCGACCGTCGCGCGGTCGTAGCCGACCCACTCGCCGGTCGTCGCGTCCCGTACGCCCGTGGGCGAGGTCGATGAGTACATCAGCGGCATCAGGGACGCCGCCTGTGCCCAGCGGGCCAGGACCTGCTTCGTGGGCGGCGGGTAGCTGAGCGAGCCGCCGATCATGTCGGTCTCGACGAAGGGGTAACCGATAGTGGAGACGGCCAGGTTGGCCGAGACCGCGGCGCGCAACCCCGCGAAAGTGGTCGGCTTGTCGGCCGTGCGGGTGGCGAAGCCCTTGGCCTGCGCGGCGTTCCAGGGGACCCGTAACCCGGCTCCCTGCTGGTCGAACTCGTCGGCCAACTCGGTGCCGTACTTCACATAGTCGGTGCGGGTGGCCCCTGGGTAGGGGGCGCACCGGTCGTCGAAGAAGGCAGTGTCGAACTTGAACCCGGCGACCCCCAACTCGCTTGTCTGCGCCTTGAGACCGTTGGTGTACCACTGCCGCGCCGACGGGTTCGCCAGGTCGATCAGCCCGGCCCGGCGGCCGTTCCACCAAGTGAACAGGCAGGGTCTGGACGGGTCGGACGGGTCCTTCAGCAGATACCCGTTGTCGACGGCTTCGCGGAAGTCGGTGGCGGTCTCGGGCATGTACAGGCCCGTCCACATGCCGAGGTCGAAGCCGAGGCGGTCGAGTTGCCTGGACAGGGCGGCCGGGTCGGGGAACCGTTCGCGGAAGTCGGCGGCGATCACGCTCTCCTCGATCTGCAGAGCGTGCCCGTCGAGCCCGGCGCCGGCCAGCGCGCGGGCCCAGTCGAGGACGTTCTCCTGGGTCTGCTCGCCGTAGAGCTGTGCCCAGGAGTTCCACAGGGGGGTGGCGTACTGCTCGTAGGGGGTGTCGGAGCGTTCGGGCTTGCCGACCAGCGCGATGTGGTCGCGGTACACCTCGGCGGGGGTGTGCTCGACGAACACCGTGAAGGCGGCGGGCCGTTTCCCGTTGACGGTGAACTCGCCGAGCCCGTTGCCGCCGGAGTTGATCCGCACGTCCATGGGGTCGTCCGTGTCCGCCCACAGCCCGGTGGCGGTGGAGGTGTACCAGAAGGGGGAGACCACCTGGTAGGAGGCCGGGCTGAACCCGGTGTCCACGATCTGCCCGGAGTCCAGTGGCCACGGCTGGACGGTCTGGTCGCTGTTCTCGCCGTGCCCGTACCAGTGCCCGGCGCTGCTGAGGTCGTACGCCGTGCTGAGCGCGTCGGCCCGGACACCCGACAGCGACCAGTTCATGTCGTACCGGTCGGAACGCAGGGTGATCCGTAGGTCCACGGTCACGCCCGTCAGGTCGGTGGCGGCGGTGACGCGCAAGGTGTCGCCTTCACGGGTGCTGCCGGTGACCTCTTGGACGATGTGCCAGTCGGCGCCGAGCCGGAACCGGAACGCTCCGGGCGCGGTGGCCAGGACGGTCCGGCCGGCGCGTACCGTGGTGAGGGCCAACCGGTGGGTGTCGACCCCCAGTTCGTAGCCCGGGGTGGTGACGGTGATCGGCCTGGGCACGGCGGCCGTCGCGGCGGGGGTCGCGCCGAGCAGCGGGGCGGCCAGGATCAGCGCCGCCGAGGCGCGGCGCACCGCTTGTCCGCGTCCGGGCATCACGCACCGCCGCCGCAGGTCAGCTTGGCGTCGGCCCAGTCGGCGTGGTCCGCTGAGACGTCGCCGTCCCCGTCGACCAGCAGGTCGAGCCAGCGGGCGGCGGTCACGTCCACGTCGATTCCGGTGCCGCCGTCGGAGCCGCGTACCACCGGGGTCGTGGTGAGCGAGCGGCCGTCGGCGATCACCTCGAAGGAGACGCTGCCGCTGTCGCCGACCTCGTCGTCCACCCCGGCGGTCGCGGTGAACCGGGTGCAGCCACCGCCGAGATGGACCCGGATCCGGCTGTTCGCGTGCACGCCGAGGCCTTTGGCGTAAAGCGTGCCGCCGATGCTCAGGTGGTGTCCGTCACCGGCCGCCGACTCCCCGTTGGAGGCGTCCTTCTCCACCGGTCCCCAGCCGTTGACCGCCTTGACGAGGGTCAGGCCGCTGACGTAGGCGTCGGAGGACGGCCCCGGCGGCGTCACCTGCACGGCCCGTACACCGGTGACGGTGCCCGGACGGCCGGGCTGGGTGAGTTCGGCGGTCGCGGACAGGACGGCGTAGGGGACAGGGTCGCCGGGCGGGGTGACGGTGTAGCCGGCGGTCACCGCGCCGCCGGGCCGTACCCGGTCGAAACGGGTGGTGTCGTCGGTGGTCGCGGTCCAGCCGTCCGGAACCTTCAGCGCGAGTTCGACGTTCCGGGCGGTCGGCGCGTCCTTCGGCACGGTGACGGTGACGGTGGCCTTTGCGGCGGCGGAGGTGCTCAGGAACGGTTCGGCGTCCACCGTGACACGGGCCCCGGAGTCCGGCACGGCGTACGTCCTGGGGTTGTACGAGGGCGCGGCCACCGTGGCGACCTTGATCCCGCCCGCCGAGGCGCCGAGGTCGACGAGCTTCGCCGAACCCGGGCCCGCACCGGCCTCGGTGGACCACACGGCCAGGGCGATCGTGTTGCTGCCCTGCTCGCGCAGGATGCCCTTGGGGATGACGAACCGTCTCTGCGGTCCGGTGTCCGGCAGACAGCGGCCGATCAGCCAGCCGTTGACGAAGATCTGGGCGCGGTAGCCGGTGCGGCCGCCGTCGGCTTCGGCGAGATCGAGTGCGATCGCGTTGTCCTGGCCCTGTGGCAGGTCGAGCCGGGCGGAGGTGCGGTACCAGCGCACGCCGGGCCGGGTCTTCCCGGTCTGCCGAGAGAGGGTGGTGCTCTTCCAGCCGTCGTCGGGGTGTCCCGGCAGCGACCAGCCGGCCCGCTCCCCGTAGAGGCCGCCGTTGTTGTACTGGCCCCGGGCGGTGTCGACCGGGGCCTCGCCGCCCCGGTCGCCCTGGATCTTCCAGGTCAGGGTCGAGGCCCCGCCGATCACCTCGGCGCCGAGCAGACCGCGCGGCTCCTTGGAGTAGTCGTGGCCCCATTCCTCGTTGTGGCCGGCGTTCTCCACGAGGACGGACAGGACGTTGTCCTCACCGCTCCCGCTGTTCTTCAGCGTGTCCGGGGGGATGTCGAAGGTGTGCCCGCCATCGCCGGAGCTGCCGAGGTACCGGCCGCCCAGCCATACCGCGTACTGGCCGGTCGGACCGGTCCTGGCGTCGAGTGCGAGCGCCTTCGCGGCACCGGTGGTCCTGAACCGGCCGCGATACCAGACGTCGCCGTGGTGGTAGCCGTACTCGTCCATCGCGAGGACCGGCAGCGACCCGGCCAGTGCCGGATTGGCGGCGGTGAGGTGGTCGGCGGTGGTCCAGGTGGAGTCGTCGAAGTCCGGGGCGGCCTCCGGCGCCTCCTCCTTGTACCTCCATGCCGTCAGCGCGGGCAGCTCGACCGGGCGTGGCGCCCGGGTGACGGTCACCCTGCGGCCGTTCCAGGTCACCTTCTTGGCGTCCGCAATGACCTCGATCTTCGCGGCCTTGGTGGAGTCTCCGGTCAACTTCAGGGTGGCACCCGTCTGTTCGGCGGTACGGAGGAGGGACGGGCCTCGTACCAGAACCGGGCCCGCGGCGGTGTCCTGCCGCCACCAGCGGGTGGTCTCCGCGGTGTCGGCGATCAGCAGCTCCAGGCCGTTCACCAGCACGCGGGCCAGGCCCTTGTGGCTGTAGTCCAGGCGCAGGTCGCCGCGTTCGGCGTCCCAGGTGGTCGTGACGTCGCCGTCGAGGACGGTGACCTCGGGCCGCTCGGCGTACCTCAGCACGGTCTCACCGGCCTCGCCCCCACGCCCGTACAGCAGCGCCACGTCCCGGTCGCCGACCCGGGCGTGCGTCATGATCTCCGACGTGGAGTAGACGAGCCGCGTATCGCCCAGGTCGTAGCCCGCGACGAGGAGTTTGGCGTCCCGGCCGTCGACGGTGATCTCGCCCTGCTGCGGGACGCGCGGGTAGTCGCCGTCCTTGCCCGAGAGGGACAGGGTGGTCTCGTCCTTGTCCTTCACGCGCGTGTCGGAGTGCCGGACGACGAAGAACTGGGTGCCGTCGTCGGGATTGACCCGCCGGTCGATGCGCAGGGCGTCGTCGGACGGAACCGGCGCCTCGGCCTTGTCCGTGCGCGCCAGCGAGGTCACAGAGTTGACCATGTACCCGAGCCGCTTGAACTCCTGGTACTTGTCCGTCAGTCGGCGGGACTCGTTGATCGCGGCCCCGTAGTCGTACGACGTGTAGACCGCGTTGGGGTCGGCGAGCCAGCCCCAGTTGGTGCCGCCGTACGTCATGTAGAAGGACTGGCCGCTCACCCCGGCGGCGATGTTCGTCCTGCTGAACACCCGGGTGAAGTCGGTGCCGGTGAGTTTCGCGCAGTCCTTGTATCCGGTGCCGCCCCAGGGGTCGAAGGCGCCGCCCTGTACCTCAGGGATGATCAGGGGGGACTCGGGCTTCCACTCCTTGACATAGGAGTAGTCGGGCAGGTTCTTCCAGGTGTCGGGGTTCTTGCAGTCGAAGCCCTGTGGGTAGGCGTCGAAGCCGTAGATGTCCGGGGCGCCCTTGCCGCTGACCCAGTTCTTGTTGGCGCCGCCGTCGTTGACGAAGGTGGGCACATCGATGCCGTCCTCCTTCGCCCAGTCGATGAGGGTCTGCATGTAGTCGGCGTCGTGCCGGCCGCCCTGGTACTCGTTCTCGACCTGGTAGAGGATCACCGACCCGGTGCCACGGGTGAGCTGGTGGCGCGCGATGACCGGGTTGATCCGGCTCATCCACTCCCGGGCCGCCTTCATGTACTCCGGCTCGGAGGTGCGGTTCACGCCGGCCTGGGTCGACCGCCAGGCGGGCATGCCGCCGCCGGAGACCTCCGCGTTGATGTACGGGCCCGGGCGGGCGATCACGTACAGGCCCGCGCGCTCGGCCTCGTCGAGCAGCCGCTCCACGTCACGGATGCCGGTGAAGTCGTAACCGCCCGGCCGGGCCGAGTGGTAGCCCCAGTCGAAGTAGAGCGACACCGCGTTGAATCCGCCCGCCTTGATCTTCTGCAGTACATCGCGCCACGCATCGGGGCTGGGCAGCCGGAAGTAGTGGAACTCGGCTCCCCAGAGGTACACGGGCTTTCCGTCGACCCGCACGGAGTACTGGTCGTAGGTGACGGTGTGCCGCGCCTGGGTCTGTTGCCCCGCCCGGGCCGGTACCGGGACGGCTGCACTGGTCAGGGGCATGACAGTAAGGGCTCCGGCGAGCAGCAGGGCCCTCCGCCTGCCCCTCACGACGTCAGCTCCTTCACGACTGCCGCCCGCGCGGCCTCGATGTCGCGCACGTCCTTCGTCCGGCCGTCGAGGTTCCGGGTCGCGGTGGTGAGGGCCTCGGCCAGCGCGTCGCTGTCGGCGCCGCCGTCCTTCCTGCGCAGCTGGGCGATGAGTTCGTAGTCCTCGATGCCCTCCTTCAACTGCTCCCAGCGGATGCTGGACATCGGGCCGTCCTTGCCCGGGTAGACCAGGTACTCGTCGCCCTGCGTGAAGATGTGCACCGGCTGCTTGAAGGGGTCGCTGGTCCAGCTGTTGTACGACCAGCGCAGGAAACCGTCCAGGTGCCGCTGGGCGGAGATCCACGGCAGCATCCGCGACTCGATCGCGGGCGAGAACGACAGTGTGTTGGGATGGGCCGGCGAGCCGTACACGTAGAAGGTCGTGATCTTGCCGGCCTTGCGCCGCTCCGCCACCTTCTCCTTCGTCATCGCGTCGATGCCGCCCCAGTCGACGGACAGGTTGGACGCGACGCCCTCGGTGCTGATCGAACCGGCCACCGAGATACGGTCGTCGAAGGCCGGCGCGACCTCGTGGACGAAGTCCTTGACCACCTTCATGGTGTCGACGGGCCGCTCGTCGAAGGACAGCCAGGTGTCCTCCAGCCAGCCCTTCGCCCTGAGGTGTTTCTCGAAGGCGGCAAGGAACGCTCCCCACGCCTGCCGCCAGCGGCCCCCGCCCAGACCGACGTTCTCGTAGACGGTCCTGCCGGTGCTGGTGTCGGTGTAGGTGAGGTGCTCCTGGTCCTGGAACGCCAGCATGGAGAAGGCGCCGATGTCCGGCCCCAGACCTGCGCGTCTGGCGGTCCGTACGTACTTGTCCCAGCGGTCGAAGTCGAAGGAGAAGGTCTTTCCGTTCCAGCTCCAGCCCACCATGCTGGTGTACGGCGTGGCGGTCTGCGACTCCCGGGTGCCGAGCGACCACTGGTGGTGCCACGGGTTGTCCACGATGGTGGTGTTGATGACCTTCTGGCCGCGCGAGGCCAGGTCGCGGTCGTACTTCTCGATCAGCTTCCAGTGGCGGTCGGACCAGAGCTTGACGCCGTGGTTCCTGGCGATCGTCTCCGGCTGCGCCCACACGTCGAGGAAGAAGCCGTAGTCCTTCGGGGCGGGCACGCTCGCGTCCGCGACCTCGATGGTCAGCGGATAACTGGCCTGGGTGCGGCCGTCGGCGTTGACCTTGACCGTGCCGGTGTAGGTGCCGGGCCTGGCCGCCTCGGGGATGTGGAAGGTGAACCACAGCGGTTGTGCCGCATACGCGGGCACGTCCACGGCATCCCGCTCCTGAAGCGGATCGCCGACCACGTCGGGGTCGCGGTCGCCGGACACCTCCTTGCCGGAGCTGACCTGGTCGATGGTGGCCGACCAGTCGACCTCGCTCTTGGAGCGCTGCACCGGCACGTACTTGACGAACCGGACCTGGGTGTCGCTCCCGGACAGCCTCGCTCCGCCGGGCCCGGTGAGATCACCGACCACGGCCTTGACGTCATCGAGGTCATGGCCGGACGCGATCGCCAGCTGCGCCGATACCTGCTCGCCCCGGACGGCGGAGAGTTCGAGCTCCTTGGTGTCCTTGCCCTGGATGGCGGTCATCGGGTAGCGCGGGACCCGTTCCTCCGCGGAGTCGGCGAAGGAGCCGGTGGGAACCCAGGTGATGGTGTCCCTGGTGCCCATGGCGTCGGCGACCTTGACGGTCAGCCAGGTGGTGGTGGTCCTGGAACCGGGGTCGGAACCGGTGCTGGTCGTCGTACCGGTGACGGCGATCGCGGTGGTGCTCGCCGCCACGACCACGCCCGCGACGAAGCCGGCGACAGCTGAGGACGTACGTGTCATGGGGCTGGGTTCCCTCTCTCACGTGCGTGCGGGGGCCCGGCAGGCCCCAGGGGAGGCCTGCCGGGGAACGGGGTGTGCCGGTGGCGCCGGTGGGGAGCGGTGGCGCCCGTGGTGTCAGGAGGTGACGGAGAATCCGCTGAAGACGGCTTCGATCGTCGTGCCGGGGTAGTTGGCGTTGGCCGCCCCCGCGACCATTCCGGCGTCACCGGGGCCGGCGGCCGACGGCACCTGGGCGGTGCCGACCTGCGACCAGGTGTCGCCGTCCCTGCTGGCGTACGCGGTGTAGGTGGCGCCGTCCCGGGTCAGCCTGAGATACGCCGGGTGGTAGGTGGAGCCGCCGCCCGCCCAGGTGTCGAGCTTCCCGTCGCCGTCGCTGTCGGTCATGAACTCGAGTCCGTACCGCTGGGTCATGACCAGCACCGCGTAACCGCCCTTCTGCGGCGCGGTCAGGTCGTTGGCGACGGCGATGCCTGCCTTGCCGACCGGTGAGGCGCTGTCCTGGGAGATCAGCCGGGCCTGCACGGTGGCCTTCTCCCCGGCCGCGCCGTGCCGGTAGACGACGCCCTTCTCGTCCTTCCAGCCGGACAGGTCCTGGCCGCCCGCCCAGATGGCGAACTGGTCACCGGCCTGGGCGTATCGGGCGTCGCCGGCGGTGGTGTCGGTCGTCAGGTAGGGCTCCCGCACCCTGCCCGGGACGGCCCTCACCTGCGCCTGCACGGTGTCGGACACCTTCGTCGAACCGTCGTGGACGGCGGTGCCGGTGAGGTCGTGGCCGCCCCATCGGGCGTCGTCGGCCGGGGTCACCGTCCAGGTGGTGGTGAGTGTGGCGCCGTTCTTGAGGGACCTCGCGGTGGTCGGACCGGCCGGCTCGGCGCTCCAGCCGTCGGGCAGCTCCAGTGCCGCCGTGGCGTGCCTGAGGGGCCGGGTGCCCCAGTTGGTCACCTCCGTGGTCACCTCGAACGGTGTACCGGAGTCGGTGGACGGGGCGTCCGGTGTGATCAGGACGGAGGCGGCCGGAGCGTCGTAGCGCCGCAGCGCCTTGATGGCCTTGGCCGCGCCCTTGGCCTTGAGGTCGACGAAGGCCGGGGTGACGCCGAGCGGCGCCGCGTACCCCTTGAGCGTCCTGGGGCCGCGGATCACCGTGCCCTGGTTCACGTCGTACCAGGTGCCCGGCGGCAGATGGACGGAGCGGGTGGCGCCGGTGCTCAGCTTGGGCGCGGCCAGCACGGCCGGGCCGAGCATCCACTCGTCGGAGACGGTGTAACTCGCCTCGTCCTTCGGGAAGTCGAAGAACAGCGGGCGCATGATGGGGTCGCCGGTCCTCAGGGTGCTCTGCACCTGATCCCAGATGTAGGGGGCGAGCTTCTCGTGCGTCTTGATCGCCTGTCGGTAGAGGTCGACCGTCTCCTGGTCGTAGTCCACCTTCTGCCCGGTGGTGGTGTCGTTGGTGTCCACGGGGGAGGTGGAGGCGTACATCAGCGGCATCAGCGAGGCGGATTGAGCCCACCGCACCAGCACGCCTTTCGACGGTGCGCTCTGGCCGCCGGAGCCACCGATCATGTCGGACTCCACGAACGGATAGCCGATGGTGGAGATGGCGAGGTTCTGGGTGGCGGAGGCGCGCAGTGAGTCCCAGCCGGTGCCCTTGTCGACCTGGCGGGTGACGAAGCCCGCCTGGTGGGCCGTCCGGTTCCAGTGCACCCGGATGCCGGCGCCCTGGAGGTCGAACTCGTCGGCGAGCTGCGTGCCGAGCTTCTGGTAGTCCGTGGCCTGATGACCCGCGCGCGGCGCGCACTTCTCGTCGAAGAAGCGGGTGTCGAACTTCAGCCCGTCGATGTGGTACGTGGCCATGAGCTTCCTGAGGTTGCCCTCGTACCAGGCCTTGGCGTCGGGATTCGCCAGGTCGATGATCCCGGCCCGGCCGTTCCACCAGGTCACCTCACACGGCTTGGTCGTGTCCTCGGCATCCTTGAGCAGGTAGTCGTGGTCGACCGCGTACCGGTAGTTGTCGGAGTCCAGGTTGATCCACAGGGTGACCCAGATGCCGAAGTCGAACCCCATGTCGTGGATCTTCTCGGAGAGGCCCTCGGGATCGGGGAAGGTCTTGGGATCCCAGGTCAGATTGCCGTAGTTCGACTCCCACTTGTCGTCGAGCTGGATGGTGTGCCCGTCCAGGCCGTTGTCGTGGAGGTCCTTGGCGTAGCCGAGCAGTCTCTCCTGGTCGACCTTGGTGTAGAACTGTGCCCAGGAATTCCACAGCGGCTTGGCGTACTGCTCGTACGTGGCGTCGCTCTTGGCCGGTTTGCCGACGATGCCTATGTAGTCGCGGTAGACGTCGAGCGGGGTCGACTCGACGAACACGGTGGCCTTGTAGGTGTCGGGCGACTCGACGGTGAAGGAGCCGAGGCCGTCCTTGCCCTTGCCGAGCACCACGTCCATGACGTTCCCGGTGTCGACGCGCAGACCGGTCGACTCCGAGGTGTACCAGAACGGGTCGATCATGTTGTACGACGCGGGGCCGAAGGTCTTGTGGTCGACCTCCCCGGCGTCGAGAGGCCAGGGCTGGTCGACGCCGGGACCGCCTTGGGGGGTCTCGGCCTCGCCGTGGCCGTACCAGTGGCCGGCCGACGCCAGGTCGTAGGTGAGGCCCAGCTGCTTCGGGGCGCCGCCTTCGACGTCCCAGTCGAGCTGGTAACGGTCGGCGCCGGGGGTGATCCGGGCCCGCACGGTGGCGCCGTCGAGCGTGCTGTCGGCGGTGACGGTCAGGACGCCGTCCTGCCACGTCCAGCCCGTGACGCCGGTCGCATGCTGCCACGTGCCGTCGGCCGCGGTGAAACGCAGGGCGCCGGTGTCGCCGGACGCGGTGCCGAGCACGGTCTTCCCGGCGCGGTGCGTGGTCAGCGCCAGTTCGTCGGTGGCCACGTCGAGGGTGTAGCCGGGGGCACCCGCGGAGGCCGGCACCCGGACCGTGACCGCGTGCGCGGTGCGGACCACGTTCGGCCCGCCGGTGCCACCGGTGCCGCCGGTGGCGGGGCGGGCTGAGGCCGTTTCCGCGGCGGGGTAGCCGGTGACCGGCGTCACCAGCATGGCGGCGGTCAGCGCGGCAGCGAACAACAAGCCGCCGGGACTGCTCGATCGGGCGTGCACTCGTGTCCTCCTGTCGGACAGGACGGTGACTCAGGAGCGGCGGTGCGTGGTGCTGGTGGCCCGCGACGTGCGCGGTCGTGCGCGATCACGAGGAAGCGCGGTGCCGGGCAGGGTTCGCCCTCTGCTTGAAGATGCGTGCAGATGCAAGATTGAAAGCAGTTTCGCTCATGCTCTTGCGGCAACCGCCACCTGTCAACATGCCGGGCGCGTGGTCTCCGGGTGCCCCGGCAGTGCTGCTGGGGCGGCAGCTGTCCTGGTGGCGGTCGGCACCGGGTCCGGCTGAGGCACGTCCGAGGGGCCGGAAACCGTCGGTAACGGACGGGTAAATTCTGCGACCTCCGCGAGACCCGCCCCCGGGGCCGGCCCGGTCAGGCCAGGATCACCGAACGGGTCAGATGGCGCGGATTGTCCGGGTCGAGCCCGCGGGCCGAGGCGAGGGTGGCGGCCAGTCGGTGCACCACGACGAGGTCCGCCAGCGGGTCCCGGCCCAGTGCCACCAACTGCCCGCCGGTCCGGGCGATGTCGTCGGCGAGACCGGACGGCAGGGCCGCCGGGTCCCCGAACCACCACGTCACACGGCCCGGTCCGGTGACGCTGATCGGCCCGTGCCGGTACTCCATCACCGGATAGGCCTCGGTCCAGGCGCACGCCGCCTCACGCATCTTCAGCGCCGCCTCCTGGGCGATCCCGTACGCCCAGCCCCGCCCCAGGAAGGTGAACTGCTCGGCCTCGAGCACCCCGGCCGGCAGCGGTTCGTCCAGCGCCGAGTGCCCCTGCCGCGGCAGTTGCCCGAGGTCCTCGCCCAGGTGTGCCCGCAGGAGGACCAGTTCCGTGCTGGCGAACCGGGTCTGGACGACCGAGGTCTCGTCGGCGAAGTCGAGCAGGACGACGGCGTCGGCCAGCTCCGTCACCGGTGCCCGCGGTACCGCGGACACGGCGGTCGTGGGGGTGCGGCCGCGGAGCCGGCGGAGCAGATCCAGCACCTCGGTCGTGGTGCCGGACCGGGTCAGCGCGAGCACCCGGTCGTAGGCACGCCCGGTCGGCATCTCGGAGGCGGGGAAGGCGTCGGTCTCGCCGTGGCCGCCCGACTCCCGCAGCGCCGCGTACGCCTGGGCGATGAACCAGGACGTCCCGCAGCCGACGACGGCCACCCGCTCGCCGGACCGGGGCAGCGAGGCGGAAGCGGGGCCGTCGGGCTGCCGGGCCAGTGCCACGGCCTGCCGCCAGCAGTCGGGCTGGGTGGCGATCTCGATCTCGGTCCGACTCATCGGGAAGTCTCCCCTCTCGGGCGCACGGCGTGACCGGTGCGTGATGTGGCGGCCCTTGACACCGTGCGCGATCCATTGAGCATCATGTCGCTTGATGATTGATAACACTCTGAATCGAGCATAAACAAGCAAGCGGGCCCGCAACCGGGCGAGCACGCGCTTGACCAAGCACGCCATGCGTGCGGAGAGGTACTCCGTGAAACGCCATCTCGCGGGCCTCGCCGGGGGACTGGCCCTGGCACTGGTTCTCACCGGATGCGGCAAGGGCAGCTCCTCCGACAGCGGCGGATCCGACGGCAGGACCATCAGCTTCGTCGCGGCGAAGTACGACGACGACACCCAGGCCTACTGGAGGGCGCTGATCAAGGACTTCGAGGCCGCGAACCCCGGTTACCGGGTGAATCTCGAGGTCGTCGACTGGGAGCAGATGGACTCCAAGGTCAAGACGTACGTCCAGACCAAGCAGGAACCCGACATCCTCAACTACAACAAGTTCTCCGACTTCGCCCGCGACGGTCTGGTGCACAAGGCGCAGGACGTCGTCTCTCCCGGGGTGCTGGCCGACTTCCTCCCGGTGTTCCGGCAGAAGGCGCAGTACGACGGAGTCCAGTACGGCCTGCCGTTCATCTCCAGTGCTCGCCTGTTCTTCTACAACAAGGACATCTTCGCCAAGGCGGGCATCGCCCACCCGCCGTCGACCTGGGCGGAGGTCGAGGCCGACGCCAGGAAGATCAAGAAGGCCGGTTACATCGGCCTCGGACTGCCCCTGGGGGCCGAGGAGGCCCAGGCGGAGTTCCAGATCTGGGCGATGAACAACGGCGGTGGCTGGACGGACGCCTCGGGCAAGTGGGCGATCGACCGGCCGGCCAACGTCGACACGCTCGCCTATCTGCGAAAACTGACGAAGGACAAGCTCACCCAGCCCAATCCGGAGACCACCAACCGCAAGGACGTCTTCAACGAGTTCGCACAGGGCAGGATCGGCATGCTGAACGGGGCGGTCTTCATGCGGAAGGGCTTCATCGACCCGGTCGACGCGAAACTGAACTACGGTGTCGCGGCCCTGCCGAGCAAGAACGGCAGCTCCCACAAGACACTCGGCGTGCAGGACTACCTCGTCGCCTTCAAGAAGAGTGGCGGGGCGAACAGGGCGGCGGTGAAGAAGTTCCTCGACTTCTTCTACCAGAAGCAGAACGCAGCGAAGTTCGTCTCCACCGAGGGCTTTCTGTCGGTCACCAGGTCGGCCGGTGAGGTGCTCAGTTCCGACAGCCGCAACGCCGCCTACTACAAGCCGTTCGTCGACGCCCTCTCCGACGCGGAGTTCGCCCCCACCGACGACCCCGCGTGGGCCGCGGTCGACGGCGCCGTGAAACAGCGCATCGGCACGGCGGTGGCGGGCGGCGACCCGGCGAAGGTCCTGGGCGAGATCCAGAAGACCGCGCAGAAGGGCGACTGACTTCGGTGGCCGTACACGACGTCACCACGAGCCCCACCGAGGCCGGACATCCGGCCCCGGCGACGTCGGCGCCGCCGTCGCCGCACCGTGGTCGCCGGACATGGCGTGCGCTGGACCCGCTGCTGTGGCTCGGTCCCGCGACCCTCCTCATCCTGACCATGGTCATCTGGCCGGTCGTCGAGATGATCCGTACGTCCCTGACACGGGTGAGCTCCACCGGACTGTCCAAGGGTTTCGCCGGAGTCCGCAACTACACCGACCTGTTCGCCGAGGGCGACCTGCCCGGAGTGCTGCTGCGCACCCTCGTGTGGGTCGTCGGGGTCGTCACCGTCACGGTCGTGGTCTCCCTCGGCCTGGCCGGGCTGCTGAACTCACGGTTTCCCGGGCGCCGGCTGGTGCGATGGGCGCTGATCGTGCCATGGGCCTCGTCCGTGCTGATGACGGCGCTCATCTGGCGCTGGATGCTCAACGACTTCTACGGCGTGGTCAACCGGCTGCTCATGGACCTCGGCGTGCTGGACGCGCCCGTCAACTGGCTGGCCGATCCGGGGCGGGCACTGGTCGCGATGATGGGCGTGGCGGTGTTCGTCTCGCTGCCGTTCACCTCGTTCGTGCTGCTGGCCGGTCTGCAGAGCATTCCCGCCGAGGTGTACGAGGCGGCGTGGGTGGACGGCGCCGGCCCGGTCCGCGGCTACCTCGGCATCACCCTGCCGCTGCTGCGGCCCTCGCTGGTGGTCGCCGCGATCATCAACGTGATCAATGTGTTCAACTCCTTCCCCATCATCTGGGCCATGACGCGCGGCGGCCCCGGCTTCGCCACCGACACCACCACCACCTACCTGTACAAACTCGCCTTCGACAACCAGTCGGTGGGGGAGTCGGCCGCCATGGCCGTCGTCAATTTCGGGCTGGTCCTGGCTGTGGTGCTGGTCTATCTGCGCGTCGTCCGCCGACAGGAGGACACCGCGTGAGCAGGACCGCCGCCACCCCTCGCGACGCCGTGCCGCGCAGCAGGCGGCCGAGACCGATGAAGCTGCGCACCGTCCTGCTCACCGCCGTCGGATGGCTGGTGGCGCTGGCGTTTCTCGCGCCCTACGCGGAAATGCTGCTGACGGCGCTCAGACCGACGCCCGAACTGATGAAGTCCCCGCCGTCCTACCTGCCCTCCCGGTGGCAGTGGTCGAACTTCACGCACATCTGGTCGCTCACCGACCCACGCGTCACGGACGCGCTGCTGTTCTCGCTGTACGTCGCCGGGGCGGCGACGCTGCTCGCCCTGGCCGTCGGGATGCCCGCCGCGTACTACACCGCCCGGCACCGCTTCCGCGGACGCGGCGCGTTCCTGCTGCTCGTACTCGTCACCCAGATGTTCGCGCCGACCGCGCTGCTGGTCGGCATCTACCGGGAGATGGTCAGCCTCGACCTGACCGACACCGCCGAGGGCCTCATCCTGGTGAACGCGGCGTTCAACCTGCCGTTCTGCATATGGATCCTCAACGCGTACTTCGCCGGCATCCCCCGGGAACTGGAGGAGGCCGCCTGGCTGGACGGCACCGGGCGGCTCGGCGCCCTGACCCGTGTCGTCCTGCCGCTCGCGATGCCCGGTGTGGTGACCGCGCTCGTCTACACCTTCATCGGCGCGTGGAACGAGTACGTGGTGGCGCTCACCATCACCTCGTCCGGCAACCGGATGACCCTGACGAAGGCGATTCCCGGCTTCGTCACCTCGTACCACGAGCAATGGCAGTACCTGTTCGCCACTTCGCTCGTCGCGATCGTGCCCGTGGTGGTGCTGTTCGCCTTCGTGGAGCGCTACCTCGTCGCCGGCCTGACCGCGGGCGGTGTCCGGGGATGACGCCAGGACGCGCGTTGCGGCCGGGTCCGGGCCCGGCATGGAAGCGGAACGCGCCGTCAGGCGCGGATGACCTCCACACCGGCCGCCGTGAACGACCCGGTCACCTCGTCCGAGGCGGCCTTGTCGGTCACCAGGACGTCGATGTCCTCCACCGGGCAGATGCGGGCGAACGCCCGCCGGTCCAGCTTGGAGGAGTCGGCGACCGCGACGACCTGCTGCGCGCGGCGGGCCAGCGCCCGGTTGATGCTGGCCTCGCCCTCGTGGTGGGCGGTCGCCCCGTGGGCCACGTCGATGGCGTCCACCCCGATGAAGACCTGGTCCAGTGCGATCTCCGCGAGCAGTTCGGTGGCCAGCGGCCCGATCAGCTCATAGGACGCCGGCCGGGCCACTCCGCCCGTCACCACCAGCTTGACGTGGCGCCGTACGACCAGCTCGTTGGCGATGTTCAGGGCGTTGGTCACCACGGTGACCGCCGTCTCCGCGCCGCCGGAACTCAGGTCGGCGCGGGTGGCCAGTGCCCGCGCCACCTCGGTGGTCGTGGTACCGCCGTTCAACCCCACCACGGCGCCGGCCTGCACCAGCCCGGCGGCCGCGTGCGCGATCCGCTCCTTCTCCGGAGCGTTGCGCGCGGCCTTGTAGCGCAGTGGCAGGTCGTAGGCGATCGCGTTGATCACGGCTCCGCCGTGCGTGCGGGTGACCATCTGCTGACGGGCCAGCTCGTCGAGGTCGCGCCTGATCGTCGCCGCGGAGACCCCCAACTTCTCGGCAGCCGGTTCGACTTCGATCCGGCCGTCGCGCGTCAGCATCTCGAGCAGCGCGTTCCACCGGGCCTGCGGTGCCGTCATCTCTCACAACCCCCTGTCGGTGGTGCGCGCCAGGACGTGCGCACCACCATGAAACCACAGTGCTTGATTAGGTGTTTTATGGTCTCTAAACGAGCAAAAACCTGCTCTTCCCACAAGCCTTCGCCTCTGTGCCGGCCCTCGCGCACAGGGATCGGAGGCCGATCGTGCCGCTGACCGCCACCGCCGACGTCGTGAGCTCCGCGTACCACGACGGACGGGCCGTCGGTGCGTTCAACGTGATCACCCTGGAGCACGCCGAGGCCGTGGTCAACGGAGCGGAAACCGCGGGCTGCCCGGTCATCTGTCAGGTCAGCGAGAACGCCGTGCGGTTCCACGGCAGCCGGCTCGACCCGATAGCCCGCGCCACCACCGCGCTCGCCGAGGCGGCCGCCGTCCCCGTGGCACTGCACCTCGACCACGTCACCGACGAAACGCTGCTGCGCCGCGCCGCGGACTGCGGCTTCGGATCCGTGATGTTCGACGCGTCCGCGCTGCCGCACGCCGAGAACGTCGCCGCCACGCGTGCCGCGGCGCATTGGGCACACTCCCAGGGCCTCTGGGTGGAGGCGGAACTCGGCGCGATCGGCGGAAAGGACGGAGTGCACGCGCCGTCGGCACGCACGGACCCCGATGAGGCGCGCGACTTCGTGCGCGCCACCGGAGTCGACGCGCTGGCCGTCGCGGTCGGGAGCTCCCACGCGATGACCACGCGCACCGCCCGGCTGGACCACGGTCTCATCGCCCGCCTCGCGGCGGCGGTCCCCGTGCCCCTGGTTCTGCACGGCTCGACGGGCGTGCCCGACGTGGAACTACGGCACGCGGTGGCCGCCGGCATGGTCAAGGTCAACATCGGTACCGCACTGAACGCCGCCTTCACCGGCACGGTCCGCGACACACTCGCCGCGGCGCCCGCGGCCGTCGACCCTCGGCCGGCCCTCGCCGCGGCACGCCGGGCGATGACCGATGCCGTGGCCTCGGCGCTGCGGACCCTGTCGGGTGGCGGAGCCGGGACGGGACGAGCCGAGCGGGCCCGCGCTGCCGACGCAGGGGGATGATGCGGCGGGACGGCGCCAGGGAGTGGGGGGCACGGCCGCTGGTCGAGGTCGGGGACCGCAGCGGTCCCACGAGGCTGCTCGCGACAGCCGCCGAGGAGGTGCCCGGCCAGGCGCGAGGGGCGCGGGCACGAGGCGGACACCGGCTGACGGCCGCCGCGTCCCGGGTGCGGTCCCGGACACCGGCCGACGAGCGCGGGCGACACCGCCGGCCGCGCCTAGTGCTGCGACCGGAAAGGTTCACCGGCTCGCGACGCCCGGCACGGCACCTCGCCGCGTTGTCGCACCACCCGAGTACATCCAGTACGCGGG
>NZ_JBSFIK010000029.1:70108-117091 GCF_053597535.1 Streptomyces sp. NPDC001348 | reverse complement strand
ATCGGCGTGCCGTGGTCCTTCGCCGCCTTCGCGATCTCCCTGACCTTGTCGTCGAACTGCTTGATGTTGCCCGGGTTCACCCGCACCGCCGCACAGCCCGCCTCGATCGCCGCGAAGACGTACTTCGGCTGGAAGTGGATGTCCGCGATCACCGGGATCTGCGACTTCCGCGCGATCGTCGCCAGCGCGTCCGCGTCGTCCTGCGTCGGACACGCCACCCGCACGATCTGACAACCCGACGCGGTCAGCTCCGCGATCTGCTGCAGCGTCGCACCGACATCGGACGTACGCGTCGTCGTCATCGACTGCACCGACACCGGCGCGTCCCCGCCGACCGCCACGGTTCCGACCTGGATCCGCCGCGACGGACGCCGCGGCGCCACCGGCCGCACCGGCACCTCGGGAACGCCCAAGGGAACGGCGGTCATCGCGTCAGTCCCGGTTTCCGGAGACCGTCTCGCGCATCGCGCGCAGGGACTCCTTCAGGGACCCCATGGTGGCCAGCACGGCGGTGGGCTCGTAGCCGCAGTGCGCCATGCAGTTGGCGCAGCGCGGGTCCTTGCCGCGGCCGTACTTGTCCCAGTCCGTGTCCTCGATGAGCTCCCGGTACGTCGGCACGTACCCGTCGCTCATCAGGTAGCAGGGCCGCTGCCAGCCGAAGAGCGAGTAGTTCGGGATCGCCCAGGCCGTGCACGGGAAGTCGACCTTGCCCTCGAGGAAGTCCAGGAACAGCGGGGAGTGGTTGAGCCGCCAGCGGCGCCGGTTGCCACCCGCGAAGGCCTTCTTGAACAGCTCCCGGGTCTGCTCCACGCCCAGGAAGTGCTCCTGGTCGGGCGCTTTCTCGTAGGCGTAGGCGGGAGAGATCATCATCTCGTCGACCTCGAGGTCGTCGTTGAGGAAGTTGAGCACCTCGATGATCGTCTGCGGGGTGTCCGTGTTGAAGAAGGTCGAGTTGGTGGTCACCCGGAAGCCGCGCCGCTTGGCCTCCTTGATGGCCGCCACCGCCTCGTCGAACACACCCTCCTTCGCGACGGACTCGTCGTGCCGCTCCCGCAGCCCGTCGATGTGCACCGCGAACGCGAAGTAGGGGGAGGGCTTGAACTTGTCCATCTTCTTGCGCAGCAGCATGGCGTTGGTGCACAGGAAGACGTACTTCCGCTTCGCCACGAGCTGACGCACGATCTCGTCGATCTGGGGATGCATCAAAGGCTCGCCGCCGGCGATGGACACCATGGGTGCCCCGGACTCGAGCACCGCTCCCACCGCCTGCGCGACCGGCATGCGCTGCTTGAGCACGCCGGCCGGGTGCTGGATCTTGCCGCACCCCTCGCACTTGAGGTTGCAGGCGAAGAGGGGCTCCAGCTCCACGATCAGCGGGAACTTCTCCCGCCTGCGGAGTTTCTGTTCGGCCAGGTATGTAGCGACCTTGATGGACTGACGCAGCGGCATGGCCATCTGGCTCACCTCCGGGGGAGCAGCGAAGAACGGTGCCATTCGTAGAAAGCCGGAAGGACGGATCGAAGAACGCGGAAAGCCGATATTCCACCGCGCACCGTGCCGATCCGGACGAGTTCGTGTTCTGGAGCGTCCACGACCACCCGTACGGCCGCAACCGGGCGCTCGCCCGCGCGGACGGCGCTCAGGAGCGTGGCCGCCGACTCCATGTCGACCGCGATCGCGCCGGTGACCAGCAGATCGGAACGTTCCTGACCACGGACGACGTGGTCGGAGCCGGTGAGTGGACCGGTGTGGACGGTGCGCCCGGGGAGGATTCGCGCGAGTTCCTCGACGAGCAGGTCCGTGCCGACACAGCCGACGGTCCCGCGCGGGTCACGGGTCTCCTCGGCCACGACCAGGTCGCCGGGGTGCATCCCGGGGGCGAGTCCCGCGCAGAAGCCGGTGGCCAGGACGGCCGCCCCGGCGAACTCCGGCTCGCCGAGGCGACGGCTGACGGACCGTTCCGCCGCCTTCGGCCCCATGCCGGTCCGCAGGACGGTGACCGGCCCGCCCGCACCGCCGCGGTCGCGCCTGCGCAGGGCGAGGTGCTCGATGCCGAGCGCGCAGGCGATCAGCAGCGGGGCCGGGGCGGGCTGGGCGCTCATCAGCTCCCCTCGGCCTCGGTGAGCACCGCCCCGGCCTTGACGGACGGGGTGGCGGGCCGGTCGGTGAAGGGCTCGCCGTGCAGGTAGCGGCCGAGCGCGGTGAGCGGGAAGACCTGCCGGTAGAGGTGGTAGTTGATGGAGAAGTCCCAGGGGAAGCCGGTCCCGGTGAAGTACGGCTCCTCCCAGGTGCCGTCCTCCCGCTGGGTGGCCGCGAGCCACGCGACTCCGCGTTCCACGGCCTTGGAGGCTCTCTCCCCCGCCGCGAGCAGCGCCATCAGCGCCCACGCGGTCTGGGAGGCGGTGGACGCGCCCCGGCCGCTCCACTCCTCGGCGTACTTGTAGGAGCGCAGGTCCTCTCCCCAGCCGCCGTCGTCGTTCTGCACCTTCTCCAGCCAGGCCACCGCCCGGCGGATCGCGGGATGCGAACCCGGCAGGCCGGCCGCGGTCAGGGCGGGCACCACCGAGCCGGTGCCGTAGACGTAGTTGACTCCCCAGCGGCCGAACCAGGAACCGTCCGGCTCCTGCTCGGCGAGCAGCCACTGGATGCCGCGCCGGGTGCGCGGGTCGTGGGCGAGACCCTCGACCGCGAGCATCTCGACCACGTGCGCGGTGACGTCGGCCGAGGGCGGGTCGATGACCTCACCGAAGTCGCAGAACGGCAGCCGGTTGGGGAACGGGCTGGTGTTGTCGACGTCGAAGGCGCCCCACGCACCGTTCTTCGACTGCATGCCGAGGTTCCAGCGCACCCCGCGTCCGATCGCCTTCTCCACCCGCTCCGGGTCGTGGTGCCGCACCCGGCGCAGGGCGAGGACCACCTCGGCGGTGTCGTCGATGTCGGGGTAGTTGTCGTTGTGGAACTCGAACGCCCAGCCGCCGGGCGGGAGTCCGGGCCGCCGGACCGACCAGTCGCCGGGCCGGACCACCTGCTCCCCCAGCATCCAGTCGGCGGCCTTCACCAGCGCCGGATGGTCGGCGGGCAGTCCCGCGTCGGCGAGGGCGATGGTGGCCAGGCAGGTGTCCCACACCGGCGACTGGCAGGCCTCGATCATCCGGGCGCCGTCCTCGCGCCACACGGCGAACCGGTCCAGCGACTCCAGGCCCGCGCGCAGCACGGGGTGCTTCAGGTCGTAGCCCAGCAGGTGGAGGGCGATGACCGAGTACACGGCGGGGGGCTGGATGCCGCCCCAGCAGCCGTCGTTCTCCTGC
Source organism: Streptomyces sp. NPDC001348 (assembly GCF_053597535.1). Classification (NCBI taxonomy): domain Bacteria; kingdom Bacillati; phylum Actinomycetota; class Actinomycetes; order Kitasatosporales; family Streptomycetaceae; genus Streptomyces; species Streptomyces sp. NPDC001348. Next base: position 113,783 of record NZ_JBSFIK010000029.1, on the reverse strand, counting down.
CGTTCGATGATCCAGCGGGCGGCGGCGTTCATCGCGGCCCGGCGCAGCCGGCGCGGGACGGCCTTGCGCAGCCGGTGCAGCGCCTTGTCCAGACGCTGGAAGGCACCGTCCCAGCTCGCGGCCCGGGCGAGGGGGCCCGCCGGGTTGGGGTTCTCCGGGTCGGTGTGCAGCTCGTCCAGCGGAAAGGGCGCGGGACGCACGGGGCGCTTGGCGGAGACGATGGTCAGCGGCACGATCGTCTGCCGGGCCCAGCAGCCGAAGTCGTAGATGTTGAGCGGGAACCACTTGGGGAACCAGATGAGTTCCGGCGGGAGTTCGGGCAGGTCCTCCCACTTCCACCAGCCGAACAGGGCCAGCCAGATCCGGGTGAAGACGCGGGCGGCGGCGATGCCGCCCCGCTCGCGGATCCAGGCCGAGGCCCTGCGCATGTGCGGAGCGTCCGGCTCGTCCCCGGCGAGCCGGAGGGCGACGTAGGCCTCGATGGTGGTGGAGAGTTCGCCGGGGCCGCCGTGGAAGGTGGCCCAGGTGCCGTCCGCGCGCTGCTCGCCGCGGACGAAGAGAGCGGCGGCGGCGGTGGTCGCCTCGTCGCGGATGCCCAGGAACTGACGGAGCAGCAGGTCTTCGGCGTCCATCGTGACGTTGGTCTCGAGGTCGCCCTTCCACCAGCCTTCGGCGTCCTGCCCGGCCAGGAGGAAATCGGTGGCGCGCCGCGCGGCGTGTGCGGCGGCTTCGTGCACGCCGGCCGCTGCGGGAGTGGTGATGTCGGTGTCACTGGCCGCGGTAGCGCGGGACGGCAGTGTGGCCCCGGTGCTTCCGTCGGTCGTCGCTGTCATGGCTTCCCCTTCGTGCAGTCGTGCGAGTCGTGCTGCTGTGGGTCCGCCGTCGGCCGGTGCGCGGGTGCTGGGCGCGGCACCGGCCGGCGACTACGCGAGGGCTGTCCGACCGATAGCGATCATCTCTTTCTCACGACGACGAAGTCGGCGAGCGCCGTGAACGCGGCGCGGACCCGGTCGGGCATGTCGACGGTGCCGAGGGCCTCGACGGCGATGGTGTGCTGACGGCGCGCCTCCTCGGCCGTCCACTCGCGGCCTCCCGCCTCCTCGATGAGGGCGGCGCGGGCCGCGAACTCCTCCTCGGAGAAGTTCTCGAAGTCGCTGCTCTTGGCGTCGGCGGCGAGGATCTCGCCGAGCCGTACGGACGCCTCGCCGCCCTCCGCGAGCGCGGCCACGACCGGCAGGGACTTCTTGCGCTGGCGCAGATCGCTCCAGGTCTGCTTGCCGGTGGCCTCCGGGTCGCCCCAGATGCCGAGGAGGTCGTCGACGGCCTGGAAGGCGAGGCCGAGGTGGTAACCGTACTTCTCGAGTGTGTCGGCGGTGTGCTCGTCGGCCCCGCCGAGCACCGCGCCGATGGAGGACGCGCAGGCCAGCAGGGCGCCGGTCTTGTTGCCCTCCATCTCCAGGCACTCCTCGACGCTGACCCGGTCGCGGTGCTCGTAGGAGATGTCCTGGGCCTGACCGTCGATCAGGGCCCGGGTGGCGGTGGTCAGCCGGCGGGTGGCGCGGCCGGCCTCGACCGTGCCGAGCTCCAGCAGGACCTCGTTGGCGAGGGCGAAGAGGGCGTCACCGACGAGGATCGCCTGGGCGGGGCCGTGCACCTTCCAGACGGTGTCGCGGTGCCGGCGCTGCTCGTCGCCGTCCATCAGGTCGTCGTGCAGCAGGGAGAAGTTGTGCACCAGTTCCACGGCGACCGCGCCGGGGATGCCGACCTCGGGTGCGGCGCCGGTGACCTCGGCGGAGAGCACGGCGAGGGCGGGGCGCACGGCCTTGCCGCCGTCGCCGTCGGCCGGGTTGCCCGCGGCGTCGATCCAGCCGAAGTGGTAGGCGGCCACGGTGTCCATGGGGGGCGCCAGACGGTCGACGGCCGCCCGCAGCACCGGTGTGGCCAATGTCCGGCCGCGCTCCAGAAGCGCGGCGACGTCCACCGCGGTCTCTGAAACGGCCTTGTCGGCCGGGGGCACAGTGGGCACGGTTACTCCTCTTGTTGCGGTGCCGGGGGTGCGGGGGCCCGCCGCGGGCAGGTCGGACATCAGGCCGCCTCCTCGAACGCGAAGAGGTGGCTCGGACGGGGCCGTCCCAGGGCGCTCAGCGCGGCGTCGGCCGCGCTCACTCCGCTGCGGACCGCACTCTCCATGGTCGCGGGCCACCCCGTGGCGGTCCACGCTCCGGCCAGGTAGAGGCCGGGTGCCTTGGTGCGGGCGCCGGGCCTGAGGCGCCCGACGCCGGGGGCGGGAGCGAACGTCGCCGTGCGCTCCCGGGTCACGAAGAAGTCCCTCACCTCGGCGCCGCGGGCGCGGGGCAGCAGCCGCCTCAGTTCGGGGAGGTAGCGCTCGCGCAGTGCGGCGACCGGTTCGTCGATCTCGTCCTGCGCGGCCGACTGGGAGAGCGCGAGGTACTGGCCCTCGGCGAGGCCGGACGCCTCCGTGCGGTCGAAGACCCACTGCACGGGCGTGCCGAGGGCGGCGAAGAAGGGCCTGGCGAGCACCTTGCGGTCGTAGACGACGTGGACGTTGAGGATCGGCGCGGTGCCGATCGCGAGCAGCCGCTCGGGGGCGTCGAGGGCGCCGGGCGGCAGCAGGTCGTGGGCCTCGCGCTGCGGTACGGCGAGCACGACGGCGTCGGCCCGGAGCGTCTCGCCGGGAACCTGAACGCTCCAGGTGCCGTTCTCGTCGAGGGAGACGGAGGTGACGCGTGAACGGACCTCGGTGCGCACGCCCGCGGAGTCGAGCGCCCTGCGGGCGAGACGGTCGTGCAGTTCGCCCAGCGGCACTCGGGCCCAGCCGATGTCGGCCGCACCCGGGTCGGACAGCAGACCGGTCTTGAACACCATCGCGGCGAGCCCCAGTGAGGCGTCGCCCGCGACCGCGTTGAGGGTGGCGACCCCGACCAGGTCCCACAGGGCCTCCACGGCACGCGCCGACTGGCCGTGCTCGGCCAGCCACCCGCCGAAGTCGGTCGCGTCCAGCGCCGGATCGGCGAGGTCGAGCCCTTTGAGCGCGAGCGCGGCCCGCCCGACCGCGGCACGCTCGGCGAGCGAGAGATGCGGGTACGTGGCGAGGCTCCGGCCCAGGTGCAGGGGCACGGGCAGCGCGTCGCGCCGCAGTCTGCCGAGCCGTCGGCCCTCGGGTCTGCCGGCGTCGAGAACGGGCACGTCGAGACGATCCTGCAGGGGTGCCAGCGCCGCGCCCTCGATACGGTCGAGGAACCAGCGGTAGGCGGTGCAGCAGCGCAGGTAGACGTGCTGTCCGTTGTCCACGGTCAGCTCGCCGCGGCGGAAGGAGAAGGCGAGGCCGCCCAGCCTCGGCCTGCCCTCCAGCAGGGTGACGCGGACGCCCGCGTCGGCGAGCGCGAGCGCCGCGGTGATGCCGGCGAGGCCGCCGCCGACCACCACGGCGGCGCGTCCGGCGGGCCCGGGAACGGTGTTCCGGTCGGCGGACGGCCGGTCGGGCCTGGTGCCGTCGGTCATCGTGCGCCCTCCTGTGCAGTTCCGCCGTACTGCGGGAACGATGCACGGCCGGCCGTCACCGTCAGGGACGCCGCGCCGCACCGGAGGGTTGCGTGCCGCGCAACGGAAGTGGGGTCCTCCTCGCCCGTCGGCTCCATCAGGCACGCCTCCTGACGGTCCGCCGGGAGACGTGGCGGGTCACGTGCCGGGTGTCGAGTCCGGACAGGCCGCGCACGGCGACGTACGCCTTCTCCCGCCCGGGCAGCGAGACCCGGCCGCGCAGCACGGCCTCCGGCTCGCGCTCGATGCGGTCGAGCAGACGGCGGTAGATGCCGGCCATGGCGGCGACGCAGGCTCCGCTGCGCCGGTCGAGCATGGGCAGCAGCCGGTAGCCCTCGGCGAAGAGGGCGCGGGCCCGCCGCACTTCGAAGTGCACGAGGCCCGCGAAGTCGGACCCTGACGGTGGCGTGGGTCCGCCGATGCCCGCCGAGCAGCCGAACTTGGCGAGGTCGTCGGTCGGCAGGTAGGTACGGCCGTCCTCGGCGTCCTCCCGGATGTCCCTGAGGATGTTGGTGAGCTGCAGGGCCAGCCCGAGGGTGTCGGCGTACTCGGGTGCGCGCTCGGCGCCGCGCGCCCCCGGTTCGGTGCCGAACACCCCGAGCGAGAGGCGGCCGATGGCGCCGGCCACGCAGCGGCAGTAGACCTTGAGGTCGTCCCAGGTCTCGTAGGTCTCGCCGCGTACGTCCATGAGGACGCCGTCGATGAGTTCGTCGAGGCCGCCGAGCGGGATGGGAAAGGCCTCGGCGGCATGGGCGAGGGCGACCGCGACCGGGTCGGTGTCGTCCTCGGCGACGGCGCCCTCACGGATCCGGGTGAGCAGCGCCCGGGTGTCCTGCAGCCGCGCGGTCTTGACGTCGTCCGCCAGCGCGCCGTCGCCGATGTCGTCCACGCGCCGGGAGAACGCGTACAGCGCCGACATCGCACGGCGCTTGGGCGGCGGCAGCAGCCTGATGCCGTACGCGAAGTTGCGGGCCTGCTGCCCGGTGACGGCCTCGCAGTAGCGGTAGGCGGCGAGTACCGGTGCGGACACGTGCGGCACGGACTCCACGGTCCGGATCACCCCTCTCCTCGCAGAATCACGCCCACCTCGCGCAGCAACTGAGCCTTGCCGGGCTTGGGCGGGCCGGGAAGTACGTCGTGATCGGCGGCGGCGATCGCGTGGATCGCCGCCCTTCCCCCCGCCACGAATCCCGCGAGCAGCAGCCTCAGCCTGCCGTGGACGCTACCCACCAGGGGGGCGCCTTCATTCAGGAGATCGCGGGCGCGTTCCGCTTCGTACGCGACCAGTGCGCGCAACGGTGCGCCCGCGGTCGTCATGGCGAGGTCCGCCTCCTGGACGTGAAAGCGTTTCATGTCCGCGGCGGGCAGATAGATCCTGTCGCGGCCGAGGTCCTCGGCGACGTCCTGGAGGTGTTCGACGATCTGGAGAGCGGTGCAGATCCGGTCGGAGAGGCGGATCCGTTCGGGGGTGGCGGTGCCGGTGAGGGCGAGGACGAGACGGCCCACGGGGTTGGCCGACAGCTCGCAGTAGGCGAGCAGGTCGTCGTAGGTCTCGTACCGGGTGACGAGCTGGTCCTGACGGTTCGCCGCGATCAGGCCGAGGAACGGCTTCGGGGTGAGCGAGCGGCGGCGGACGGTCCGCTGCAGACGGAGCAGCAGGGGGTGGCGCGGGGTGGCGTCGAAGACGCGGCGCAGGTCGGTCTCGAAGGCGTCGAGGAGGGCGAGGCGGTCCTCGGCCTCGGTGGCCGACACGCCGAGCAGCCGGGCGTCCGCGCCGCCGGGGGCGAGGTCGCCGTCGCCGATGTCGTCGACGAGGCGGGCGAAGCCGTAGACGGCCATGAGGTCGTCGCGCCAGGTCCGGGGCAGGAAGAACGGTGCCACGGGGAAGTTCTCGCCCGCGGCCTTGTCGAGGGTGGCACGCTCGGTGCGGCGCGCCGTGTCGGCTCCCGTCACCGTGCGCTGCCCGTGGCGGGGACGGCACATGCTGCGTTGAGCTGGGGAGTTTCCGTAGCCATTGCCGTCACATCTCCCGTTCTACACCGCCGACCCGATACTCACTATTTCGGACACGCCGCCCGCCCGTCCGTGGGGCGGCCCTGGCCGAGGGTGTCGCGTATTATCGCCCCACTTGCCGCTTTCGGGGACCGGTACAGCTTACGTTGTACAGCGCGGCGAGGGCCGTCGGGGTGTCCCGCAGATCACAACAACACACCGATTGGCGTCAAGATTCCTGACGGCAGTCGGAGTTGACGCTTCCTTTGCAGACGCGGGGCCCCACCGGACGGTTCCGGCGGGGCCCCGGTCCGAACGGGTCACTTGCCCGTGAACTTCTCGTATTCCTTGAGGACCTCTTCGGTCGGTCCGTCCATCCGCAACTCGCCGCGCTCCAGCCACAGCACGCGGTTGCAGGTGTCACGGATCGACTTGTTGTTGTGGCTCACCAGGAACACCGTGCCGGCCTCCTTGCGCAGCTCCCGGATCCGCTCCTCCGAACGCTTCTGGAACTTGCGGTCGCCGGTGGCCAGCGCCTCGTCGATCATGAGGACGTCGTGGTCCTTCGCGGCGGCGATGGAGAAGCGCAGGCGGGCGGCCATGCCCGAGGAGTAGGTGCGCATCGGCAGGGTGATGAAGTCGCCCTTCTCGTTGATACCGGAGAAGTCGACGATGTCCTGGTAGCGCTCCTTGATCTCCTCCCGGGACATGCCCATGGCGAGACCGCCGAGGATGATGTTCCGCTCGCCGGTGAGGTCGTTCATCAGGGCGGCGTTGACGCCCAGCAGCGAGGGCTGGCCGTCGGTGTACACCTTGCCCTTCTCCGCCGGGAGCAGGCCGGCCACCGCGCGCAGCAGCGTCGACTTGCCGGAGCCGTTGGAGCCGATCAGGCCGATGGCCTCGCCCCGGTAGGCGACGAAGGAGACACCGCGTACGGCGTGCACCTTGCGCACGCCCCTCTCCTCGCCGCGCTTCAGGATGCGGCTGAGCGCGGCGGTCGCGCTGCCCTTTCCGGTCTTGGCGCCGTTGACGCGGTAGACGATGTGCAGGTCGTCCGCGATGACGGTGGGCCGGCGCTCCACGGTGCGCTCCCCGGTCTGCAGCTCGGTGTGCTGCTCAGCCACGGCCGTACCGCTCCTCCGCCTTCCAGAAGTACACGAATCCGCCGACGAAGGCGGCCACCGCCCAGAACAGCGCGATGGCCCAGACGTGCGGCGGGAGGTTGCCGGCGCCGTAGCCGTCGATGAGGGCGAAGCGCATCAGGTCCATGTAGACGGCGGCCGGGTTCACCTCGAGCACGCGGGCGACGGCCTGGGAGCGTCCTTCGAGCATCTTGTTGATCGAGAACATGACGCCGGAGGCGTACATCCAGGTACGCAGCACGAACGGCATCAGCTGGGCCAGGTCGGGCGTCTTGGCGCCCATGCGGGCGACGATCAGCGCCAGCCCGGTGTTGAACAGGAACTGCAGCGCGAGCACCGGCACGATCAGCAGCCAGGACAGGCCCGGGTAGCTGCCGAAGCCGATCGCCACGACGAACAGCACGATCATCGAGAACAGCAGCTGCTGAAGCTGCTGCAGGGCGAAGGAGACGGGCAGCGAGGCACGCGGGAAGTGCAGGGCGCGCACCAGGCCCAGGTTGCCGGAGATCGCCCGTACACCGGACATGATCGAGCTCTGGGTGAAGGTGAAGACGAAGACGCCGGTGACCAGGAACGGGATGTACACGTCCTGGGACATGCCCCGGCTGGCGTGCAGGATCAGGCCGAAGATGAAGTAGTACACGGCCGCGTTCAGCAGGGGTGTGGCCACCTGCCAGAGCTGGCCGAGCTTGGCCTGGCTGTACTGGGCGGTCAGCTTCGCCTGGGAGAAGGCGAGGATGAAGTGCCGCCGCCCCCACAGCTGGCGGACGTACTCGACGAGCGAGGGCCGGGCGCCGCTGACGGTCAACCCGTACTCGGCGGCGAGCTGCGCCGCCGTCAGTCCCTCGTCGGGCGACGGGGCCGCGCTCACCGCGATACCGCCGTCGTGCGTTGTCTCACTCACGGGTTGGAACCTTCGTCTTCACATACGTATTCGAGTGCGTCGTGGGGAAGGGGCCCCGCGTGGTCCGCGCGAGGCACCGCCTCCCCCGGTCGAGCTTTTCAGATCACCGGGGGCCGGCCCAGTCGGGTCAGCCGCCACACGGTGCGCCACTTCATCGGCCGGCGGGGGCCGCACGGAGTGGTCCAGCCCTCCTTGAACCCGCCGAACCAGGCCCTCAGGGCCGGGCCCGAGGGGCGGCGCAGCAGGGTGAGCAGCATCCAGACCCCGAGGTAGACGGGTACCAGGAGGACGGGGAGGTTGCGGCGGGCGAGCCAGACCCGGTTGCGGGCGACCATGCGGTGGTAGACCGCGTGCCGGGAGGGCGCGGTCGTGGGGTGGTACAGCACCATGTCGGACCGGTAGTCGATCATCCAGCCCGCGTCGAGGGCCCGCCATGCCAGGTCGGTTTCCTCGTGAGCGTAGAAGAATGCGTCCGGCAGGCCGCCGACTTCGGTGAAGACCTGGGTACGGACCGCGTTGGCGCCGCCGAGGAAGGTGGTGACCCGGGAGGAGCGCATCGGGTCGGAGGCGCGCAGCCGCGGCACGTGGCGGCGCTGGGTGACGCCGGTGTCCGGGTCCGCGATACGGAAGCTGATGATGCCGAGCTTCGGGTCGGCCGCGAAGGCCCGGCGGCACAGCTCGGCGGTGTCGTGGTGCGCGAGCAGCCCGTCGTCGTCGAGGAAGAGCAGTACGTCCACGTCGCGGCCACCGGGCCCGAAGGCCTCGATGCCCACGTTGCGGCCGCCCGGGATCCCCAGGTTCTCGGGCAGTTCGATGGTCCGCACGCCCTCGGGCACGTCCGGGACCGGGGAGCCGTTGCCGACCACGACCACCTCGACCGGGTCGCCGTCCTGCTTGGCGACCGAGTCGAGCAGTGCGCGCAGTTCGTCGGGTCGGTTGCCCATGGTGATGATCACCGCGCCGACCCTCATGCCGGCGCTCACCGCAGCCTGCTGGAGGCGAGGATGGACACCAGGTGCAGCACGGTCTGCAGCAGCGCGATGCCGGCCAGCACCGCGACACCCAGCCGGGTGAAGAACAGGTCGCCGCGTGCCTGGTCGGCGACGGCCAGGACCAGGATCAGCAGGGACGCCTCGATGCCGAGGATCAGCCGGTGGAACTTGAACGCGGCCGCGGCCCGGCGGGCCAGCGCCATGCCGGAGGTTCGCATCTCGGCGGCGGCCTCCTGGACCGGCGGCTTGCCGGCCTGGTGCCGGGCGACACCGACCAGGTCGGTCTCGGCCTTGATCAGGATCGCGCCGAGGGCGGCCAGCGTGCCGAGGAAGGCCCACAGCCAGTCGATCCTGCCGCTGCCCCACAGGTCCGCGGCGCGCAGGCCGAAGCCCACGAGGACAGCGGCGTCGGTGAGGTAGGCGCCGACGCGGTCGAGGTAGACCCCGTTCAGCGAGTACTGCTTCTTCCAGCGGGCGATCTCGCCGTCGACACAGTCGAGCAGCAGGTACAGCTGGACCATGACCACGCCGAGCACGGCGCCGGCGATCCCCGGCACCAGCAGGGCCGGGGCCGCGAGGACGCCGCAGACGGTCATCAGGTACGTGAGCTGGTTGGGCGTGACCCTGGTGTTCACCAGGTAGCGGTCGACCCGCAGGGACACCTCACGCATGTAGAGGCGTCCCATCCAGTGCTCACCGCTGCGCCGGTCCTTCACCCCCGCGGGGTGCACGACCGGACGGAGTTCAGCTACCGATGGCCTTGACATAGTCGGCGTAGATGTCCTTGATCTGGTCGGTTTTCAGGTCGAGGTGTTCGAGGATCGTGTAGCGGCCGGGGCGCGTCTCCGGGGCGAACTCCACGGCGCGGACGAACTCGTCCACCGTGAAGCCGATCTCCTCCGGGAGCACCGGCAGCCCGTGCCGGCGCAGCACCTCGGCCGTGTGCGCCGACTCCTCGTGCGCACCGCGCAGGTACATCGCGAAGGCGGCGCCCAGGCCGCACTGCTCGCCGTGGCTCGCGGCGCGCTTGGGGAACAGCAGGTCGAAGGCGTGGTTGATCTCGTGGCAGGACCCCGAGGCGGGGCGAGAGTCGCCGGAGATGGACATCGCGATGCCGGTGAGGACCAGTGCCTCCGCGAGCACCTGGAGGAAGTCGTTGTCCCCGATGCCGCCGGGGTGCCGGAGCACCGCCTCGCCGGCCTGGCGGGCCATGGCCGCGGCGAGACCGTCGATCTTCTCGCCCTTGACGCGGTTCGCCAGTTCCCAGTCCGCGATCGAGTTGATGTTGGAGATGGCGTCACCGATACCCGCCCGCACGAAGCGCGCCGGCGCCTCCCGGATCACGTCCAGGTCGATGACGGCCGCGATCGGGTTCGGCACACCGTAGGAGCCGCGGCCCGCGTCGTTGTCGAGCGTGGCGACCGGCGAGCAGAGACCGTCGTGGGCGAGGTTCGTCGGTACGGCGACCAGCGGCAGGCCGACGCGCGCCGCGGCGAACTTGGCACAGTCGATGATCTTGCCACCGCCGAGGCCGACGACGGCGTCGTACCGGCCGGCCTTTATGTCGCCGGCCAGCCGGACCGCGTCGTCGAGCGTGCCGCCGCCGACCTCGTACCAGGTGGCACCGGGCAGGGTCGGGGCGATCCGCTCGCGCAGCCTGGCACCGGAACCGCCGCTGACGGCGACGGCGAGCCTGCCCGAGGTCGAGATGCGCTCGTCCGCGAGGACCCCCGCCAGGTCGTCGAGGGCACCCGGACGGATGTCCACGACGAGCGGCGAGGGGATGAGCCGGGTCAGTACTGGCACGCGATCTCCCGTCCGCGGGCGAGGTCGTCGTGGTTGTCGATCTCGACCCAGTTCACGTCGCCGATCGGCGCCACGTCGATCCTGAAGCCCCGGTTCACCAGTTCCTGGTACCCGTGCTCGTAGAACTGCTGCGGGTCGGTCTCCCAGACCGTCTTGAGCGCGTCGGCCAGTTCGGGGGCCGCGTCGCCCTCGATGAGGGTGACGCCGATGTACTCGCCGGTCGCCTCGGCGGGGTCCATCAGCTTGGTGATCTTCTGCACGCCCTTGGCCGGGTCGACGACGACCTTCATCTCCTCGTCGGCGAGGGACTTCACCGTGTCCAGGGCGAGGATGATCTTCCTGCCCTCGCCGCGGGCGGCGAGCAGCGTCTTCTCGACGGAGACCGGGTGCACGGTGTCGCCGTTGGCGAGGATCACACCGTCCTTGAGGGCGTCACGGCCGCACCACAGCGAGTAGGCGTTGTTCCACTCCTCGGCCTTGTCGTTGTCGATGAGGGTGAGCTTCAGCCCGTACTTCCGCTCCAGGGCCGCCTTGCGCTCGTACACGGCTTCCTTGCGGTAGCCGACGATGATCGCGACCTCGGTCAGACCGATCTCGGCGAAGTTGGCGAGGGTCAGGTCCAGGACCGTCGGCTCGCCGTCTATGCCCGCGGGGCCCACCGGCACCAGAGCCTTGGGAAGGCTGTCGGTGTAGGGGCGCAGGCGCCGTCCGGCGCCGGCCGCCAGCACGAGGCCGATCATGCGGGTTCTCCTTCATCGTGTACGGCGGGTGCGCCACCCTTGTGGGCGGCCACCCAGAAGCGGATGCTCTCTACGAGCACCACGAGGGCGACGGCCACGGCGAGGACCGTGAGCGCGACCTTGAACTGCGAGGCGGTGAGCAGTGCGGCCAGAACCGCGACCAGCAGCGTCCGCCCTTCCTGCCCCCCGATGGCGCTCACCAGCCAGGCCGGCGGCGCTCCGGCGTCGCCGCGGATGCGGTACACCGTGTCGTAGTGATGGTAGGCGACGGCGGCCACCAGCCCGAAAGCCGCCGGAAGGGCTCCGTTCACGTCCGCTTCGGCCGCCAGGGCCAGGACGGTGCCGTACTCGGCGGCACGGAAGAAGGGCGGAACCAGCCAGTCCAGCGCACCCTTGAGGGGGCGCGCGACGGCCAGACCGGACAGTACGGCGTAGAGCGCGGCGGCGACGACGGTGAGCCAGCCGGCGCCCAGGAGTGCGGCGGAGATCACCACGAGGAGACCGCCGACGGCGGCGGCGACCGGCGCCGGGAGACGCACGCCGCGCGCGGCACGGCCCAGGGCGGCGGCGAGGGGCCCGTTGTCCGCGAGGTCCGCCAGCGCCCGCGCGGCCCGGTCCGTGCGCCGCGCCTTGCGCGTCAGCGACCGCAGCACCCGGCCCGCCGTGGTGTACGTCGCCGCGAAGGCGCAGCCGACCAGCAGCACGTAGAAGGTGATGCGGGGCGTGGTGACCGCCGTGAGGACCGCGATCATCGCCCAGCGCTCACCGATGGGCAGCACGATCATGCGCCGCAGCCAGACCGTCCAGCCGACGCTGTCGAGCTTGTCGGAGAGGGCGGCGGTGGGGCTGGTGTTCGCGGTCGCGTCGTGATTGGCCTCGTTGAAGGAGAAGTCGACGACGTGCCGGCAGGTCTGGAGCACCATCGCGCCCAGTGCCAGTGCCCATACGTCGTCGCCACCGCGGGCCGCGCCGAGGGCGAGCCCCGCGTAGTAGGCGTATTCCTTGGCCCGGTCGAAGGTGGCGTCCAGCCAGGCGCCGAGCGTGGAGTACTGCAGCGAGTAGCGGGCCAGCTGGCCGTCCGTGCAGTCCAGCACGAAGGAGGCGATGAGCAGGACACCCGCCGCGACGAAGCCCGCCCGGGTGCCGGTGGCCGCGCAGCCCGCGGCTATCAGGGCGGTGAGCAGTGAGGCGGTGGTGACCTGGTTGGGAGTCAGACCGCGGCGGGCGCACCAGCGGGCGACGTAGCGGGAGTACGGGCTGATGAAGAACGTGGTGAAGAAGCCGTCGCGGGCCTTCACCGCCGACTTCAGGCGCACGGCCTCGTCGTCGACGGCGTCCGTGGCCTGCCGGGCCTCGTTGCGCGCCTGCGGATCGGTGGGGACGGCGGCGACCAGGCTGCCGAGCTCGGGCCGGTGCACCTGTGCGCCGTCCGCGTCGAGGGCGAGGACCAGACGGTCCGCGATGCCGGCCACGGCGATGACGCTGCCGCCGCCGGCGGAGGTCTCGCGCGCCACCGCCCGGGTCAGCGCCTGGCGGCCGTCCGGCCGGGCGGTGACGGCGCCGGGGACGGCGGCGAGCGGGAAGCGCGGGTCGGTGAGTCCGAGGCGGAGGGCGTGCGGGTGCCCGACGAAACGGGAGTCGACCACGGCCACGCGCTCCCCCGCGGGGACGGCCGCGAGGAGGGCCTCCGTGCCGGAGGTGTCGGTTGCGTTGAGCACCTCGAAGCCGAGGGACCGCAGATCGCTCTCGAGCGACGATCCGGGGACCGGCTGGCCGGTCACGATGGCGGTCGACAACCGAACTCACTCCCTGGTGCCGACGCGTGTGCGCCGGTCGTCTGCTTGGCGGGGCGCCGCTTCCCGGACGGCCGGGCGGCATGTCGGCAGAGGCTATCGGATGCCGACGACCCCGTGTTCACCGCCCGTTCACGGGCCGGTCGACGCGGTCGGCCCCGGCCTTTGCCGCGATCATCATCGGTGATCCGGGGCCTGCCCACAAACCGCCCCCGCGCGCGTGACCTCGCCGGACCGGGCATCCGGGACATCGGGGACCGCCCCGGTCGGGGTCGGCATAGGGTGGGCGACCATGACGTGGCTGATCACCGGCGGTGCCGGATACATAGGGGCTCATGTGGCGCGGGTCATGAGCGACGCCGGGGAGCGCGTCGTCGTGCTGGACGACCTCTCGGCAGGGGTGCCCGCGCGGCTTCCGGCCGGTGTGCCGCTCGTCGAGGGCTGTGTGACGGACCGGGCCGTGCTGGAGCGGGTCCTCGCCGGTCACTCGGTGACGGGCGTGGTGCATCTCGCGGCGCGCAAGCAGGTCGCCGAGTCGGTGGCGCAGCCCACCCGCTACTACAGGGAGAACGTGGGCGGACTCGCCACGCTCCTGGAGGCGGTCGCCGAGGCGGGGATCGACCGCTTCGTCTTCTCCTCCTCGGCGGCCGTCTACGGCAACCCGGACGTGGAGCTGATCACCGAGGACACCCCGTGCGCGCCGGTGAACCCCTACGGCGAGACGAAGCTCGCCGGGGAGTGGCTGGTGCGGGCGGCGGGGCGGGCGCACGGCATCGCCACCGTCTGCCTGCGCTACTTCAACGTGGCGGGCGCGGCCGCGCCGGAACTCGCGGACACCGGGGTCTTCAACATCGTGCCCATGGTCTTCGACCGGCTCACCCGCGGCGAGGCTCCCCGGGTCTTCGGCGACGACTACCCGACCCCGGACGGCACCGGCGTCCGTGACTACATTCACGTGGCCGACCTGGCCGAGGCCCACCTGGCGGCGGCCCGGCTGCTGGCCGAGGGGGACGTGCGCGGCGACCTGACGCTGAACATCGGCCGGGGCGAGGGCGTCTCGGTCCGCGAGCTGGTCTCCGTCATCGGTGAGGTCACCGGCGACCGCCGGGCGCCCGTGGTGGAGGGGCGGCGCCCCGGTGACGCGCCCCGGGCGGTCGCCTCGGCCGAGCGTGCCGCGAAGGTGCTCGACTGGCGGGCACGGCGGGGGGTACGGGCCATGGTGGAGTCGGCCTGGCAGGGCTGGCGGCTGCACCACGGCGAGGCCACCGCCCCGGGCCATCGGGCACCCTGACCTGGACATCGTTTACGCAGGTCAAGGCACATGACAACGGTGTTCAGTGCCGCGTTGCCCGATACCCCCTCCCCGTAGTTCACTGTGAGCTCGGGCGGCACGCGGAAGGGCGGACGGCATGGGTGCAGGGCACGACCACGGGCACGCGCACACGCATGTGCCGCCCACCGGGACGGCGGCCGCGGCGTACCGGGGCACCCTGCGCGTCACCCTGTCGATCACCCTCGGCGTCATGGTGCTGGAGATCGCCGGCGGTCTGGCCGCCGACTCCCTCGCGCTGATCGCGGACGCGGCCCACATGGCCACGGACGCGCTGGGGCTGGGCATGGCCCTGCTCGCCATCCACTTCGCGGCCCGGCCGCCGAGCACCAACCGCACGTTCGGCTACGCCCGCGCCGAGATCCTCGCCGCCCTGGCCAACTGCCTGCTCCTGCTCGGCGTCGGCGGGTACGTGCTGTACGAGGCCGTCCAGCGCTTCTTCACCCCGGCCGGCACCGAGGGCGGGCTGATGATCGTGTTCGGTGCGATCGGCCTGGTCGCGAACACGGTCTCGCTCACGCTGCTGATGCGGGGCCAGAAGGAGAGCCTGAACGTGCGCGGCGCGTTCCTCGAGGTGGCCGCGGACGCGCTGGGCTCGGTGGCGGTGATCGTCTCCGCGGTCGTGATCCTGACCACCGGCTGGCAGGCCGCCGACCCGATCGCCTCGCTCGTCATCGGGCTGATGATCGTCCCGCGTACCGTCAAGCTGCTGCGCGAGACCCTGGACGTGCTGCTGGAGGCGGCTCCGAAGGACGTCGACATGGCGGAGGTCCGCGCACACCTCCTGGCCCTGGAGGGGGTGGAGGACGTGCACGACCTGCACGCCTGGACGATCACCTCCGGGATGCCGGTGCTCTCCGCGCACGTGGTCGTGGGCTCGGACGCGCTCAGCGCGATCGGCCACGAGAAGATGCTGCACGAGTTGCAGGGCTGTCTCGGCGACCACTTCGACGTGGAGCACTGCACCTTCCAGCTGGAGCCGAGCGGCCACGCGGAGCACGAGGCACGGCTGTGCCACTGACGGCGTGCCGTTGACGGCGGGCCGCGGGGAGCGGGGAGCGGGGAGCCGTCGGCGCCGGGGGGCGCCGCCGGTGGAGCGCGGCGGCCCGTCGCGCTCCGGTGTCCTCCTGTTCACGGCGTCCCGGCGGTTCCCGGGCGTTCCCCTCGGGCAGCCCACCTACCGGGGCTCGCTTCCCGGTGTCCGGCCGGACGGCCGCGGGCCGCGCCGCGCGCGGGACATGCGGACGTGCCGGGAAGTGACAGGAGTGCCGGATTCGTGCGGCAGACTTGAGATGCCAAGACCGAGGCGAAGGATGGGTATGCCGATCACACCTGCCACCGCGACGCACAATTCGTCGAACGGCACCGCAGAGGCGATTTTGCTGGAACTGGTCGACGAGGACGGCGTGACGATCGGCACCGCGGAGAAGCTCGCCGCCCACCAGCCGCCGGGACAGCTGCACCGCGCCTTCTCCGTCTTCCTGTTCGACGCCCGCGGCCGGCTGCTGCTCCAGCGACGGGCGCTCGGCAAGTACCACTCCCCCGGTGTCTGGTCCAACACCTGCTGCGGCCATCCCTACCCCGGGGAGGCGCCCTTCGTGGCGGCGGCCCGGCGCACGCACGAGGAGCTGGGCGTCTCCCCCTCACTGCTCGCCGAGGCGGGCACGGTCCGCTACAACCACCCGGACCCGTCCTCGGGCCTGGTCGAGCAGGAGTACAACCATCTGTTCGTCGGCCTGGTGCAGACCCCGCCCGCACCGGATCCGCAGGAGGTGGGTGCGACCGCCTTCGTGACACCCGCCGAGCTCAAGGAGCGGCACGCGACCGACACCTTCTCGTCCTGGTTCATGACCGTGCTGGACGCGGCACGCCCGGCGATCAGGGAGCTGACGGGTCAGTCCGCCGGGTGGTGAGGCGGTTCACGGGAGCCGCGCGGGTTTGAGCGGCAGGGCGACCCAGATCACCTTGCCGCCGCCCGCCGTGTGCTCCATGTCGACCATCCCCCCGGCCTCCGCGGCCACCTCGCGCACCAGGAGCAGGCCCCGGCCGCCGGTCCGCCCGTGGTCGGCCTCCAGGGCGGTGGGACGGTAGGGGTGGTGGTCCTCCACCGACACGCGCACCCAGTCGGCGCCCACGGCGACCTCCACGGCGAGCGTCGGCGACAGCAGCGCCGCGTGCTTGACCGCGTTGGTGACCAGTTCGGAGA
The DNA here is from genome assembly GCF_053597535.1 of Streptomyces sp. NPDC001348. NCBI lineage: Bacteria > Bacillati > Actinomycetota > Actinomycetes > Kitasatosporales > Streptomycetaceae > Streptomyces > Streptomyces sp. NPDC001348. The sequence goes on along the minus strand of NZ_JBSFIK010000029.1, from coordinate 97,317 downwards.
CGATCAGCAGCAGCGCGTGGACCATGTCGTCGGCGGCCGGCACGCCCTGGCGGTGGAGCAGGTCCCGTACGGCGTGCCGCGCCTGCGGGACCGAGGCGTCGACGGTGGGGGCGGTGAACCGCCACACTCCTTCGTACGGCAGCGGGCCCGGCGGGTGCCGGTCGCCTCCCTCTGGGCGCGGGACCGCCCCACGCCCGTGGTTCTCCATCGTCCGGTCGCCACCCTCGCGCTCGATTGTCACCACACGTCGAGTGTCGGCAGCGATCCGGTCCGACCTGCGGAACTGAACACAAGTCAGCGGATTTCAGTTGCTTCCCGACCGTTTCGCCACGGATGCCGTCCGAGTTTGACGCGTTCACCGGTGTCCAGGCCGGCGAACGCTGCAGAGGACCCGGATAGCATCCGGCTCATGGAGCCCCAGCTGCTGCACGAGGTGACCGACTCGGTCGCCACCGTCGTCGTCCACCACCCCGCCAAGCGCAACGCCATGACGGCCGCGATGTGGCGGGCGCTGCCCGAGCTGCTGGACGCGCTGGCCGCCGATCCGGCCGTGCGGGCGCTGGTGCTCACCGGTGAGGGCGGCACCTTCTGCGCCGGGGCCGACATCTCGACCCTGCGTGATGCGCCCGAGGAGGCGCAGGGGCTCGCCGTCCGCGCCGAGGAGGCCCTCGCGGCGTTCCCGAAGCCGACCCTGGCGGCCGTCCGCGGGCACTGCGTGGGCGGCGGCGCACAGCTGGCGGCGGCCTGCGACCTGCGGTTCGCCGAGGAGGGGGCGCTGTTCGGGGTGACGCCCGCGAAACTCGGCATCGTCTATCCGGCCTCCGCCACCCGGCGGCTGGTGTCGCTGGTGGGTCCGGCCACCGCCAAGTACCTGCTGTTCTCGGGCGAATTGATCGACACGGCCCGCGCACTGCGCACCGGCTTCCTCGACGAGGTGCTGCCGGAAGGGGAACTGGGCAAGCGCGTCGCGGAGTTCACCAGGATCCTGGTCACCCGCTCGCAGCTGACGCAGGCCGCGGCGAAGGAGTTCACGGACGGACGCACGGACCGCGACGCGTACTGGACCGGGCAGATGCGCGACAGCGCGGAGACGGCGGAGGGCGTCCGGGCCTTCCTGGAGCGCCGGACACCGCGCTTCACCTGGAGCGCGCCCTCCTCGAACTGATCACCCCTGCATGGGTCGGCACAGGTGAGGTACCCGTTCCCTGCCGGCCGGAGTGGTCGGCACCGAGGAAAGGAGCTGTCCGTGTTCCGTGCCATCGCAGACGTACTGCGCCAGATCGGCGGGGCGATCGCCACCGTGGTGACGCTGCCGTTCCGGGCCCTGGCCCGGCTCTTCGGCGGAGCCTCCGCCTCCGCGCGCGGCGGCCGGGCCTGACCACAGGCCCGGCGCCCCGCCGGGACCCGCCCTGATCCCCGGTTGTCGGTGCGACCTGCCACAATTGCCGCGCAACCTCAGTGGAGAAGGCGGTACGGGATCGTGACGACACCCGGATCCATCCAAGCAGGATCCATCGAAGGCAGGATCGCCGAGGAGCTCGGCGTACGGGAGCGGCAGGTGAAGGCCGCGGTCGAACTGCTGGACGGCGGTTCGACGGTGCCCTTCATCGCCCGCTACCGCAAGGAAGCGACCGAGATGCTCGACGACGCGCAGCTGCGCACGATCGAGGAGCGGCTGCGCTACCTGCGGGAGCTCGAGGAGCGGCGGACGGCGATCCTGGACTCGGTACGCGAGCAGGGCAAGCTCACCGAGGAGCTGGAAGCCCGGATCCGGGGCGCCGAGACCAAGGCACGTCTGGAGGACATCTACCTCCCCTACAAGCCCAAGCGGCGCACCAAGGCGCAGATCGCGCGCGAGGCGGGACTGGAGCCGCTCGCCGAGGGGCTGCTCCGCGACCCGGCGGTCGAGCCGCTCGCCGCGGCCGCCGCGTTCGTCGACGCGGACAAGGGCGTCGCCGACCCGCAGGCGGCCCTGGACGGCGCCCGGGCGATCCTCACCGAGCGGTTCTCCGAGGACGCCGACCTGATCGGTGAGCTGCGTGAACGGATGTGGGTGCGCGGGCGGCTCGCCGCCAAGGTGCGGGAGGGCAAGGAGGAGGCGGGCGCGAAGTTCGCCGACTACTTCGACTTCGCCGAGCCCTTCACCGAGCTGCCCTCGCACCGGATCCTCGCCATGCTGCGCGGTGAGAAGGAGGAGGTCCTGGATCTCGTCCTGGAGCCGGAGGAGCAGACGGACGGCCCTTCGTCGTACGAGGGGATCGTCGCCCACCGGTTCGGCATCGCCGACCGGGGCCGCCCCGCCGACAAGTGGCTGGGCGACACGGTCCGCTGGGCCTGGCGCACCCGCATCCTCGTGCACCTCGGTATCGACCTGCGGCTGAGGCTGCGCACGGCCGCCGAGGACGAGGCGGTGAACGTCTTCGCGGCCAACCTGCGCGACCTGCTGCTCGCCGCCCCGGCGGGCACGCGCGCGACGCTGGGCCTGGACCCGGGTTTCCGTACGGGCGTGAAGGTGGCCGTGGTCGACGCGACCGGCAAGGTGGTGGCCACCGACGTCATCTACCCGCACGTCCCGGCCAACAAGTGGGACGAGGCCCTCGCGAAGCTGGCCCGGCTGGCGAAGGAGCACGCGGTCGAGCTGGTCGCGATCGGCAACGGCACGGCGTCCCGGGAGACCGACAAGCTCGCCGGAGAGCTCATCGCCAAGCACCCCGAACTGCAGCTCACCAAGGTGATGGTGTCCGAGGCGGGCGCGTCCGTGTACTCGGCGTCGGCGTTCGCCTCGCAGGAACTGCCCGACATGGACGTGTCCCTGCGCGGCGCCGTCTCCATCGCACGCCGGCTGCAGGACCCGCTGGCCGAACTGGTCAAGATCGATCCCAAGTCGATCGGTGTCGGCCAGTACCAGCACGACCTGTCCGAGGTGAAGCTGTCCCGCTCGCTGGACGCGGTGGTCGAGGACTGTGTGAACGGCGTCGGTGTGGACGTCAACACCGCCTCCGTGCCGCTGCTCGCGCGGGTGTCCGGGGTCACCTCCGGCCTCGCCGAGAACATCGTCGCGCACCGGGACGCGAACGGGCCGTTCAAGTCCCGCTCGGAACTGAAGAAGGTGGCACGGCTCGGCCCGAAGGCGTACGAGCAGTGCGCGGGCTTCCTCCGCATCCGGGGCGGCGACGACCCGCTGGACGCCTCCAGCGTGCACCCGGAGGCCTATCCGGTCGTGCGCCGCATGGTGAAGACGACGGGGCAGGAGGTCGCCTCCCTCGTCGGCAACACCGGCGTGCTGCGGTCGCTGCGGCCGGCCGACTTCGTCGACGACACCTTCGGCCTGCCGACCGTCACCGACATCCTGAAGGAGCTGGAGAAGCCGGGACGTGACCCGCGCCCCGCCTTCAGGACGGCCACCTTCAAGGAGGGTGTGGAGAAGATCTCGGACCTGTCCTCCGGGATGGTCCTGGAGGGCGTCGTGACGAACGTGGCGGCCTTCGGGGCGTTCGTCGACGTCGGCGTCCACCAGGACGGCCTGGTGCACGTCTCCGCGATGTCGAAGACGTTCGTGAAGGATCCGCGGGACGTCGTCAAGCCCGGTGACATCGTCAAGGTGAAGGTCCTCGACGTGGACATCCCGCGCAAGCGGATCTCGCTCACGCTGCGCCTGGACGACGAGGCGGCCCCGCAGGAGCGGCAGCAGGGCGGCGGCGAGCGACGGCAGCGGGGCGGACGCCCGCCGCAGCAGCGGCAGCCCCGCGCCGGCGGGGGCGGCGGCTCCCGTCAGGCTCCCCCGCCGGCGAACAGCGCGATGGCGGACGCGCTGCGGCGCGCGGGGCTGCTCGACCCGAAGAACGGCCGGCGCTGAGCACCGGGGCCGGGCGCTCCGCCATGGCGCCCGGCCCGCCGGGACGACCCGAGGAGCCGCCCGGTCCTCCGCCGGACCGGCGTCGGCTCAGCGCTCGGTCACCTTGCCGGCCGCGACCTCCAGGCGGCGGGTCACCCGTACCGCGTCGAGCATCCGCCGGTCGTGGGTGACCAGCAGGAGGGTGCCCTCGTAGGCGTCGAGCGCCGACTCGAGCTGTTCGATGGCGGGCAGGTCCAGGTGGTTGGTCGGCTCGTCCAGCACGAGGAGGTTGACGCCGCGGCCCTGGAGCAGGGCCAGGGCGGCGCGGGTGCGCTCACCGGGTGAGAGGCTCGCGGCCGGGCGCAGGACATGGTCCGACTTCAGGCCGAACTTGGCCAGCAGGGTGCGCACTTCGACCGGTTCGGTGTCGGGGACGGCCGCGCGGAAGGCGTCCAGCAGGGTCTGGGGGCCGTGGAACAGCCCGCGGGCCTGGTCGACCTCACCGACCAGTACGCCCGAGCCGAGCGCGGCGTGCCCGGCGTCCAGCGGGATCCGGCCGAGCAGCGCGCCGAGCAGGGTCGACTTGCCCGCGCCGTTCGCACCGGTGACCGCGACCCGGTCCGCCCAGTCGATCTGCAGGGACACCGGTCCGAAGGCGAAGTCCCCGCGGCGTACCTCCGCGTCCCGCAGGGTGGCCACGACCGCGCCGGAGCGCGGGGCCGCCGCGATCTCCATGCGCAGTTCCCACTCCTTGCGGGGTTCCTCGACGGCCTCGAGGCGTTCGATCATGCGCTGGGTCTGGCGGGCCTTCGCGGCCTGCTTCTCACTGGCCTCGCTGCGGAACTTGCGGCCGATCTTGTCCTTGTCGTTGCCGGCCTTGCGCCGCGCGTTCTTCACGCCCTTGTCCATCCAGGCGCGCTGGGTCTGCGCCCGGTCCTGCAGGGCCGCCTTCTTGTCGGCGTACTCCTCGTAGTCCTCCCGGGCGTGCCGGCGGGCCGTCTCGCGTTCCTCCAGGTAGCCCTCGTAGCCGCCGCCGTAGAGATTGATCTGCCGCTGTGCCAGGTCGAGTTCGAGGACCTTGGTGACCGTGCGGGTGAGGAACTCGCGGTCGTGGCTGACGACGACGGTGCCGGCGCGCAGACCGGTGACGAAGCGTTCGAGGCGCTCCAGGCCGTCGAGGTCGAGGTCGTTGGTGGGTTCGTCGAGCAGGAAGACGTCGTAGCGGGAGAGCAGCAGCGAGGCGAGACCCGCGCGGGCCGCCTGGCCGCCGGAGAGGGAGGTCATCGGCTGGTCCAGGTCCACGGCGAGCCCCAGGGAGTCGGCGACCTCCTCCGCCCGCTCCTCCAGGTCGGCTCCGCCGAGGCCGAGCCAGCGCTCCAGGCTCGCCGCGTAGGCGTCGTCGGCGCCGGGCGCGCCCTCGACCAGTGCCTCGGTGGCCCGGTCCATCGCGCGCTGGGCCTCGGCGACGCCGGTGCGGCGGGCGAGGAACTCCCGTACCGTCTCTCCGGGCCGGCGTTCCGGCTCCTGCGGGAGGTGTCCGACGGTCGCGGTCGGCGGGGAGAGCCTCAGCTCGCCCTCCTCCGGCACGGCCAGTCCGGCGAGCAGGCTCAGCAGCGTGGACTTGCCCGCTCCGTTGGCACCGACCAGCCCGATCACGTCCCCGGGGGCCACGACGAGGTCCAGGCCGGAGAAGAGCGAGCGGTCGCCGTGGCCGGCGGCGAGGTTCTTGGCGACGAGGGTGGCAGTCATCAGGCGCCGATCCTAACGGCCGGGCCGCCCGGCGCTCAGCCGGGTTCTCCGCGCGTCACGGCCGCCACCAGCACGCTCCCGGAGGCCCGGGCGACCACGAAGGCCCGGCCCTTCACCGCCTTGGCGTCCAGCGCGATGCGGTGCCGTCCGGGCTCGAGCACACCGTCGAAGACGTCCACGGCGTGGGCGCGGGAGAGCCGGTCGAGTCGGTAGGCGGTCAGGCGCACCCGGCAGGCGACCGCGACCTGCACGTCCGCCCCGTCGTGGGAGGCCGCCACACGGGTCAGCCGGCGCCGGCCGGCGGCGCCGCGGTCGAGGGCGTGCTCGACCTGTGCGGCCAGGAGCGGGACGATCGGGGCGAGCCCCTCGACGTAGGCCGCATCGATGCCGGCGCGCTCGAACACCCGGCGTACGGGGGCTCGTCGGTCCTCGCCGACGGCGGGACCGAAGACGACGGCGCCGTACGGGCGCAGTTCCCCGGCGGGTACGTCGTCGATGTCGGGGGTGATGTCGGCGCCGATGCCGCTGGTGCGCAGGGCGGCGGCGAGCCGGGCGAGGAAGCCGGCGCGGGGGCCGATCAGCAGGACGCGGCGGCCGGGTGTGTCGCCGGGACCGTCACAGCCGTGGAGCAGGCCGCCCAGGGTGGCGCGGTACTCGGGTCCGCGGAAACGGAAGGGCCCGATGCCGTGGCGGCCGGCGGGGTCCGGGGCGGCCCGGTCGTCCGTCGGCAGGGCGAAGTCCCGCCAGACGTAGTCGTCGCCGTCCCGCTCGATGACGGCGGTGACCGCGCCGCACGCCGGGTCCTCGCATCCGGGACAGCCGTAGATGACGTACCGGCCGCCCGGGAGCGGCGCTCCGGTCTCCAGCAGGAGGCCGCGGACCCGCGCGGCGAACATCGCGGGCGGCAGGCCCAGGGCGAGCGGGGAGACCAGGTCGAGGTGGGGCAGCCGGCCGAGCAGCGGACGGCCGTCGACGACGAAGTCCAGGAAGTCCCGCGGGAGCCGGGGACGGCCGTCGGCGAGGACACCGCCGGCGCGCGTCGCCGGGGCCAGGCCGAAGGTCACGTGTGCGGCAGACATGCCGTGAGTATTCCCGCGGCGAAACGGCTGCGGGCAGTGCGCGGCCGGTTCCGTGGGATGCGCGTCCGGGCGGCCCGGCCGGTGTGCCGGGCCGCCCGGACCGGTCAGGTCCCCGGCAGGTGCCGGACGGTGCGCGGTGCCCGCACGCCGTCCAGGACCGTGGCCCCGGGCGCGGCGGACGTGCCGCCCGAGGTGGCGCGGGCGAACGCGGCTGCGCCGCCCACCAGCGGCACCCTGGCCGACGTACGCGCCAGGTCCACGGTGAGGGTCGGGGTGGTGGACGGGGGGTCGATGAGGTCCTTGTCCGTGCCCGCGACGATCAGCGCCAGGCGGTGCCCCCGGGGCACGACGTGGTCGGTGGCGGCGAGGTCCAGGGTGATGGTGTACGCCTTGCCCGGGGTGAGCGGGACGCCCTTGCGGTCGGAGGCGTAGTTGCCGAGGTCCGCCCACCCACGGCTGAGGACGGTGTAGCCGACGGACGCCGTCTTCGCCCGCGTCGCCTTGAAGCAGGCGCTGTCCCCGGCGGTGCTCTCGCCCCAGCAGGTGCGATCGGTGAGCGTGGTGATGCCCTCGGCGGCGTCGGCGTAGTCCCGGATGGTGTCGGGGCCGACGTCGACGAGGACGGCGGACAGATGGGCCGTCGAGGTGGTCGGGGTGGCGGTGACGGTGACCTCGGAGGAGCCGGACAGGCGCAGGTCACGGGTGAGCGGCCGGGTGACGAAACCGGCCTTCTCGGGGGTCGGCTCGGTGATCCGCGCGGCCCAGTCGGTCTCGCTCAGCCGCGGGTCGTCGGTGAAGGTCTCGGTGCCGGAGCCCTTGCGCAGGCCGAGGGTGCCGACGCCCGCCCGGGAGCCGGTGGCCGGGCGCAGGGTGGTGTCCCGCGTGGTGCGCGGCGGCCAGGCTGCCGAGGTGACCCACTGGTCGGGGTGGCGCTCGATGTCCGCCATCGGCTCACGGTCGATGCCGTTGGCGTAGCCGAGGAGTGCGTGGTCGAACCAGCGGTGCAGGGTCTCGACCCAGTCGGCGCGCCGGTAGTCGAAGGGGTCGACGTGGCCGGTCTGGGAGAGCCAGATCTTGCGCTCCACGCCGTGCCGGGCGAGCGCCTCCCACCACTGGCCGAAGTGCTTGGTGCGGACGTTGAGGTCCTGCATGCCGTGGACGAGGAAGACGCTGGCCCGCACCTTGGCGGCGTCCTTGACGTAGTCCCGCTCGGTCCACAGGGGTGTCCAGTCGCCGGTGCGCGGCGCCCCGTCGACGAGCCTGTGCTGCACCGCGGCGCACCTGGCGTGGGCGCCGTCGCTCTCCACCGCGTCGGACAGCTGGGCGGGGCCGGAGTCGTACAGCGGGGCGCCCTTGGCGAAGTAGTAGTCGTACCAGGAGGAGATCGCGCTGATCGGCACGATCGTCCGCAGGCCCTTCACACCGGTGGCGGCCACACCGTTGGCGATGGTGCCGTCCCAGCTCTTGCCGATCATTCCGGTGCGGCCGTTGGTCCAGGTCGCCTTGACCGTGGCGGTTCCGGTACGGCTGGTGTAGGCGCGGGCGCGGCCGTTCAGCCAGTCGACGACGGCCTTCGCGGACTGGATGTCGCTGCGGCCGCCGATGTCGACGCAGCCGTCGGAGCGGTTGGTTCCGGCCAGGTCGACGCCGATGAAGGCGTAGCCGCGCGGCACGAAGTAGTTGTCGTAGAACAGCGGCATCTGCACGACGTGGCCGCTCGCGTCGTACGTCTTCGTCTGGCTCTCGTTGCCGCGGCCGCAGCAGGAGTAGTACGGGCTGGCGTCCATGATGACGGGCACCTTGCGGTGCTGCTGTGCCGCCTCCCGGGGGCGGACGATGTCGGCGGCGACCCGGTCGGTCCTCCCGTCGCCGTCGCCGTCGAGGCCGGTGTCGACCCAGACGGACTCACGGACGGCGTCGGCGTAGGAGTAGACCGGCCGGCTTTCCCCGGGGCCCCGGGCGGCCTGGGCCGCGGCCGGGGTGAGGAAGGCGGCGACGAGGACGGCGACGGCCGCCGTCGCGAACGTTCTCCAGGTCGTGAAGCGCGTGCGTTTCGGCATGCGCGGACGGTACCCCGGTCAACTGCCGTGCAGAAGGGTGCATCTGAGTGGCCGTAAGGTTCGTGACGGCCGAATGGCGATCGTGTGACAGGGGGTGCTGTGGACACGTCAGGGGCCACAGGGGCTGAATAGGCTCCGGACAGACCTGTCGTCACCCTACGACTTGGAGCTGACGTGCACCGCAGAATCCTCGCCCCGGGCGTACTCGCGGCGGCCTCCCTGCTGCTGGCGATCCCGGCATCGGCCGCGAGCTACGCCCCCGGCGCGCCCGGCATCGGCGACCCCTACTACCCGTACTACGGCAACGGCGGTTACGACGTCTCCCACTACGACCTGAGGCTGCAGTACCAGCCCGCGACGGACGAGCTGGAGGGCACGGCGACCATCCTGGCGCGGACCACCGAGGACCTGTCACGGTTCGACCTGGACTTCCTGCTGGACGTGAGCGAGGTCCGGGTCAACGGCGCCAGGGCGGCCTTCAGCAGCTCCGGTCAGCACGAGCTGGAGATCACCCCGGCCACACCGCTGGCGAAGGGCACGCCGATCACGGTCGTGGTCAGGTACAGCGGGGTGCCGTCGACGAAGAGCGCCTACGGGTTCTCGACCTGGCACCGCACCCCGGACGGTGCCGTCGCGGCGGACGAGCCCGAGGCCGCCTGGTGGTGGTTCCCCAGCAACGACCACCCGTCGGACAAGGCCACCTACGACGTGTCGGTGGCCGTGCCGGACGGCACCCAGGCCATCTCCAACGGCACGCTGCAGTCGACGAGCTCGAAGCTCGGCTGGACCCGCTACAACTGGCGGCAGAACAAGCCGCAGGCGACGTATCTGGCCACCCTCGCGGTCGGGAAGTTCGACATCACGACCAGCACCTCCGAGGGCGGCGTCCCGGTCGTCAACGCCTACAGCAAGGACCTCGGCGACAACGACGGGGCGGCGCGGGCGAGCGTGGAGCGGACCGGTGAACTGGTGGACTGGCTCAGCGGCTACTTCGGGCCGTACCCGTTCGCCTCGGCGGGCGGTTACGTGCCGAACACCACGACCGGGTACGCGCTGGAGACGCAGAGCCGGATCTACTACAGCCCCAAGCAGTTCGCGAACGGCTCCAACACCTCGGTGGTGGTGCACGAGCTGGCGCACCAGTGGTACGGCGACGACGTGTCGCTGAAGGGCTGGAAGGACATCTGGATCAACGAGGGCTTCGCGCGGTACGCGCAGTGGCTGTGGTCCGAGCACGAGGGCGAGGGCACCACGCGGGAGCTGGCGGACTACGTGTACGCCTCGCACCCGGCCGACGACCCGTTCTGGAAGGTGGCGCCCGGTGACCCGGGTCCGGACAACCAGTTCGACACCGCGGTCTACGACCGGGGGGCCGTCGCGGTCCAGGCGCTGCGCAACGAGGTCGGCGACGACGCGTTCTTCGCCATCCTCAAGGGCTGGCCGAAGGAGCACGCTTACGGCAACGCCTCGGTGGCCGACTTCCAGAAGTACGCCGAGCGGGTCTCCGGCAAGCCCCTGGCGGCGCTCTTCGACACCTGGCTGTTCCAGCCGTCGAAGCCGGCCGCGTCCGCGGCGCGCACCGCGTCGATCGCGAAGCCGGCGGCGCCCGCACAGCCGAAGTCGTGGAAGAAGATCGAGGCGACGAACAACGTGCACGGACGCTGACGTGCTCCTGGCCCGGGGCGGCGGGAGCCTGCCCCGTCGCCCCGGCCGGGGCTGTGCCCGCCCCGTCCCCCGACGTCCGGTGGCCGCGGCCCGCTACTGCGCGGACCGGCCCGGCTCGCCGTCGGCCGTCCGCGCGACCCTGCGGCGCACGCCGAACCAGCCGCCGACCAGGGCGACGGCGATCAGCGGGATCAGCAGCAGGGTCTTGCGGCCGACCTCGGGGTCGTTCCACATCATGCCGAGACAGGCCAGCAGGAAGACGACCGTGGTGATCTCGGTGAACGGGCTGAACGGCAGCCGGAAGGACGGCCGGGTGACCTCGCCCTCCCGGGCCCGCCGGACGAAGACCAGGTGGCTGACCATGATGATGACCCAGGTGCTGATGATGCCGAGGGCCGCCACGTTCAGCACGATCTCGAAGGCCTGGCTCGGCACCAGGTAGTTCAGGACGACACCGGCCACGCACACGGCGCAGGTCAGCAGGATGCCGCCGTAGGGGACCTGGCTGCGGTTCATCCGGGCGGTGAACTTCGGCGCCGAGCCGGCCATCGCCATGGAGCGCAGGATGCGGCCGGTGGAGTACAGGCCGGAGTTCAGCGAGGACATGGCGGCGGTGAGCACGACCAGGTTCATCACGTCGCCCGCGCCCGAGACGCCGATCTTGGACAGCACCGTCACGAAGGGGCTCTCGTCGCCGGAGTAGACCGAACCCGGCAGCAGCAGGGCCAGCAGGACGACCGAGCCCACGTAGAAGAGGCCCACCCGCCACATGATCGAGTTCACCGCGCGCGGGACGACCTTCGCCGGCTCGGCGGTCTCGCCCGCGGCGACGCCGACCAGCTCCAGCGCGGCGTACGCGAAGATCACGCCCTGCATGACCAGGACGACCGGCATCAGGCCGTGCGGCAGGACCCCGCCGTTGTCCGTGATCACGCTCACGCCCGGGGTCCGGCCGTCGACGGGGTGCTGGGTGGCCAGCAGGAAGATGCCGATCAGCATGAAGACGACGAGGGTGGCGACCTTGATGATCGAGAACCAGAACTCCATCTCACCGAAGATCTTCACCGAGATCAGGTTCACGGCCAGCACCACCGCGAGGGCGATCAGGGCGAGCGCCCACTGCGGAATCGACGTGAACATGCTCCAGTAGTGCGTGTACAGCGCGATCGCGGTGATGTCGGCGATGCCGGTGGTCGACCAGTTCAGGAAGTACATCCAGCCGGCGACGTAGGCGCCCTTCTCGCCGAGGAACTCGCGCGCGTACGACACGAACGAACCGGAGGAGGGCCGGTAGAGCACCAGCTCTCCCAGGGCCCGCACGACGAAGAAGGCGAAGACGCCGCAGACCAGGTAGGCCAGGGCCAGCGCCGGGCCCGCGTTGTGCAGACGGCCGCCGGCGCCCAGGAACAGTCCGGTGCCGATGGCGCCGCCGATGGCGATCATGTTGACGTGGCGGTGCTTGAGGTCCTTGCTGTAGCCGGCGTCACCCGCGTCCGCGGGTGCCCCGGTCGCCCGGGGATGGTCGGCGACCTGTGCCGAATGGACGGCTTCCTTGCTCACGGGTGGTTCCACTTTCTGGTGCCCCCGGGAGTCGTGACCCGGGTGTCCGAATGTGACTTCGGCCCGCACCACCCTCGTGTCGCGGCACAGACCAACGCTGCTGCTTCCCCACCGGTTCGCCCGGTATGCGGTGGCCCATCTCACAGGACGGCAGCTCTCACAGGGTCACCACATGGATCACCACATGTTTCACAGCACTGGTGAGACAGCGATACTGCTGAACATGACGACCCACGCCGAGACGGACGCCGGCGCCGGCGCCGGCGAGCCGGCCCTCACGATCGACGAGCTGGCCGCCCGGGCGGGGGTCACGGTGCGCACGGTCCGCTTCTACGCCACCAAGGGGCTGCTGCCGCCGCCGGTGATCGGCCCGCGCCGGGTGGGACGCTACGGGCCCGGGCACCTGGCGCGCCTGGCCCTGATCGAGGAACTGCAGCAGCAGGGCATGACGCTGGCCGCGATCGAGCGGTACCTGCGGCAGCTGCCACCGGACCTCGACCCGCACGACCTGGCCATCCACCGTGCGGTGGTGGCGTCCTGGGCGCCGGACACGGAGGAGACGGTGTCCCGGGGAGAGCTCGAACGGCGGGCCGGACGGCCGCTGACGGACGAGGACATGGCGCGGCTGACGGCCATGAGTGTCGTCCGGGCCGATGGCACGGATGGCGCCGATGGCACGGATGGCGCGGATGGCGCGGAAACGTTCCGGGTCGACGCCGGGCTGCTCCGGCTCGGCGTCCAGCTCCTGGACGTACCGCTGTCCCAGGAGGCGATCCTCGCGGCGCGCGAGGTGCTCGTCGAGCACTCGCGCGCCGCCGCCCACGAACTCTCCCGGCTCTTCCGCGGCGAGGTGGCCGAGCGCACCGCCCGGGACGTGAAGTCCCTGTCCGCGCACATGCACCCCCTGGTGGTGCAGGCGCTGCTGACGACGTTCCAGCGGTCGCTGAGGGAAGAGCTGGGAGAGTGGCTCACCCGGTCATGAGCGGGCCGGGTCGGTGAAGCGCTCGCCCTTCTCCGCCTTCTCCACCAGCAGCGCGGGCGGGGTGAACCGTTCGCCGTAGCGCTCGGCGAGCTCACGCGCGCGTGCCACGAATCCGGGCAGGCCACCCTCGTACCCGTTGATGTACTGCAGCACACCGCCGGTCCAGCCGGGGAAGCCGATGCCGAGGACCGAACCGATGTTGGCGTCCGCGACCGAGGTGAGGACGCCCTCCTCCAGCAGGCGGACGGTGTCCAGAGCCTCGGCGAAGAGCATGCGCTCCTGCATGTCCACGAACGGGATCCCGGCGCCCTCGCGCGTGAAGTGCTCCCGCAGTCCCGGCCACAGCCCGGCCCGCTTTCCGTCATCCCCGTACTCGTAGAAGCCCGCGCCGCCGCTGCGGCCGGTACGGCCGAACTCGTCGACCATGCGGTCGATGACCGCCTCGGCGGGGTGCGCCGTCCATGTGCCGCCCGCCTCCTCGACCGCCCGCTTCGACGCGTTACGGATCTTGCGCGGCAGGGTGAGGGTCAGCTCGTCCATCAGGGACAGCACCTTGGCCGGGTAGCCGGCCTGCGCGGCGGCCTGCTCGACGGAGGCGGGCTCGATGCCCTCCGCGACCATCGCGACGCCCTCGTTGATGAAGTGGCCGATGACCCGCGAGGTGAAGAAGCCGCGCGAGTCGCCCACGACGATCGGCGTCTTGTTGATCTGCCGGACCAGGTCGAAGGCGCGCGCGAGGGCCTCGTCACCGGTCCGCTCGCCCTTGATGATCTCCACCAGCGGCATCTTGTCGACGGGTGAGAAGAAGTGCAGGCCGATGAAGTCGCCCTGCCGTTCGACACCCTCGGCGAGGACGGTGATGGGCAGGGTGGAGGTGTTGGAACACAGCAGCGCGTCCGGGGCGACGACGTGCTCGATCTCCTGGAACACCTTGTGCTTGAGCGCCGGGTCCTCGAAGACGGCCTCGATCACCGCGTCGCAGCCGGCCAGGTCGGCCGCGTCGGCGGTCGGCGTGATGCGGGCCAGCAGGGCGTCCGCCTTGTCCTGTGTCGTACGGCCCTTCGCCACGGCCTTGGCGCAGAGCTTCTCGGAGTAGCCCTTGCCCTTGACCGCCGCCTCCAGGGACACGTCCTTCAGGACGACGTCGATGCCCGCGCGGGCGCAGGAGTAGGCGATGCCCGCGCCCATCATCCCGGCGCCGAGGACGGCCGCCCTGCGGACCTTGCGGGGCTCGATGCCCTGCGGGCGGCTGGCACCGGAGTTGACGGCCTGCAGGTCGAAGAAGAACGCCTGGATCATGTTCTTCGAGATCTGGCCGGCGGCCAGTTCGACGAAGTAGCGGGCCTCGATGACCTGGGCGGTCTCGAAGTCGACCTGGGCGCCCTCGACGGCCGCCGCGAGGATGTTGCGGGGGGCGGGGTAGGGGGCGCCGCCCGTCTGCTTGCGCAGGGTGGCGGGGAAGGCGGGGAGGTTCGCCGCGAACTTCGGGTTGGCCGGTGTGCCGCCGGGAATCCGGTAGCCCGGCCTGTCCCACGGCTGCTGGGACTCGGGGTTGGCGTCGATGAAGGCGCGGGCCTTGGCGAGGAGTTCCTCGGGAGTGGCGGCCACGTCGTGGACCAGGCCGTTCTCCAGCGCGCGCCGCGGGCTGTACTGGGTGCCCTGGAGCAGGACCTTCAGGAGGGCGTCGGCGATGCCGAGCAGGCGTACGGTGCGGACCACGCCGCCGCCCCCGGGGAGCAGGCCGAGGGTGACCTCGGGGCAGCCGATCTTCGAGCCGGGCGCGTCGAGGGCGACGCGGTGGTGGCAGGCGAGGGCGATCTCGTAACCGCCGCCCAGGGCCGCGCCGTTGATCGCCGCGACGACCGGCTTGCCCAGGGTCTCGATGCGACGCAGGTTGCGCTTGACGGCGAGGCCGCCGTCGAAGACCTCCTGGGCGGTTCCGGGGGTGACCCGGATCAGGTCGCGCAGGTCGCCGCCCGCGAAGAAGGTCTTCTTCGCCGAGGTGAGGATGATGCCGCGGACGGAGTCCTGCTCGGCCTCCAGCCGGTCGGCGACGACGGCCAGGGAGTCGCGAAACGCCTGGTTCATCGTGTTCGTGGACTGGTTGGGGTCGTCCAGCACGAGGGTGACGACACCGGTGTCGTCCTGCTCCCAGCGGATGGTGGTGCTCTCGGTCATGACAGTCGTCTTTCGTTGAGGTCGTGTGGGTCCGCGGGGAGTCAGATGCGCTCGACGATCGTGGCGATGCCCATGCCGCCGCCGACGCACAGCGTGGCGAGGCCGTACCGCTTGTCCTGCCGTTCGAGTTCGTCGACGAGGGTGCCGAGGATCATCGCCCCGGTGGCGCCGAGGGGGTGGCCGAGGGCGATGGCGCCGCCGTTGACGTTGACCTTGTCCAGGGACAGCCCCATGTCCTTGACGAAACGCAGCACGACCGCCGCGAAGGCCTCGTTGATCTCGACGAGGTCGATGTCGTCGATGGTCAGCCCGGCCTTGGCGAGTGCCTTGCGGGTGGCGGGCGCGGGACCGGTGAGCATGATGGTCGGCTCGGAGCCGGAGACGGCGGCGGAGACGATCCGGGCGCGCGGGGTGAGGCCGTGGCGCTCGCCGACCTCCTTCGAGCCGATGGCGACCAGCGAGGCGCCGTCGACGATGCCGGAGGAGTTGCCCGCGTGGTGGACGTGGTCGATCCTCTCCACCCAGTGGTACTTCTGCAGGGCGACCGCGTCGAAGCCGCCGAGCTCGCCGATGTCCGCGAAGGACGGCTTGAGCTTCGCGAGCGAGTCGGCGGTGGTGCCCGGGCGCGGGTGCTCGTCGTGGTCCAGCACGACGAGACCGCTGCGGTCCCTGACGGGGACGACGGAGCGGTCGAAGCGGCCCTCCTTCCAGGCCGTCGCCGCGCGTTCCTGCGACAGCGCCGCGTACTCGTCGACATCGCGGCGGGTGAACCCCTCGATGGTGGCGATCAGGTCGGCGCCGATGCCCTGCGGTACGAAGTTGACCGCGAGGTTGGTCATCGGGTCGTTGAACCAGGCGCCGCCGTCCGAGGCCATCGGCACCCGGGACATGGACTCCACGCCGCCGGCGAGTACGAGGTCCTCGAAGCCGGAACGGACCTTCGCGGCGGCCATGTTCACCGCTTCCAGGCCGGAGGCACAGAAGCGGTTCTCCTGGACGCCCGCCACCGTGTCCGGCAGTCCCGCGGCGATCGCCGCGATCCGCGCGATGTCCGAGCCCTGGTCACCGACGGGGCCGACGACGCCGAGGACGATGTCGTCGATCGCGGCCGGGTCGAGCCCCGGGAAGCGGTCGCGGAGCTCGTGGATGAGTCCGACGACCAGGTCGATGGGCTTGGTGCCGTGCAGGGCGCCGTTCGCCTTGCCGCGGCCGCGCGGGGTGCGGATCGCGTCGTACACGTACGCTTCGGTGCTCAACTGTATGCCTTTCGCGGGTGGTGGGCCGGGCGGGAGGCGGGGTCAGTCGCCGTCCCGGACGAGGTCGTCGGGGTGTGGGTGCGCGGGCAGGCCCCAGTCCCGGGCCACGGCGGCCGTGTCGGCGCCCGGCCGGGCCGGGCCGGTACGGACCTCCGTGGGGGTGACGGAGAAGCGGGGCGCGGGCGCGGGCTGGGTGATGCCGCCGTGGCCGGTGAAGGTGCCCCGGGCGGCCAGGTGCGGGTGGTGCGGGGCCTCACGCAGCGACAGCACGGGCGCCACGCACGCGTCCGTGCCCTCGAAACGGGCGGTCCACTCGTCCCGGGTGCGGGACTTGAAACGGGCGGCGACCTTCTCGCGCAGCTCCCCCCAGCGGGTCCAGTCCTTCCGGGCCGGGACCAGTTCGGGCAGGTCGAGCAGTCGCAGGAACTCGTCGTAGAACTGCTGCTCCAGGGCGCCCACCGCCATGTACCGGCCGTCGGCGGTCTCGTACGTGCCGTAGTACGGGCAGCCGCCGTCCAGCAGGTTGGCGTGGCGCCGGTCCTGCCAGCGGCCGGCGGCCAGCATGCCGTGGATCATCGTGGCGAGGTGGGCGGCGCCGTCGACGATGGCGGCGTCGACGACCTGTCCGGTGCCCGTCGCGCGCGCGTGGTGCAGGGCGGCGAGGACGCCCACGACGAGGTAGAGCGAGCCGCCCGCGTAGTCGCCGAGCAGGTTGGCCGGGACCGCCGGCGGCCCGTCCGGGTCGCCGATCATGCCGAGGACACCGGTCGGCGCCAGGTAGGCGATGTCGTGACCGGCGCGGTCGGCGAGGGGCCCGTGCTGGCCCCACCCGGTCATCCGGCCGTAGACCAGTGCCGGGTTGCGGGCGTGGCAGGCGTCGGGGCCGACTCCGAGGCGCTCGGCGACACCGGGGCGGTACCCCTCGACGAGGACGTCGGCCCGTTCGGCCAGGTCGAGGACGCGGTCCGGGCCGCCCGGGGACTTCAGGTCGACCAGCACCGAGCGCTTGTTGCGGTTGGTGATGTCGTACGCGGGGTCCAGGGCGAGCGAGGTGCCGCCCGGGCGGTCCACCCGGACCACGTCCGCGCCCAGGTCGGCGAGGAGCATGGCGGCGAACGGGCCGGGGCCGATGCCGGCCAGCTCGACCACGCGCACACCGGTGAGCGGACCGTGCCCTGGCGCCTGTGCGGTGGTCATGCCGCCCCCAGTCCGTATGACACCACTGCTGTAACATCGCCGATGTTAAGAACACGTTCCACCGGGCACAAGGCCCGGACGAGCAAGCGCTTGGCCATCGGCTGCCTCCGGCTGGTCGTCGGGCCCCGCGGTCTCACGCTAGCCTCAGCCACCGACAGCGGCGCGGGGTGCACGACCACGCGGCGCGGGGTGCGCGACCAAGGGGTGTCATGAGCAGGCTGAAAAGGACGGACCGTCCCTACGACATCGTGCTCTTCGGAGCCACGGGCTTCGTCGGCAGGCTCACCGCGGAGTACCTCGCCGCACACGCACCCCAGGACCTGCGCTGGGCGATCGCCGGCCGCAGCGGGCGCAAGCTGCGCGAACTGCGCGAGCGGCTGCCCGGCGGCGCGGACGTCGGCGTCCTCGAGGCCGACGTGGCGGACCCCGGCACGTTGCGCCGGCTGGCCGAGCACGCGCGCGTGGTGGCCTCGACGGTCGGCCCGTACATCCGGTACGGCGAGCCGCTGGTCGCCGCCTGCGCGGACACCGGAACCGACTACCTCGACCTGACGGGCGAGCCGGAGTTCGTGGACCTGATGTACGTCCGGCACGACGCCCGCGCACGGGAGACGGGCGCCCGGCTGGTGCACGCCTGCGGATTCGACTCCGTGCCGCACGACCTGGGGGCGTACTTCACCGTCCGTCAGCTGCCGGAGGGCGTGCCGCTGACCGTGGACGGCTATGTGACGGCCGACGCGGCCTTCTCCGGCGGCACCCTCGCCTCGGCGCTGAACCAGTTCGCGCGCGGGCGGCAGATGCTGGCGGCCGCGCGGGAACGCGGCCGGCACGAGCCGCGGCTGCCGGCCCGCCGGGTGTCGGCGCCGGCGGGTGCGCCGAGGTTCGCCCGGGAGGTCGGTGCCTGGGCGCTGCCGCTGCCCACCATCGACCCGCAGATCGTCCGCCGGTCGGCGAAGGCCCTGGACCGGTACGGCCCGGACTTCCGCTACCGGCACTACGCGGCGGTGCGGCAACTGCCCGTCGCCCTGGGCGGGGTCGCGGCCGTGGGCGCGGTCGCCGCGGCCGCCCAACTGCCGCCCGCCCGGCGCTGGCTGTCCGGCCGGCTCAGGCCCGGGGACGGGCCGAGCGCCGAGAAACGGGCGAAGAGCTGGTTCTCGGTCCGCTTCGTCGGCGAGGGCGGGGGCCGGCGCGTGTTCACGGAGGTCTCGGGCGGCGATCCGGGGTACGACGAGACCGCCAAGATCTTCGCCGAGGCCGCCCAGTCCCTGGCCTTCGACGAGCTGCCGCCGACGGCCGGGCAGGTCACGACGGCCGTGGCGATGGGGGACGCGCTGACGGAGCGGCTCCGCGAGGCGGGGATCACCTTCCGGGTGGCCGCGTCGTTCTAGACGGCCGCGGCGGAGGCGTTCACACGGACCACCCGATCACCGTGTACAGCATGCCGCCTATCCACCCGACGCCCGCGAGCACGCACAGGACCAGAGCGGCCGTCACGGCGCGCTCGACGGGCCGGTCGGGGTCGGTCAGAGGCTTCGGGGAGCGGCGTGTCGTCATGCGGTGCGTCGTCATGCGGCAGAGCCTGCCGCCGGTCTTCGGCGGCCACATCCGTACTGGTACTCAGACGGCTTACCCGGTCCCTGAGTACGTGGCGGGCCGGCTCCGGCGGACCCGGCGGTACCGGAGATCGCCGGTCGCCTCGCGCAGCGCGCGGCGGCACAGCGCGTCCGCCCGGCGTGTCGTCTCCGGGAGCCGGTAGGACGGGGTCAGGGCCAGCGTGTGCGCGCAGGCGTTGTCGAGGCTCATGCGGTGGCCGACGGAGACGAACACCGGTTTGACCGCGTCCCGCGTACGCAGCGCGCGCCCGACCTCCTCGGTGCCCGCCAGAAGCGGGGAGCCGCTGCCACGCACGGCGGCCGGGTCCTCGTAGGTGAAGGTGAAGGGATTCTTGGCGATGCCGATCGTGGGCAGCCCGGTGAGCACGCCGAGATGGCAGGCGAGGCCGAAGCGGCGCGGATGGGCGAGGCCGTAGCCGTCGCAGACGACCAGGCCGGGCGGGCAGGGCAGCGCGTCGAGGGCGGCCAGGGCGGTGGGGATCTCCCGGAAGGCGAGCAGCCCGGGCACGTACGGGAAGCGGACGCGGCCGACGGCCGTGGCCTCGGCGACCACCTCCAGGGTGGCCCCGTCCAGGACGACGGCCGCCGCGGCGACGAGGTCCCTCTCGTCGTCGTAGGCCACGTCGACGCCCGTCACACGGCCCGTGCCGGGACGCGGCCCGGCCTCGTCCAGGACCACCCGCTCGCGCAACTCGTCCTGGAGGGCGCGGGCCTGTTCCTCGGTGGCGGGCCAGTCGGCGGGAATCCGTACGCTCGTCATGGTGGTGACGAGCGTACGGCCCCGCCCTCGGGGTGCGCCGCACCAGGGGTACGCTCGCGATCATGTTCGTACTGGAGCTGACCTACACCGCCCCGCTCGAGGCCGTCGACGCCGCTCTCAAGGCGCACGTCGCCTGGCTCGACGAGCAGTACGAGAGGGGTGTCTTCCTGGCCTCCGGACGCAAGAACCCCCGCGACGGCGGGGTGATCCTCGCCGTCGCGGGGGACCGCGCGCGGATCGAGGAGATCGTCGCGGGGGATCCGTTCGTCGTCGCCGGTGTCTGCGCGTACCGCGTCACCGAGTTCATCGCCACGAAGACGGCTCCGGAGCTGGCACGCCACCGGCAGACGCTCGGCTGAGCGCCGCGGTCATCCCTTCTTGGCGTCCAGCGCCCGCCGCAGTTCGTCCTTGTTCATGTGCGAACGGCCTTCGATGCCGCGCTGCTTGGCCTCGTTGTACAGCTGGTCGCGGGTCGGGCCGTGGGAGCCGGCCCGGTTGCCCGAGCGCCGGCCGCCGCGCTTGCCGGACGACATGTCCTGCGTGGAGCTGCGGCTGGCGGTCTTCGACTCACCGGAGCGGGCACGTTCCTTGTTCACCGTCCGCGCGGCGATCTCCTTGGCGCGTCCCTCGCTCTCGCCACGGTCCTGCGCGCTCTCCTTGATGTGCTCGTACTGACGTTCCCGCTTGGGGCTGGAACCGCGTGGCATGTCGGTCACTCCTCTCTCGTGAGGAGTGACCGGGTACCCGTTCCGTCCGCGGAATCGCATGCCCGGCCCGGATCAGCGCTCCAGCCGGGCCACCCGCCCCTTCTCCCCCGCCGCCCAGCAGCTCAGGTCGGGGGTGCAGTCGACGGTGTCGTACGAACCGGTGTCCAGCGTCCTCCAGGTGCGTCCGCCGTCCGTGGTGACATCGGTGCCGGTGGGGCCGACGGCGAGGGCGGCGGTGCGGCTGTGCGGGAGCCAGGCGGCGCCGGAGCGGTAGGCGGGCGGGGGCGTGGCCGCCGGCTGCCAGGTGCGGCCGCCGTCCCCGGTGACCGCGGCGGCCTGCGGGGAGGGCTGGTCGGCGCGGTAGTCGCCGCCGACCGCGAGGCCGTGGGCGCGGTCGCGGAAGGCGAGCGCGAACACGCCGCGCGCCGGGTCGCCCGCCGGGATGGGCGTCTCGGTGGCCGTCCAGGTCAGGCCGCGGTCCGCGGAGTGCAGCACGCGCGCGTGGGCGCCGCCGCCGGTGGCCAGCCAGACGTCCTCGGGCCCGGAGGTGACCAGGCACTGTCCGCTCGCCGCGAAGCCCGCCTCGCCGTCGAGCGCGGCCGGCATGCCTTCGGCGGGCAGCACCCGCCAGGTGCGTCCGCCGTCGGCGGTCGACAGTATGCGGAACTTCCCGTCGACCGGATCCCCCATCGCCAGGCCGTGGCGGCGGTCGAAGAAGGCCAGGCAGTCGTAGAACGCCTTCGGGTCGGTGTTGCGGAAGGACTCCGTCCAGGTCGCTCCGCCGTCGTCGGTGCGGTAGACGCGGGACGCCTCTCCCTCACCGATGGCCAGTACCACCGCGCGCCGCGCGTCGAACGCCTCCACGTCCCGGAACTGCAGCTCGGCCGCGCCGGGCGGGGAGACGTTCCGCCAGCTCGCCCCGCCGTCGGTGGTGCGCAGGACGGTGCCGCCGGTTCCGGCCAGCCAGGCGGTGTCGCGGCTTACCGCCGCGAGTCCGCGGAAGCGCACCTGCGGCGCCCCGCTGTCCTTGAGCGCCCAGTGCGGCGCCCGCTGCTCCGGCGTGTGCGCCTGGGCCGGTGCGACGGTCAGCGCGGCCAGCGCCACCCCGGACGCCCCCGCCGCCATCACCCCCGTCAGCCGCCGCCGCTTACGTCCCGTCAGTCCCGCGTTCCCCGAGCGCCTCATGGCGGGCGAAGCTAGCCCACCGGTCCGGCCCCGTCCAGACCGCCCGCTCCGGCCCGCGCATGCATGAACGCGGTGACAGAGGTCACTAGCGATACGTGTGCACGGAGCGGCTCGTTCCGTCGTCTCCTCCAGTGTCCGGTCCCACACCCGGAAGCCCGTCCAGCCGTCACGAGGGAGCAAGGCGTTGTCCACCGTCATCGAGCAGCCCGTCGAGGCCCGCCTCGTCGCCGCAGCACCGCGCATGCCGAGTATTCCCGCCACGCTGCGCTACGACCGGCGCGACCCGTTCGCGGTCCGCATGACGTTCCCCGCCCCGGCCACCCTGGAAGGCGTCGAGGTCTGCTGGACCTTCGCCCGCGAGTTGCTGACGGCGGGGCTGCAGGCCCCGGAGGGCCACGGCGACGTACGGATACGCCCGTACGGGTACGACCGCACCGTCCTGGAGTTCCACGCCCCCGAGGGCACCGCCGTCGTGCACGTGCGCACCGGTGAGATCCGCCGCTTCCTGCAGGCGACCAACGAACTGGTGGCCACCGGTCTGGAACACCTCCAGCTCGACCTCGACCACGACCTGGCGGAACTGATGCGCGACGCCTGCTAGGACCTGTCCGGCGGACCATTGCCGCAGACGCGGGGCTTGGCACGCCCTCCCCGACGCCCCCCTCCGCCTTGCAGCCGCACGCTCCCCCACGCTCGAACCGAGCTCGCGCGGGGCCCCCGCTCGCCCACGCCGATGTGGCACCGCCCGTGTCCTGCGACCCGATCCGCCGGACAGCTTCGCCTTCGCCAGGTCCGCACCGAACAGGTCTGCGTTCGCGCCGTCCAGGTTCGCGACGCGCCGCGCGCACCAGTTCCTGGTCCGGGCGCGGTCATGACAGCAGTCCTTGCCCATGGTGAGGGGACGTCACCTGGCCGACCACGAAAGTGACGTCCTTTGCCCGGCTCTCGGCGATGGCCGCGATCCCGCCCGCCGGCTGATGGCCGCAGATGGCGCAGGCGAGCGCACGGCCGGAGCCAGGACCAGGTCGGGCACGGCCGTGGTCGTCAGCCGACCCGAAGGCCGACCGCCAGCGTCAGTTCAAGGACCCGGTGCGGTGATGCGAGATCGGGAAACAGCTCCCGCAGCTGCGACATCCGGTACCGGACGGTCTGGGGATGGACGAACAACGCCGCCGCCACCTCATCCCGCCTGCCCTGGTGCAGCAGCCACGCCCGCAACGTTTCCTCCAGCCGCCGTGCGGTCGCGACAGGCAAGGTCCGCAACGGTGCGAGAGCTCGGGCACGCAGGTCCGCGAACGCTTCCGCGTCGGCGCTCAGCACCAGGTCGGGCAGATGGTCCTCGGTGTCGCGAATGTCGGAGGAGAGGGAGCGCGCGCGTACGGCTCGTGCGTACGAGGCGGACACACGAGTCCATGGCCGGGCCGGTCCGGCCACGGCGGTGCGGTCGGTCAGCTGCCGCAGGAGATGTGGCCGGTCGGCATCGGGGACGAGCAGCACACCGGTGGCGTCCGGCAGATCGTCGAGGACGAGGGTGCCTTGGTCGAGCGCGCGGTAGGCGGGCCGGGCCTGGGCGGCGGGAAGCAGGACCGCGGTCAGCGAAACGGGAGGCTGCCACCCGGCCCGTTGAGCAGACGTCAGCAGCACGTCCGGGCTCGCGCCGGCGAGGAGGTCGCGGGCCAGCTGTTCCAGGTGGCGCTCGCGGGCCCGGCCCCGGGCGGCCAGTTCGTCGGCGTGGCCCGCGGCGCTCGCGGCGGAGAGCTCGTCGATGTAGGCGAAGGTCAGCTCGGCGAACTTGGCGACCTCGGCGGCGGGCAGGCCTGCGGGTACGGCACCCGCTGCCAGGCATCGCCAGGCCACGCGGGCACCGACGCGGTAGGCGCTGAGCAGGGCGTCCATCGAACGTCCGTCGCGTACTTCGCCGCGGCCCAGCTCATAGGCCGCGTCACCGGCGTCGCCGCCTGTGGCCTTCCCGCTCGCGAGGTCCAGGTAGTGCCCCAGGGCGGTGCGCACGGCTCGGCGGATGGTGGCGCCCATGTGACCCGACAGGGCACCTGCGTAGGGCGGGACCTCGTCGATGATCGCCTGGACGACCTCGTCCGCGGTGCTCTTCAGTGCGGCCCGCAGTGCGGTGACCGTCGTCTCATCCAGGGCCAATTCACTGGCCCTCCGGATTGCATGGCTCACGTTTTTGTTCCCAGCGAACAATTCGGCCGATCAGTTTTACGTCCTACGGTCAGGACTTTACGCCCTGAGGCGCAGCAAGCTGGAGTCATGACGAGTGCAGCCCTCCGCAGCAGGGCGTGGAAACTACTGGAGATGGTCACGACGCCGCTGCTGCCGTCGGACTACCTCGACCTGGTCAGCCCGCTGCGTGCGGGCGCGGACCTGCGTGGGCGCATCGAGGCCGTGCACCCCGAGACGGGTGACGCCGCGACCATCGTGATCAGGCCGGGGCGGGGCTGGCGCGGCCACACAGCCGGTCAGTACGTGCGGATCGGGGTCGATGTCGACGGGGTGCGCCTGTGGCGTGCCTATTCCATCACCTCGCCGACGAACCGCGAGGACGGCCGCGTCACGATCACCGTGAAGGCCATCGAGGACGGCAAGGTCAGCAACCACCTGGTCCGCAGGGCGAAACCGGGCACGCTGATCCAGCTCGACCAGGCGACCGGCGACTTCGTGCTGCCGCAGGCCAAGCCCGCCAAGGTGCTCTACCTGACGGCCGGCAGCGGGATCACGCCCGTGATGGGCATGCTGCGCGACACCGAGTTCGACGACGTCGTCATGGTCCACTGCGCCCCGCAGCCGCAAGACGTGATCTTCCGCAAGGAACTGCACGACCTGGTCGCGGACAAGAAGCTGCGGCTCACCGAGGTGCACACCGACACGGACGGCATGCTCGACATCGCCCGTCTCGACGGACTCGTGCCCGACTGGGCCGAGCGCGAGACCTGGGCCTGCGGGCCCGCGGGGCTGCTCGACGCCGCCGAGAAGCACTGGAGCGAGCACGGCGTCCCTCAGCGCCTGCACACCGAACGCTTCCGTCCCACCGTCGTCGCCGCCGGCGATGGCGGCGCGGTCACGTTCAGCGCCACCGGCAAGACCGTCGACGCGGACGGTGCCACGCCGTTGCTGGACGTCGGCGAGGAGGCCGGCGTGCTCATGCCCTCCGGGTGCCGCATGGGCATCTGCTTCGGCTGCGTCACACCGCTCAGGGCGGGCGCCGTCCGCGACCTGCGCACCGGCGAGATCACCGAGGCCGAGCCGGGCGTCCTCATCCAGACCTGTGTGTCCGCCGCGGCGGGCCCCTGTGACATCGAACGGTAGGAACACCTTGACCGCAATCGACCCCACCGCCCACCTGACCGCGGAACAGATCGAGGAACTCGGCCGCGAACTGGACGAGATCCGCGACGAGGTGATCGCCGGCCGCGGCGAGAAGGACGCCGCCTACATCCGCAAGGTCATCTCCGCGCAGCGCAAGCTCGAGTTCGTCAGCAGGGGCGTGCTGCTGTTCTCGGTCTTCCCTCCCGCGTGGCTGCTCGGCACCGCCGGTCTGTCCGTGGCGAAGATCATGGACAACATGGAGATCGGCCACAACGTCCTGCACGGCCAGTGGGACTGGATGCGGGACCCGAAGATCCACTCCACCACCTGGGAGTGGGATCACGTCTCGCCCGCCGACCAGTGGAAGCACTCGCACAACGAGCTGCACCACACGTACACCAACGTGATCGGCAAGGACAACGACCTCGGCTACGGCATCATGCGCGTCGACGAGGACCAGAAGTGGCACCCGATCCACCTCGGCCAGCCGCTGTGGAACTTCATCAACGCCTGCTTCTTCGAGTACGGCATCGCGGCGTACGACCTCGAGCTCGGCAAGAACCTGCACAGGCGCCGCCGCAAGAACCCGGAGTTCCGCGCGCGGGCCAGGGCCGTGGGCCGCAAGATCCGCAAGCAGGTGCTCAAGGACTATGTGATCCACCCGCTGCTGTCGGGCCCGTCGTTCCTCCCCACGCTCGCCGCCACGTTCACCGCGAACCTGGTCCGCAACATCTGGTCCCACTCGGTGATCATGTGCGGGCACTTCCCCGAGGGCGTGCAGGTCTTCGAGCGCCGGTCGATCAAGGGCGAGACGCGCGGCCAGTGGTACCTGCGCCAGATGATGGGCTCGGCGAACATCAGCGGCGGCAAGGCCATGCACTTCATGACCGGCAACCTGTCGCACCAGATCGAGCACCACCTGTTCCCGGACCTGCCGAGCAACCGGTACGCCGAGGTCGCGGTGAAGGTGCGCGCGCTGTTCGAGAAGTACGAGCTGGAGTACGTCACCGGGCCGCTGCCCAAGCAGGTGTTCTCCGCGTGGCGCAAGGTCTTCCGGCTCTCGCTGCCGAACAAGCGGCCCGAGGTCAAGGCGCCGGCCCGCGAGCAGGAGCTCGTCGCGGCCTGATTCCGTCGATGCGGGCGTCGACGAACGACGGCACCCCATCGGCGTCCGCGGCCTCCCGGGCGACGGCGATCCTCCCCCGGACTTCGCCCGGGGGACCCCCGATCTCGCTTCGCTCGCCTGCTCCGCCGGCGCCCGCAGCGGGCCGCGCCCCCGTTCGTGCGGCGCGTCCTCGATGCCGACGCCCACCGCGCCCGCCGTGAACACCGCCCGCGCGGTGTCGGCCACGCTCCTCGGGTCGTCGGCGTAACCGGTCTCGATGTCGGCGCCGGCCGGGACCCGCACGGTCGCGGCCACGCGCGCGACGGCCTCCAGCGCGCGGTCCCGCTCGAGCCGGTCGCCGCCGGCGGCCCCGAGGGCCCCCGCCGGCCGAGGACGCGGTCCCTCGTAAATTCCGTTGACGGCGTCCGACCGCCCTCCTACGGTGTACAACGCTTCTGTTGCCGTCGATCGGAGAAGGACGTTGCTCGTCTGAGGTCCTGAGACACCGCGCCCCACACGAAGTGGGCATGCGCGCGTGCGACCTCGGCGTCCGAGCCGTCCTCCGGCACAGGGGCTCCCCCCTCGTCCGGCTGCGCTGCCGCCGCCCCGCGGTGTCTCGACACGCGTTCACCCTGACCGCTTCAAGCGACCGCGAGGCCCGTATGTCTTCCTCCCTCACAGTGACGTCCCTGTCCTTCTCCTGGCCCGACGGCACCCCCGTCTTCGACGGCCTCGACGCCGCCTTCGGCCCCGGCCGCACAGGGCTCGTCGGCGTCAACGGGTCGGGGAAGTCCACCCTGTTGAAACTCGTCTCCGGTGAGCTCACCCCGACGGACGGCGCCGTCCGGGTCTCGGGCGAGGTCGGTCACCTGCCCCAGAACGTCACCCTGGACACCGCCCTCCGCGTGGACGAGGCGCTGGGCATCGCCGCGCAGCGGGCCGCGCTGCATG
>NZ_JBSFIK010000029.1:0-70010 GCF_053597535.1 Streptomyces sp. NPDC001348 | reverse complement strand
GGCGAGGTCGGTCACCTGCCCCAGAACGTCACCCTGGACACCGCCCTCCGCGTGGACGAGGCGCTGGGCATCGCCGCGCAGCGGGCCGCGCTGCATGCCATCGAGGCGGGCGACGCGGCCGAGGAGCACTTCGAGACCCTGGGTGACGACTGGGACGTCGAGGAACGCGCCCTGGCGACCCTCGGCGAGCTGGGCCTCGGTCATCTGGGCCTCGACCGCCGCGTCGGCGAGGTCTCGGGCGGCGAGTCGGTGCTGCTGCGGCTGGCCGCGCTGCTGCTGCTCCGCCCGGACGTGCTGCTGCTGGACGAGCCCACCAACAACCTCGACCTGTACGCGCGCAGGCGGCTGTACACGGCCGTCACCTCCTGGCCGGGCGTGCTGCTCGTGGTCAGCCACGACCGGGAACTCCTCGACCTGGTCGACCAGATCGCCGACCTGCGGGCCGGCGAGATCACCTGGTACGGCGGCAATTTCACGGCGTACGAGGAGGCCCTCGCCGCGGAGCAGGAGGCGGCCGAACGCATGGTGCGCGTCGCCGAGGCCGACTGGCGCAAACAGAAGCGGGAACTGGCCGACGCCCAGGTGAAGCTGGCCCGCCGCAAGCGGTACGGGCAGAAGATGTGGGACAGCAAACGCGAACCGAAGATCGTCATGGGGGCGCGCAAGCGCGCGGCCCAGGAGTCCGCGGGCAAGCACCGCATCATGCACGAGGAGAAACTCGCCGAGGCGCGGGAGCGGCTCGACGAGGCGGTGGAGGCCGTACGGGACGACGACGAGATCCGCGTCGACCTGCCGTACACGGCCGTGCCGCCCGGCCGCGACGTGCTCACCCTGCGGGACCTGGAACTGGCGTACGGGGCGCGGGCCGGGGGTGCCCTCGAACTGCGCGGCCCGGAGCGGGTGGCCCTCGTCGGGCGCAACGGCGCGGGCAAGACGACCCTGCTGCGCACGATCGCCGGGGAGCTGGCCCCGGTGGCGGGCGAGGCACGGGCGCACGTCCCCTTGCGGTTCCTGCCGCAGCGGCTGGACGTCCTGGACGACGAGCTGACCGTCGCGGAGAACGTGGCCCGGTTCGCGCCGGACGCCACGAACAACCGGGTCCGGGCCCGGCTGGCCCGCTTCCTCTTCCGGGGCGCCCGCGCCGACCAGAAGGCGGGCACGCTCTCCGGCGGGGAACGGTTCCGGGCGGCCCTGGCGGCGCTGATGCTCGCCGAGCCGGCACCGCAGCTGCTGCTGCTCGACGAGCCGACGAACAACCTGGACATGGCGAGCGTGCGCCAGTTGACGACCGCCCTGGAGTCGTACGAGGGCGCGCTGGTCGTGGCCAGTCACGACCTGCCGTTCCTTCAGTCGATCGGCATCACCCGCTGGTTGCTGGTGGAAGGCGGGGAACTGAGGGAGACCGGCCTGCAGGCCCTGGAGGATCCCGCGTAGCCCGCGTGGCGCGCCTCAGGAGGGGCACAGCACGACCACGATGGTTTTGTCCTCACCCAGCCGCCCTGCATGATGGCGGACCGGCGCCGCGGAGAACGGGCGCCGGACCGCCCCGCCGATACGGAGACCCCTCGTGCCCAGCAAGAAGGCCCTCGTCCGCCGCCCCAGCCCGCGCCTCGCCGAAGGCCTGGTGACGCACATCGAGCGGGAGAAGGTCGACGTGGGGCTGGCCGTCGAGCAGTGGGAGGCCTACGTCGACGCACTGCGCACGCACGGCTGGGAGACGCTCGAGGTGGATCCCGCCGACGACTGCCCGGACTCGGTGTTCGTCGAGGACACCGTGGTCATGTACAGGAACGTGGCGTTGATCACCCGGCCCGGCGCCGAGTCCCGGCGCGAGGAGACCGCGGGCGTGGAGGAGGCGGTGGCCCGGCTCGGCTGCTCGGTCAACTGGATATGGGAGCCGGGCACGCTGGACGGCGGCGACGTGCTGAAGGTCGGCGACACCGTCTACGTCGGCCGGGGCGGGCGCACCAACGCGGCCGGGGTCCAGCAGCTTCGGGCCGCCTTCGAGCCGCTGGGCGCGCGGGTGGTCCCCGTCCCGGTGAACAAGGTGCTGCATCTGAAGTCGGCGGTCACGGCGCTGCCCGACGGGACCGTGCTGGCACACATCCCCCACGTGGACCGCCCCTCGCTGTTCCCGGGCTTCCTGTCGGTGCCCGAGGAGACCGGCGCCCACGTGGTGCTGCTCGGCGGCCACAAACTGCTGATGGCGGCCAGCGCGCCCAAGACGGCCGAACTGCTCACCGACCTCGGCCACGACGTGGTCACCGTGGACATCGGCGAGTTCGAGAAGCTCGAGGGATGTGTGACATGCCTCTCGGTGCGCCTGCGGGAGCTGTACGCCTGAACGGGTGATCCATTCACTCCGTCGGCCCTGGGACCTGCGTGTCCCGGGGCTCTTCGCGACACCCCGGCCCGGCCGGGCAAGACCGCCTGATCAGCGATCTTTACAGCACACTTAACCTACGGGTTCGTAACCTACGGATTCGTAGCCTACGATCACGTAGGTTCCGGCACCGCTCGCCGGTCCAGCCCCGACCGAGTCGGTTCACTCCCCCTCCTGTCCGGCGTCCCCCTGGAGTTTCCATGACGATCACCTCCCCTCACCTCGGCAGCCCGTCCGTATGGACCGACGCGCGGCTGCTGTTCGCGCTGGAGGAAGTGGTCGAGAAGGAACTGGACCGGCATCTGAAGGTCGCCAAGGACTGGATGCCGCACGAGTACGTGCCCTGGAGCGACGGCCGCAACTTCCCCGGCCTCTTCGACGACGGCGAGGCCTGGGACAAGGAGCAGTCGAAGGTCACGGAGGTCGGCCGGATCGCCCTGGTGGTGAACCTGCTGACCGAGGACAACCTGCCCAGCTACCACCACGAGATCGCCTCGCTGTTCGGCCGGGACGGCGCCTGGGGCACCTGGGTGCACCGCTGGACCGCGGAGGAGGGCCGGCACGGCATCGTGATGCGTGACTACCTGCTCACCTCGCGCGCGGTCGACCCGGACAAGCTGGAGCAGTTCCGCATGTCGCACATGAGCGAGGGCTTCGAGTCCGACAACCGGCACTCGATGCTGCACTCGGTCGCCTACGTCGCCTTCCAGGAGCTCGCCACCCGCATCTCGCACCGCAACACCGGCCACCAGTCCGGCGACCCGGTCTGCGACCGCATGCTGGCGCGCATCGCGACCGACGAGAACCTCCACATGGTCTTCTACCGCAACCTGCTCAAGGCGGCCTTCGACCTGGCCCCCGACCTCACCATGCAGGCCGTGCGGGACGTGGTGGTGAACTTCCGCATGCCCGGTCACGGCATCCCCGGCTTCGAGCGGGCGGCGGCGCAGATGGCCATCGGCGAGGTCTACAACCTGCGCATCCACCACGACGACGTGCTCCAGCCGGTGCTGCGCTTCCTGAAGGTCATGGAGATCGACGGGCTCGGCCCCGAGGGCCGTCAGGCGCAGGAGGAACTCGGCCTGTTCATGGGCGGTCTGGACGCGGAGGCCCTGAAGTTCGACGAGAAGCTGGCCGCGCGCAAGGCACGGATGGCGGCGCGGGCCGGCGCCTGACACACGGCGCGAACCTGCGCACCCTCCCCGGAGAAGGCGGCGCGTCGGCCCTCGCGCCACGTCCGCGGCCACCGGCCGATGCCGCCGCGCGGCGCCACGCCGGCCGCGGCGGCACGTCCCGTCACGGTGCCGTGCGCCTGAGTGCCAGCCGCTCCTTCTCCGAAAGGCCGCCCCACACGCCGAAGCGCTCGTCGTTGCTGAGGGCGTACTCCAGGCACGCGGTGCGCATCTCGCACATGCCGCAGATGCGCTTCGCCTCGCGGACCGAGCTGCCCGGCTCCGGGAAGAAGAAGTCCGCCCCGGTCTGGGCGCACAGAGCCTGCGCCTGCCAGGCGGTCTCGGCCGGGGTGATGGTGTCGATGTGCATGCCCAGAAGCGTCCCGGACGGCGAAAAACGTTCGATCAACGCCGGGTCAACGAGGCGTTCAGGCCCTCCGGCCGCCCGACGATGATGCTCCCCGCCCGGGCACCGGCGCACGGCGGCGCGCCGAACCGGACGACGGCCGGGGAGCGCCCGGCGCGACCGAGACGGACAGCGACAGCGGGTCCGCGGGCGGCGCGTTCCGGCAGCGGTTGCCGGTGGGCGGTGCCAGACTCGGCAGTGCAGACAACGGGACCCTTCCTAGGAGGGCGACATGCTCACCACCCGTTTCGTCGACGGTGCCCCCAACTGGCTCGACGTCGGCACCCCCGACATCGACGGTGCCGTCTCCTTCTACGGCGGTCTCTTCGGCTGGCGGTTCCAGTCGGCGGGACCCGAGGCCGGCGGCTACGGCTTCTTCCAGCTGGACGGCCGGACCGTCGCCGGCGGTATGCAGACCACCCCCGAGCAGGGCCCGCCGTCCTGGACCGTGTACTTCCAGAGCCCGGACGCGACCGCCACCGCCAAGGCCGCCGAGCAGGCGCACGGCAACGTCCTTTTCCAGCCGGTCGACGTGATGGGACAGGGACACATGGCGGTCCTCGCCGACAAGGCGGGCGTGCCGTTCGGCGTCTGGCAGCCCGGGCAGACCAAGGGCGTGGACATGGCGGGCGAGCCCGGTTCGCTGTGCTGGGTCGAGTTGTACACGCCGGACGAGGCGGCCGCCGCCGCGTTCTACCACCAGGTGCTGGGCCTCGAGACATCGGCCGTGCCCTTCCCCGGCGGCAGCTACACCTGCGTCAATCCGGCCGGCGCCGGGGAGGACGCGATGTTCGGCGGCATCGTCCCGCTGGCCGGAGCCCCGGCGGAGGAAAGCGGCCCCCACTGGCTGCCGTACTTCGCCGTGGAGGACGCCGACGTGGTCGTCGCCAGGGCGCAGGAACTGGGCGGCACGGTCCGGATGCCCGCCACGGACCTGGAGGGCGTGGGCCGCATCGCCAGGCTCGCCGACCCGTACGGCGCCCGCTTCGCGGTGCTCAGGAGCGCGCCGCGGCAGGACTGAGCGGCCGGGCCGCGCGGTCACGCGGAGGCGCGCCGCACCAGTGTCGTCGGCAGGACCACGCCGGCCGGCGCGCCCGCCGCGGTGGCCTCGCCGTGGTGGCGGGGGTCCGGGCCGTCCAGCAGCAGGCGGGCCATCAAGCGGCCCATCTCCTCGATGTCCTGACGGATCGTCGTCAGCGGCGGCTCGGTGTGTTCGGCGACGGGCAGCATGTCGTCGAAACCGATCACCGCGACGTCCTCGGGCACCCGCCGCCCCCGCTCGCGCAGGACCCGCAGGGCACCGGAGGCGGTGAGGTCGTTGGCGGCGAAGACGGCGTCGAGGTCCGGGCACCGTGCGAGGAGTTCCCGCATCGCCCGCTCACCGCCGGCCGGGGTGAAGTCACCCTCCTCCACCAGTAGCGGGCCGGCGTCGCCCATGACGTCCCGGTACCCGTCGAGCCGGTCCACCGCGGACGTCTGGTCCAGGGCCCCGGTGATGTGGGCGATCCGCCTGCGCCCGAGTCCGGCCAGATGCCGCACGGCGCTGCGGGCCCCGCCCCGGTTGTCGCTGTCCACGTACACCGCGCCGCCGGTCTCGTCGTTCCACCCGGGCCGCCCGCCGAACACCGTGGGGACGCCGGCGTCCCGGATCAGCCCGGGCAGCGGATCGTCGAGGTGCAGGGAGAAGACGAGCGCGCCGTCGACATGGCCGCCGGCGAGGTAGCGGGCCACGCGCGCGTGGTCGTCCCGGCCCTCCGTGAGGAGCAGCACCAGTTGGTTGTCGTGCGCCGTCAGTTCCTTGCTGATCCCCCGCAGCTGCAGCCCGAAGAAGGGATCGGCGAAGACCCGGGTCTCCGGTTCGGCGATGACGACGGCGACGGCGTCGTGCCGCTTCGTCACCAGACTGCGTGCCGCCCGGTTGGGAACGTAGCCGAGTTCCTCGACGGCCCGCCGGACCCGCTCGACGAGGGGCTCCCGGACGCCGTCGCCGCCGTTGACGACGCGTGACACGGTGGCCCGTGACACCCCGGCCCGCGCGGCCACGGCCTCCAGCGTGGGACGTGGCGCCGTCTCGGCCAAATCGGGACTCCTCACCGGGTGTACCGATCAGGATAGCCCGGTCGCAGGCCCTGGTGAGAGCGCTCTCGTGAGCTCCGCCCCGGTCGGCCGTCGGGGTCGTTGTATGCGCTACGACCTCCGCACCGACGTGACCCTGCCGCTCGGCCACTGCCGCCGCATCCTCGGCACGTGCGACGGACGGCGACGCGGAGGACGGTCCGTCAGGGGGTGTCTCCGCGTCGCGCCCGGCTCGGCTGCACCCGCTTCGGCTCGCCGGGCATCTTCGGGTACTCGGGCGGATAGGGCAGGTCGCCCAGCCCGTGGTCGTGCTCGTCCCGGCGGGCGAGTTCGAGCAGGGCGTCCAGGGAGAAGGCGTGGTCGTCCATGTCCGCGTGCACGTCGCCGAGTTCGGCGAACCGGGCGGGCATGGTCACGAGGTCGAAGTCCCGGGGTTGCGCGACCCCCACCTCCTCCCAGCGCAGGGGCGCGGAGACCGGGGCGTGCGGACGGGGCCGTACGGAGTAGGCGGAGGCGATGGTGCGGTCCCGTGCCGTCTGGTTGTAGTCCAGGAAGATGCGGCGGCCGCGTTCCTCCTTCCACCACTTGATCGTGACGTGCTCCGGCATCCGCCGCTCCATCTCACGGCCGACGGCGATCGCCGCGCGCCGCACCTGCGTGAAGGTCCAGCGCGGTTCGATCGGCACGAACACGTGCAGGCCGCGCCCGCCGGAGGTCTTGGGCCAGCCGCGCAGACCGCCGTACTCGTCGAGGACGGCACGCAGCTCGTGGGCGGCTCGCACCGCGTCCCCGTAGTCGGTGCCGGGCTGCGGGTCGAGATCGATGCGGAGTTCGTCGGGGTGGTCGACGTCCGTGCGGCGCACCGGCCAGGGGTGGAAGGTGAGCGTGCCGTACTGGGCGGCCCACACCACGGCGGCCTCCTCCGTGGGGCACATCTCGTCGGCGCTGCGGCCGCTGGGAAAGGTGATGTGGGCGGTGGGGATCCAGTCGGGCATGCCCTTGGGCGCGCGCTTCTGGAAGAACCACTCGCCGCCCACGCCCTCCGGATAGCGCTCCAGGGTGGTGGGGCGGTCGCGCAGGGCGCGCAGGATGCCGGGGCCGACCGCCACGTAGTACCGGGCCAGGTCCAGCTTGGTGAAGCCGCGCTCCGGGAAGAAAAGCCTGTCCGGGCTGGACAGCCGCACGGTCCGGCCGCCCACCTCCAGCTCCACCGCATCACCCATGCCGCCACGGTAGGCGTACCGGACACACCTCGCACACCGGGCGGCATGCGGGATGTGCGAGCAGAATCGGAGCATGGATCTGCCGGTGATGCCGCCCGTGAAGCCGATGCTCGCCAAGTCGGTGGCGAGTATCCCACCGGACATGCAGTACGAGGCGAAGTGGGACGGGTTCCGGGCGATCGTGTTCCGCGACGGCGACGAGGTCGAGCTGGGCAGCCGTACGGGGAAGCCGCTGACCAGGTACTTCCCGGAGCTGGTGGCGGCGGTCAGGGAGCGGGTGCCGGGGCGCTGCGTGCTGGACGGTGAGATCGTCATCGCCCGTCAGGGGCGGCTCGACTTCGACGCCCTCACCGAGCGCATCCACCCGGCGGACTCCCGGGTGCGGATGCTCGCCGAGAAGACCCCGGCGTCCCTCGTGGCCTTCGATCTGCTGGCGCTGGAGAGCGAGTCGCTCATGGACGCGCCCCTGACCGACCGGCGGGCGCTGCTCGTACGGGCGCTGGCCGGGGTGACGGCGCCGGTGCACCTGGCACCGGCGACGACGGACATCGAGGTGGCGCGGCAGTGGTTCGAGCAGTTCGAGGGCGCCGGTCTCGACGGGGTGATCGCCAAGCCGCTCACCCTGCGCTACCGGCCGGACGAACGGGTGATGTTCAAGGTCAAGCACGAGCGCACCGCCGACGTCGTGGTCGCCGGCTACCGCCTGCACAAGAGCGGGCCCGTGGTCGGCTCGCTGCTTCTCGGGCTGTACGACGACCGGGGCCGGCTCCAGCACGTGGGCGTGTCCGCGGCCTTCCCGATGAAGAAGCGGGCGGAGCTGATCGAGGAGCTTCAACCGCTGCGCATGGACGACGTCGCCGGGCATCCGTGGGCGGCCTGGTCGGACGAGACGGCCCACGAGACGGCCCGGCTGCCCGGGGCGCCGAGCCGCTGGTCGGGCGGGAAGGACCTGTCCTGGGTGCCGCTGCGGCCGGAGCGGGTCGCCGAGGTGGCCTACGACCACATGGAGAACGGGGCCCGTTTCCGGCACACGGCCCGCTTCCGCCGCTGGCGCCCCGACCGGGCCCCGGAGAGCTGCACGTACGCCCAGTTGCAGGAGCCGGTGCGCTACGACCTCGGAGAGATCCTCGGGCCGTAGGACACCCGGCGTCCCGAAGGACAAGGACACCCCGCGTCCCGCGTCAGGGCTGGAACAGGATCTTGACCGCGCCGTTCTGCTTGCGCTGGAACATCTCGTAGGCGTGCGGCGCCTCGGAAAGCGGTATCCGGTGCGTGGCGAAGTCGTCGACGCCGAGCGGATCGTCGTCGGTGAGGTAGGGCACGATGTCGCTGCTCCAGCGGCGCACGTTGGCCTGCCCCATCCGCATCTGGATCTGCTTGTCGAAGAGGGTGAGCATCGGCATGGGGTCCGCCATACCGCCGTAGACGCCGGTGAGGGAGATGGTGCCGCCGCGGCGCACCAGGTCGATGGCGGTGTGGAGGGCGGCGAGCCGGTCCACGCTGAAGTGTTCCGCGAGGGGACCGCCGAGCTTGCGGGGCATCACCGCGGCGGCCTGCTGGACGAGGCGGGCGGCGGCGCTGCCGTGCGCCTCGGTGCCGACGGCGTCGATCACGGCGTCCGGCCCGCGTCCCCCGGTCTCGTCACGGATCGCGGCGACCAGTTCCTTCTCGTTGTCGAAGCCCGCGAGGTCGTACGTGTCCACGCCCCGCCGACGGGCCCGGGCCAGCCGCTCCGGGACCAGGTCCACGCCGAAGACCCGCGTGGCCCCGCGCGCCAGGGCGACCCGGCACGCCATGTCACCGATGGGTCCGAGGCCGAGCACGGCGACGCTGCCGCCGCGCGGTATGTCGGCGTAGGCGACCGCCTGCCAGGCGGTGGGCAGCACGTCGGAGAGGTAGACGAAACGGTCGTCGGGCGGCCCCGCGGGGACCTTGATCGGGCCGTAGTCGGCGTGCGGAACCCGCAGGTACTCGGCCTGCGCGCCGGGCACCGCGCCGTACAGCCTGGTGTAGCCGAACAGGGCGGCGCCCATGCCCTCGCTGGTGACCTGGGTGGTCTCGCACTGGGTCTGCAGTCCGGCCGAGCACATGAAGCAGTGCCCGCACGCGATCTGGAACGGCACCACCACGCGGTCACCCGGCTTCAGGCCGGACACCTCGGGGCCGACCTCCTCGACGATGCCCATCGGCTCGTGGCCGAGGATGTCGCCCGGGGTCATGAACGGGGTGAGCACCTCGTACAGATGGAGGTCCGAGCCGCACAGCCCGCTCGACGTCAGCCGGATGACGGCGTCGGTCGGCTCCTCGATCCGGGGGTCGGGCACGTCCTCCACCCGTACGTCCCGCTTGCCCTGCCAGGTCACTGCCTTCATCGCTTCGCGCTCCCTTCCGTCGCGTGTGCGCGCCGGTCGCCGTCACGCGTTCGGGTTCTGGGGTGGCGCCCGGGTACCCATGGGGGCGGGCGCGAACCGTGCGCGGGAGTGCCGGCCGGGGCAGGGTCCGGCAGCCCGGCTCAGGACTGCGCGGGGACGGGCTCCCCCGGGTTGCGCAGTCCCTCGGCCGCGTCCGAGACCCGGCGGATCAGGTCGAAGAACAGCCGCTGCTCCTCGGCGGAGAGCGGTGCGAGGAAGACCTGGTTCATCCGGGCGGTGCGCACGGCCAGCCTGCGGTGGGTGCGCAGGCCGTCGTCGGTGGGCCGCAGCAGGAAGCGGCGGCCGTCCTGCGGGTCGCGCATCTTGTCCAGCAGTCCCCTGCGCGAGAGCCGGCTGATGACCTCGGCGATCGTCGACCGGTCCAGGCCCACGCGTTCCCCGACGGTGCGCTGGTCCAGGCCCGGCTCGGCGACGAGCGTGTTCAGGACCGCGAACTGCGGTGAGGTGGTCTCCTCCGAGACCATCGTGTTCCACAGCAGGTAGTGCGCCTGCTGGAGCCGCCGGGCCAGGTGCCCGGGGTGGGTGGAGAGATCCACCGCGGCCATGTGCGCTCCCGTGGTTGTCTTCGTCGGTGCACTGAACGTCTTCGTCGGTGCACTGAACGATACTCGCGGCCTGCCGCGCCTGTCTGCCGACGCGCCTCTGCTGTCATTACGGCTCTTGACGCTGCGGCTCCGACGGTGGCAGCGTGTGTCGCATCTCGTCGGAATGCTCAGTGCGCTGATTAATTCACGGGGATGAGGCTTCACGGATGGACAAGGTGGTCGCCACGGTCCGGCAGACGGTGGCCGATGTGCCGGACGTCCGCCTCCGCGACCCACGAGGAGGGTCTGGAGGCCACCGGCCGCGAGCCCTTCGCGAGGGTCACCGCGACCGGCGTCCCGGCGACGGAACCGCACTGCTCCGGGCTCGCCCCGGTGGAGGCCGTGAACCGGACTCCCGCCACGGCGGACAACGAACCGCCCGGGTCCGGCCCGGCGGTCCTCGGCCCGCAGCGCGGCGCCGGCCCGCCCGGCGCGGCCCCGGCACAGGAGTCACCACCCTCCGCATCGGCGTGCGCCGGGGCGCCGTCCCCGCCCTCGAACGCTAGGACCACACCATGCCCCTCACCCAGCACGACATCGACCAGGAGATCGCGGCCGAACACGCCGCCTACGAGAAGCGTGTCGCCGACGGCGCGCCCGTCGAGCACCACCCGCGCCGCGACTACGCCCCGTACCGCTCCTCCGTCCTGCGCCACCCGACACAGCCGCCGGTCACCATCGACGTGACCAAGGACCCGGAGCTGGTCGAGCTGCACTCCCCCGCCTTCGGGGAACGCGACGTCACGGAGATCGACAACGACCTCACCCGGCAGCACAACGGCGAGCCGATCGGCGAGCGCATCACCGTCTCCGGCCGTCTCCTCGACCGTGACGGCCGCCCGGTGCGCGGCCAGCTGGTCGAGATCTGGCAGGCCAACTCGGCCGGCCGCTACGCCCACCAGCGGGAACAGCACGACGCCCCGCTGGATCCGAACTTCACCGGCGTCGGCCGCACGATCACCGACGCCGAGGGCCGCTACCACTTCACGACGATCCAGCCGGGCCCCTACCCCTGGCGCAACCACCTCAACGCCTGGCGACCGGCCCACATCCACTTCTCGATGTTCGGCACGGCGTTCACGCAGCGGCTGGTGACACAGATGTACTTTCCGAGCGACCCGCTGTTCCCGTACGACCCGATCATCCAGTCGGTGACGGACGACGCGGCACGGCAGCGGCTGGTCGCGACCTACGACCACAGCCTGTCCGTACCGGAGTTCTCGATGGGCTACCACTGGGACATCGTCCTGGACGGCCCGAACGCCACCTGGATCGAAGAAGGGCGCTGACCCGCCATGACGAAGATCGACACCAGCAGCCCGGAGAGCGTGCTGCCCACCCCCTCGCACACGGTGGGTCCCTTCTACGGGTACGCGCTGCCCTTCCGCGGCGGCGAGGAGATCGCGCCCCTCGGACACCCGGACACGATCACGGTGCACGGTTACATCCTCGACGGCGCCGGCGAGCCGCTGCCCGACGCGTTCGTGGAACTGTGGGGCGCGGACCCCGACGGCAATGTGCCGGCCACCGACGGCTCCATCCGGCGCGACCCGGCGACCGGCGGCTATCTGGGCCGCAACGGCGTGGAGTTCACCGGCTGGGGCCGCATCCAGACGGACGCCGACGGCCACTGGTACGCGCGTACGCTGCGGCCCGGCGCCCGGGGGCGGAGCGCGCCGTACATCAGCGTGTGCGTGTTCGCGCGCGGGCTGCTGGTGCACCTGTTCACACGTATCTACCTGCCGGACGACGAGGCGGCGCACGCCACCGACCCGCTGCTGTCCGGGCTGGCCGACGAGCGGCGCGCCACCCTGATCGCCGCCCGCGAGCAGGGCGGCACATACCGTTTCGACATCCGCCTCCAGGGCGAGGGCGAGACGGTCTTCCTGGAGTTCCGGTGACTTCCGCCGGCCCCGGCGACCCCGGCCTGCTCGCCCCCGGCTGGGCCGGCTCCCCCGCCGCCTCCGCGACCGGCGACACCGCCCAGCTGCGGGCCCTGCTCGACGCGGAGGCAGCCCTGACCCGCGCCCAGGCCGCACTGGGCCTCGCCCCTGCCGAGGCCGCCGCGGCGGTCACCGAGGCGGCGCGGACCGACCGCTTCGACGTACGGTCCCTCGCCGAGCGCGCCCGTGCCGGCGGCAACCCGGTCATCCCCCTGGTGGCCGACCTGACGAAGGCCGTCGGCGAGGAGTACGGCCCCTACGTGCACCGGGGCGCGACCAGCCAGGACATCATGGACACCGCGACGATGCTGGTCGCCTCGCGCACCCTGGACTTGATCCTCGCCGACCTGGCGCGCGCGGAGCGGGCGCTGGCCGCGTCGGCCGCGGAGCACCGCGGCACACCGATGCCCGGGCGGACGCTGACCCAGCACGCCGTGCCG
The DNA here is from genome assembly GCF_053597535.1 of Streptomyces sp. NPDC001348. NCBI lineage: Bacteria > Bacillati > Actinomycetota > Actinomycetes > Kitasatosporales > Streptomycetaceae > Streptomyces > Streptomyces sp. NPDC001348. Next base: position 57,351 of record NZ_JBSFIK010000029.1, on the reverse strand, counting down.
ACGACGTTCGGGCTGAAGGCGGCCGGGTGGCGGTCGCTCCTGCTGGACGCCCGGGACCGGGCGGCGGCGGTGCGGGACTCGCTGCCGGTCCAGCTCGGCGGCGCCGCGGGCACACTGGCGGCCTTCGCGGCGTACGGCGCCCGGGACCCCCTCGCCCTGCCCGCCGCCTACGCAAGGGAGACCGGTCTGCGCGAGCCCCTGCTGCCCTGGCACTCCCTGCGTACGCCGATCGCCGACCTCGCCGGATGCCTGGCCTTCACGGCCGGGGCGCTGGGCAAGATCGCCGCGGATGTGCTCACGCTGTCCCGCACCGAGATCGGCGAGGTCACCGAGGGGGCCGGCGGCGGTTCCTCGGCCATGCCCCACAAGGCGAACCCGGTACGGGCCACCCTTGTCGCGGCCGCGGCCCGGCGGGCACCACAGCTCGCGGCCACGCTGTACGGGGCGCTGGCCGCCGACGACGAGCGGCCGGCCGGGGCGTGGCACGCCGAATGGGAGCCGCTGCGGGACCTGCTGCGGGCGGTGGGCGGCGCCGCCCGGGACCTCGCCGAACTGGCCGGCGGACTGCGGGTCCACCCGGAGACCATGAGCGAACACCTCGGCCTCACCCACGGACTGATCGTCTCCGAGCGGCTGTCCGCCGAACTGGCCCCCCTCCTCGGCCGGGCCCGCGCGAAGGAACTGCTCACCGGACTCGCCCGCCGTGCGCACGCCGAGGACCGCGACCTCCGCCACCTTCTCTCCGAGCAGCCGGAACTGAAGCACGTCGACCTCGACGAGCTCACCGACCCCGCCCGCTACACCGGCTCCGCGCGAGCCCTCACCGACCGTGCCCTGGAGCGACGTTGACAAGTGCACTGCTCAGCTACCGTGCCGAGGGCCCCGTTTCCGCTGCCCCGCTGCTGCTCGGGCCCTCGCTCGGCACCTCCCACGCGCTGTGGGACGCCGTCGCCCCCGAACTGTCCGCCACCCACCGGGTGGTCCGCTGGGACCTGCCGGGGCACGGCGGCTCGCCGGCCGATCTGATCGGGCCGGGGGCGACCGTCGGCGACCTGGCCGGGCTGGTGCTCGCGCTCGCCGACTCCCTCGGTGTCGAGCGGTTCGCTTACGCGGGAGTGTCCCTCGGCGGCGCGGTGGGGCTGCACCTGGCCGTGCACCACCCCGAACGGCTCACGTCCCTCGCCGTCATCTGCTCCTCGGCCCACTTCGGCGGCGAACAGCCGTGGCGGGAGCGGGCCGAGCGGGTCCGCCGGGAAGGCCTGCGGTGGCTGGTCGAGAACGCCGACGCCCGCTGGTTCACCCCCGGTTTCACGGTGCCGCGCCTCGTGGCCGACCACCGCGACGCCGCCCCGGAGGCGTACGCGGCCTGCTGTGACGCGCTGGCCGCCTTCGACCTGCGGGACCGGCTCGCCGACATCGCCGTACCCACCCTGCTCGTCGCGGGCCGGCAGGACCCGGCGACCCCGCCCGCCCATCTGCGGGAGATCGCGGACGCGGTGCCCGGCGCCACGCTCGTCGAACTCCCCGGCGCCTCCCACCTGGCGCCCGCCCAGTGCCCGGATGCCGTACTGACCGCCTTGCGCGGCCACTTCGGCGAGGCCGCCGGGCGGGGGATGGCGGTGCGGCGGGAGGTGCTCGGCGACGCGCACGTGGACCGGGCGCAGGCCCTACAGTCCCCCTTCACCGCGCGGTTCCAGGACTTCATCTCGCGCTACGCGTGGGGCGAGATCTGGACCGACCCGACGCTCTCCCGCCGTGAACGCAGCATGGTCACGCTGACGGCACTGGTCGCGCACGGCCACTACGAGGAACTGGCGATGCATGTGCGGGCGGCGCGACGCAATGGGCTCACTCCCGAGGAGATCGGTGCGGTGCTGCTGCAGACGGCCGTGTACTGCGGGGTGCCGGCGGCCAACAAGGCGTTCGCCACGGCCCAGCGGGTGCTGGCGGAGGAGGACGGGGCCGCCGGGTGACGTCTGTATGCACAGACGTATGCGAACAGGACGTATGGCAAGACGTGTGCAAACAGGACGTATACGCAAGACGTATGCGGAACGGGATGTGTGCGGAAGACGGTATGCGAACCAGACGTATGCGAAGGCGCATGCAAAACCGCATGCAAAATGGTATGCGATCTACCGCAGTCCGCGTCCCGTCTCAAGTACCTCCCGGGCCCGCGCCACCAACCCGTCCGCCCCGCACGACCGTGCGAGCGCGATGCCCCGGTTGAGCTCCGCGACCGAGCGGGCGGCGATGCCGTACTCGACGCGGGCGGCCGCGTGTTCGTACTGGCAGGGTGAGGCCTCCAGATAGGCGACGGCCTGGGCGGCGAGGCGGACCGCGCGCTGGCCGGTCTCGAGCGCGGCGGCGCAGCGCAGGGCCTCGCCGATGGCGGTGTCCGTGCCGAACCGTTCGGCGTCCCGGCGGGCGTCGGTGACGAGCCGGGCGGCCCGTGCCGGGTCCTCGGTGGCGAGGGCCCGGGCGAGGTCGACGGCCCACGGGACCATCACGGGGTTGTGGTGACCGCGGGCGGCGGCCGCCTTCTCGGCGGCCTCCAGCTCGTTGACGCCTTCCTTGGTCCGGCCGACGGCGAGCAGCAGCCGGCCTCGTACGGAACGCGGATCGGGCAGCACGATGGTGGACGGGTACGGCGGCGCGAACCCGTACTGTTCGGCGACTTCCCAGGCCTCCCCGGCATGGCCGCGGGCGAGCAGCGTGTCGACCAGGTTGCAGGTGGCCGACCAGTACAGGGGCAGACCGCGTCCGACGCGTTCGGCGAGGCGCAGTGACTCCCGCAGGGACGCCTCCGCCTCCCTGAGCCGGCCCCGTCTGCGATGGCCGAGGCCGAGGTAGGCGTGGGCCAGGGCGAGGTGGCCACCGCTCCAGCCGGCGGTCTCGTAGGCGCGCAGGGCATCCGTGTAGAGGGCTTCGGCACGGTCGAGGCGGTCGGTGTAGACGTAGGCGTTGGCCAGCATCAGCAGTAGTTCGATGCCCCACTCGGTGTCGGTCCAGCCGAGGCCGGGGGCGAGGCGGCCGTTGACGAGGGCCCGGTCGCACACTTCGACGACCTCCTCGGCGTTCTCGCCACGGGTCATGGCGTCGAAGCCGCGCAGGATCAGCAGGGCACGCTCGGAGTTGTCCCGGCCGGTGCAGGTACGGGCCAGCGCGGCGAGGCTCTCGGAGCGTCCCGGGGTGGCCGCGTCCGATGCGTGGAGTCCCTCCCACATGTAGTGCACGGCCTGCAGCCTCAGTTTGGCGGGCCCCGGTTCCTGCCGGGCGGCCTCCGCCTCGACGGTGCGGACGGCCTCCTCCAGCTGGTCGTTGTGGAGCAGGGCCTGGGAGAGGCGGACGACGGCGTCGATGCGCTTGTCGCCGTCGAGGCCCGGCATGGCGAGGGCGGCCTGCAGGTGGTCGATGGTGGTCGCGGGTGCCGTCAGAAGGGTGGCGCAGCCCAGTTCGTACAGCACGTGCGCGTGGACGTCGGGCCGGGGCGGCTCCACCAGGGCGCGTTCCAGGCAGCGTCGGGCCGCGTCCGGCGCGCCGACGGCGAGGTGTTCCCGGGCGGCTTCGCGCAACTGCTCGACGAGCTCCTCGTCCTCGTCCGGGTGCACCTCCAGAAGGTGCCGGGAGGCCGCGGCGGCACCGCGGCCGGTCTCGCTGACGACCTGGGCGGCGATGCCGTGCATCGCGGTGCGCATCGCCGGCGGGATGGAGTTGTAGACGGCGGTGGCGATGAGCGGGTGGACGAACTCCAGCTCGCCGTCGTCGACGCGGGCGGCGGCAGGGTCGGGTTCGGTGAGGATGCGGGCCCCGACCAGCTGTTCGGCGCAGCGCCGTGCGTCGTCGTCGCGCAGGGTGGCGAGCTGGGCGACCAGGTCGACGGTGATGCCGGTGCCGAGGATGGCGGCCGCCCAGGCCACCTTGGTGGCGTCGATGCCGAGATCCTCGAGGCGGGCGACGATCCCGCCGCCGCGGGCGGAGCGGTTCAGGGCGCGCAGTTCACCGGCGTGGGTCTCGACCGGTTCGAACTCGCCGTCGCGCACCTTGGCGAGGAGTTCGACCGTCTCGTACGGGTTGCCGCCGGTGACGGCCCAGACCTCCCGGCAGAACGGGGCGTCGGCATGCCGTCCGAGGGTTGCGCGGGTGAGGCCGGCGGTGGCGTCGGGGGTGAGAGCGCTGAGGCTCGTGACGGGGGCGCCCGCGGCCACCGCGTCGAGGTGGCGGGCGCTGTCACCGCTGACCTCGCCGGGCCGGCGGGCCACGACGACCAGGACGGACAGGTCGTCGAGGCGTTCGGTGAAGGCGGCGAGCCAGCGCAGGGTCTCCTGGTCGGCCCAGTGCGCGTCGTCGATCAGCAGGACGAGCGGCCACCACCGTCCCGCCAGTCTGCGGACGGCGGCGACCAGTCCGTCGCACACGCCCTGCGGGTCGGCGTGGCCCTCGCCGGGTTCCGTTATGCCGAGGGCGGGGCCGGCGATGCCGTACCAGTCGCCGAGGTATTCGCGGGCCTCCTCCGGCAGCAGCGACACCAGCGCGGGCTGCAACAGCTGCCGTAACACGTTGAAGGGGACGGATCTCAGTGTCTCGCCGCCGCGGGTGGACCACACGGTGCAACCGCGGCGTTCGGCGATACGGCGGATCTCGGCCAATAGCGCCGTCTTGCCGAGTCCCGCCTCGCCGCGGAACACCAGCAGCTTCCCGGAGGACGAACGGTCCGCGCACAGGGCGTCGAGCGCCCGCGTGACGGTGCCGATCTCCGCGTCGCGCTCCCACAGGGGAGCCGAGGCGACCGCAGGGGGCCGCGCCTCCGTCATCCCGTTACCTCCCCAGTCGCCCGAACGAAGTACAGATCTCGAGCGTAGCCCTCCCGTCCGCCGGCCGGAGGCCGGTCGGGACACCTGTTGCCGTGACGAGTGAACGGCGGTGCGCACCGGCGACGCCCACCGGCCCCCACCAGCCACTGTAGGGTGACGAACCGTCAATGGGCGGTAAAGCGAGGCCGGTTGCGGAACGCGGCGAGCCGCCCGCCCTGGGACACGGCCGCGGGAAACGCACGCGGCGGCCGCCGTCCGCGCGGCGGGGAGCCGATCGGCCGGGCCGGAGCGACCGGAGGGACAGCCGCGGGGAAGGCCGTGGGGACGGCCGATTCCGGGGGCTCTCATCCCTCTTTCACCGAGGCCTCATACGGTGGGGTCATGACGCAGGTGACTCCTCCCGGGTGGTACCCCGACCCCGGGCAGACAAGTGACGGTCCCGCCACCGAACGCTGGTGGGACGGCAAGGCATGGACGGACCAGACCCGTCCCGCCGGGTCGGCCGCCGTATGGGGTCCCCCGACACAGGCACCGCCCGCCGGCGCGCACCCGGCATATCCGGCCTATCCCGCCCAGCCGCCGGCCTCTCCCCGGCGCGGACTCCGCACGGGCATAGCCGTCGCGGTGGCGGCCGCGGTACTCACCAGCATCGGGGTCGGCGTGTACGCGCTCTCCGGCGACGGCGGCAGCGGCGACCGGGCCGGCTCGCACCGGGGCCCCGGCGGCCAGGGCGGCTCCGAGGGCCAGGGCGGGCCGTTCGGCGGTCCGGGCGGCGGCTCCGGCAACGGCGGTGGCGGCGGTCCGGACGGCCGGTCGCCCGCGCCGGGCCAGTCCGAGGCGCCGAAGGTCAAGGGCGGCGGTACGGTCAGCGACCCGATCAACGGCATCAGCATGCCCGTACCGGACGGCTGGACCGGACAGGCGTTCGAGGCGGGCGTGCAGGTGACCTCGGACGACTCCTACAAATGCCCCGGGGACACCTCCAAGACCTGCACCACCGGTGGCGCCTCCTCGGCACCCGCGCTGCTCCTCGGCGACAAGGGCGAGACGGCCGAGGCGGTCGCCAAGGCGGACATCGCGGCCAACGTCAAGCAGTCCTACGGCGGCACCACCTACGGCAGCGTCACCTCCCACAAGGTGCTGGCGTCCCAGGCGGTCACGGTCGCCGGCCAGAAGGGTTACCTGGTGCGCTGGAGGGCGGTCACCAGCAAGGGGGCCGACGGGTACGTGGAGTCGCTCGCCTTCCCCTCGCCCACCGACCCGAAGCGGATCGTCGTGGTGCGCTTCGGCGTCGACTTCGGGCAGCGGACATCGGTCGTCGACGAGATCACCAGGGGCATCAAGGTGTCGACCGGCGGCGGCAACGGGCAGGACGTCTGAGCCGCCGGTCCCACCCGGCACATGAGCCGGCCGGGCGGGGTGCCCCTCCGCTCAGGAGGAACCCCACCCGGCCGGCGGTGCGCGCCGCCCCCGTCCCCACGGTGCGACGCGTGCGGGTCGCCGTCCAGTCATCCCGTGGACGGCGGCCCGGCTCTCAGGTCAGCCCGAGTGCGGGCAGCACGGCGGCCTCCACGAACCGCAGCAGATAGCCGGAGTCGGCGTACTCGCCGCACAGCACGGGCCGCGCGCGCAGCACGCCGAACATCATCGCGGGCACGTACTCCAGGGCCGGGTGACCGGCGGGCACCTCGCCCCGCTCGACACCGCGCGCGAGGATCTCCTGGAGCGCGGCGATCTCCGGGTCGATGAGTGTCTCGCGCAGCGCCTGCTTCAGTTCGGGGTCCTGTGTGATCGCGTGGCCGAGGGCCTGCATCAGCCGGGTGTCCTTGCCGGACCAGTCCCCCGCGGCCCGGGCGGCCCGGCGCAGGTCCCCGGCGAGCGAGCCGGTGTCGATGCCGGCGAAGCGCACCTTGCGGTCGGCCCGCAGCGCCGCCGCCACGAACTGGGGCTTGGTCTTCCACTGCCGGTAGAGCGTGGACTTGCTGCACCGGGTGCTGGCGGCGACTCCTTCCATGGTGACCGAGTCGTAGCCGCACTCCCGGATCTGTTCGAGCACGGCGTCGAAGAACTCCCGCTCACGCTCGGGCGTGAGCTTGGAGCGGCGCGAGGCGGCGACCGTCTCCGGTCCGTCCGCGGCCTGCGACGTCATGTGCTCTTCTCCTCACTCGGGTCCGGGTCACGGTGCGGGCCTCCGCCCGCTCACGGCGGTCGGTGAAACCCGTCTCCAGTGTGTCCTATGTCAATCGATACGCCAGTGTACCGGTACGCGAACGTATCGGTACACTGGCGTATCGGTACGGGAACGTATCGATGAGTCAGCACCACCGTCAGTGAAGGGGCCGGGGGATGGATGCCCGTACCGAGCCTGCAGAAGCGGAGTCCGACGCGATAGCGCGACCGCCGCTCGTCCGTGAGCTCCTGCTCGTCGCGGGGCTCTTCCTCGTCTACAAGTTCGGCCGGCAGCTGGCCACCGGCCACACCGGTGAGGCCCTGCGCAACGCCCGCCGCGTATGGGACCTGGAACGGGCCGTGCACCTTCCGGACGAGGGCGCCGTGCAGTCCGCACTGCTGCACGGCGGCACCCTGGTCCATCTGGCGAACACCTACTCCGCGACCGTTCATTTCCCGGCCACCGCCGCCTTCCTGGTCTGGCTGTACCTGCGGCGGCCCGCACATTACGTCTGGGCCCGCCGGGTCCTCGCCGCGGTCACGGCCGCCGCCCTGGTACTGCCCTTCACGTTCCCGCTCGCCCCGCCGCGCATGCTGACCGGCACGGGGCTGATCGACACCGCGCGTGTGTACGGACCTTCCGTATACGGTCCACCGCAGACCGACCACCTCTCCAACCAGTACGCCGCGATGCCGTCGCTGCACTTCGGCTGGGCCCTGATGGTGGCGATCGGCCTGATCGTCGCGACCCGCTCCCGCCGGCGCCTGCTGTGGCTGCTGCACCCCCTCGTGACGCTGGTGGTGATCGTCGGTACGGCGAACCACTACTGGCTCGACGCGATCGTCGCGACGGCCATGCTCGGCGTGGCGCTCGCCCTGATCCGTCCGCCGCACCGCACGGAGAGTGCGGCGAGCACGCCCCGGCGCGGCCGGCGGACGCCGGTCTCCCCCGAGCAGCCGGTCCTGGTCGGAGCGGGCCGATGAACGCGGATCTCGTCGCCGTCGCCCTGTCCCTGGTCTCGGCCGTCGCCTACGCCGCGGCCGCCGTCGCCCAGGAACGCCTCGCCTCACGGGAACTGGGCGCGGGTCTGCTGCGGCTGCTCGGCAGCAGTGCGTGGTGGTCGGCGGTCGGGCTGAACGCGGGCGCCGCGCTGCTGCACGTCGTGTCTCTGAAGTACGGTCCGCTGACGGTGGTCCAGCCGCTGGGCGCGCTCACCCTGGTGGCGGCCGTGCCGATGGGAGCGCGGGCCGCCGGGCGACGGGTCGGCCCGGCCGAATGGCGCGGCACCGCGCTCACGCTGCTGGGGCTCGCCGCCCTGCTGGTCACCGCGTCGGGTCCGGCGCCGGAGCGGTCGCTGAGCCTGACCGAGGCGCTCGCGGTCGCCGGTGCGACGGCGGCCCTGATCGGCGCGCTGGCGCGGCCCGGTACCCGGCCGGGACTGCGGCACGCGACGGCGTCCGGCCTCGCCTCGGGCGTGGCCTCGGCGCTCACCCAGACGGTGACGGTGGCGGCGACCGCTCGCTCCGGATCCGGCCTCGGCATCGGGGTGGTCGTGGTGGCGCTGCTGGTCGCCGCGTTCGCCACGGGCGGGCTGCTGCTGTCGCAGACGGCCTACCGGGGCGGTCTGGGCGCCCCGCTGGCCGTGGTGACCCTGGCCAACCCGGTCGCCGCCGCGGTGATCGGGCTCAGCCTGCTCGGCCAGGGACTGCGGGGCGGCGTGGCCGGTGTCCTGCTCGCCCTCGCCGGGGCGGGACTGGCGTCCTGGGGTGTGGTGCTGCTGACCCGGGTGACACCGGCGGCGGAATCCGCCCGCGGAGCCGAGGAAGAGCACCCGGTGGCGGCCGTCCTGGCACTGGAGCCGGGAACGGCGTCGAGAGAACCGGTGCTGGTGCCCCGCCGCTCGCCGTCAGGGCGCCTCACCCCGCTGTGAAACGACGTCGGCGGCCGGTACGTGCGGAAAGTGACGCGCGTACCGGCCGCCGGTGGACCGCGGCCCGTATTCCGTATGCAATTTCGTATGCAGTGGACCGGTGTCAGCCCAGTCCCCGAGAGTCCTGCTTCAGCGCCGTGTCGACGGTCAGCGCCGTCGCCACCACGAGGCTCAGCAGCGGCTCGGGCAGCTGGTAGTGGATCTGCAGGACGTAGTTGTCCGCCGTCGTGAACAGCGTCTTGGCGAGGCCTTCCCAGGTCTTGGTGATCCGGGCGACCTCGTTGTCCGCGTGGTCGACGATGGCGAAGTTCCACGCCCGCCAGTTCTCCGCCTTGATGGCACCGATCTTCTGACCGCCGGCGTTCATCGCGAAGTTGATCTTGCCGATCATGTTCTGCTGGACGATCTCACCCACCGGCGAGCCGTCCGGGCGCTCCACGATCACCCTGGACTTGAAGATCTTCCCCGGCCGGGTCAGCAGCAGCAGCGGCTGGCCGTAGGCGTCGCGGATCTCCAGCTTGTGCTTCATGAACTGGTCGAGGCTGGACAGAAGACGGACGACCTTCCGGATGAAGCTCTGGCCGACCTCGACGACCGAGCCGATCTCCCGGCCGTTCTGGTCCATGACCTTGTACTCGTTGGTCACCTCGATCAGCTTGGCCTTCTGGTTCACCACCAGCACCGGCTCGGTGAACAGGGTGCCGCCGCCGGGGCCGCCGGCGGTGACTCCGGCCTGCTGCTGCACCTGACGCTGCACCTTGGCGTCACCGGCCGCCTGCTGCGGAAACGCCGCCGCCGGCGGGGCGGCCTGCTGGGCGCCCCGCTGGTCCGGGTTGGTGTGGTCGGTCCACTGCGCGCCGTCCCAGTAACGGAGCGTCTGGGGCGCACCGTGCGGATCCGGGTACCAACCTGCAGGAGTGTTCGATTGCGTGGTCACCGGGGCACACTACCCTGAGCTGACCGGTACCTGACCAGTCCCCACGATGCGGTATTCATCGTCCGTTTACTCCGTGACGATCGCCGGGTCACTGACACCGGGACGCCCGTTCTCGACATGTCCGGCGAACCGGCGCAGAAACGCCGGATCGGTCTCGGACGTGACGGTGAGGTCGTACCAGCGGCGGCTCGCCGAGAGGTCCACGGTGAGCCGGACGCGCGCCCCGGGCCGCACGGTCACCGTCCGCGGCCGTCCGCCGTAGCCGTCGGCCACCTTCAACCGGGCGGTGCCGGTGCCCCGGTTGGTGAAGGTGAGCTCGACGTCGTCGCCGGTGTACCGGGCGGTGACCTCGGGGCCGGCGGCCTTTCCGGAACCCTTGAAAACGCGCAGGAACCCGTTGGGACCGTGCACGGTCAGATCGTGCGCGCCGCCGGACTGCGCCGAATCCCAGGTGCCGGCGACCGACTTGCCGGCCTCGGTGGTGTAGCTCCAAGGGCCGTCGGCGCGATTGCCGGAGGTGACGAGGAAGGCGGCGCCCGCGTGGGCACCGGAGGCGAAGGTGAGCGTGAGCCTGCCGGTCGCCGCGTCCGCCGAACCGTCCACCAGCGGCGCGTACTTCAGCGGCCGGGTGGCCCGGTGCCCGCGCTCCTGCTTGGGCAGCGCCGGGCCGGCGGGCGGGGTCGGCACGTAGTCGGGGTGGCGGTCGTGGTCCGGGGGCCGGTAGCCGTCGGTGTCCGGCAGGACGGCCGGCCGGGTGTCCGTGTGGGAGAAGTCGAACGCCGAGGTCAGGTCGCCGCAGATGGCGCGCCGCCAGGGCGAGATGTTCGGCTCGTGCACACCGAAGCGGCGCTCCATGAACCGGATGATCGAGGTGTGGTCCAGCGTCTCGGAGCAGACGTAACCGCCCTTGCTCCACGGGGAGACGACGATCATCGGCACGCGCTGCCCCAGCCCGTAGGGGCCGGCGACATGGCTGCCGTCGCCCTTGAACAGGTCGGGGCCGACGTCGACGGTCGAGCCGCCCTGCGCGGTGGAGGCCGGCGGGAAGGGCGGGACCAGGTGGTCGAAGAAGCCGTCGTTCTCGTCGTAGGTGATGAACAGGGCCGTCTTCGCCCACACCTTCGGGTCGGCCGTGAGGGCGTCCAGGACCTGGGCGACGTACCAGGCACCGTAGTTCGCGGGCCAGTTGGGGTGCTCAGTGAAGGCCTCGGGGGCCACGATCCAGGAGATCTGCGGCAGCTTGCCGCCCTTGACGTCGGCCTTCAGCCGGTCGAAGAAGCCCTCGCCCTTGCGGGCGTCGGTGCCGGTGCGGGCCTTGTCGTACAACGGGTCGCCGGGCTTCGCGTCCTGGTACTGCTTGAAGTAGAGCAGCGAGTTGTCACCGTAATTGCCGCGGTAGGCGTCCTGGATCCAGCCCCAGGAGCCGCTCGCGTCGAGGCCGTCGCCGACGTCCTGGTAGATCTTCCACGAGATCCCGGCCTTCTCCAGGCGCTCGGGGTAGGTGGTCCAGCTGTAGCCGGCCTCGTCGTTGCCGAGGACCGGGCCGCCGCCCTTGCCGTCGTTGCCGGTGTAACCCGTCCACATGTAGTAGCGGTTCGGGTCGGTCGAGCCGATGAACGAGCAGTGGTACGCGTCGCAGACGGTGAACGAGTCGGCGAGCGCGTAGTGGAAGGGGATGTCCTCACGGGTCAGGTACGCCATGGTCGTGGAGCCCTTGGACGGCACCCACTTGTCGTACTTGCCCTGGTCGAAGGCGGCGTGTCCGTCGTTCCAGCCGTGCGGGAGGTCCTGGATGAACGCCAGCCCGAGGTCGTCGGCGTCGGGGTGGAAGGGCAGCAGGTCCTTCGTGCCGTCCGACTGGTACCACACCGGCTTTCCGTCCTGGCGGGTCACCACCGGACGCGGGTCGCCGAAGCCGCGGACACCTCTGAGTGAGCCGAAGTAGTGGTCGAAGGAACGGTTCTCCTGCATCAGGACGACGATGTGCTCGACGTCCTCGATCGACCCGGTGCGATGGTTGGCGGGCAGCGCGGCGGCGCGCTCGATGCTATTGGACAGTGCGGTGAACGCCGAGGTGGCGCCCGCGAGTTGGAGGAATCGACGCCGGTTGACTTCGGGCATGGCTGAGGGACCTCTCATCCTGGCGCACGGGATGGCCGGAACGTGACCAACGAAGCGCGGTGCGAGTGTTCCAAGAGCACCGAACGTCTGGGAAGGGTGCGGTGGCTGTCATGTGACGGGCGTCGGTACGCGAGACCAAGACCTCGCCAAGAAAGCCCCGCGCGGTGATCCGGTCGGCGCCTGCGCCGCTCGCGGTGGAGCGCTCGGGCCTGCTCGGTCACCGGGCGGCCGGGGGTCACCGTGCTCCAGAGTCGGACGCACAGCGTGCTCCGCCTCGACCCGGGCTTCGACCTGCAGGGACAGCCGTTGCCGGCCCTGCGCACTCCGCCGCCCGGCCCCCCTTGAAGGTGCTGCTGGTCGGCCGCACCGACGACGCCAGGCGCAAGGGCGTCGACCTGGCTGCCCGGGCCCTCGGCCAGGTGCACGAGCTGCGGACCAAGGCATCCACCGACCCGGTCGAATGCGTCGTACGAGGAGCGCCGTCCGGCCTGGGCGACGCCCAGCGGCAGCAGATCCTCGACATGTCGGGGCCCCCGGGATGGAAGTGACCGTGCGCGGCTATTCCCGCGATCCCGGACGACTGGACCGGGACCTGTGGGCTGCGCCAGTCTGGTCGTCATGCCCTCCCGCTCGGAGGGGTTCGGGCTGATCGGGGTGGAGGCCGTCATCCGCGGTGTGCCGTTGCTGGTGAGCGCCAACAGCGGGCTGGCTCAGCTGCTGCGCGAACACCTCGGCAGTGACGCCGAACCACTGATCGCGCCGGTCACCAGGGACACCGACAAGGACGCCGACGTCCGGGCCGAGCGGATCGAACAGTGCCTTGTCGGCCGGGAGGCCGCTTACCGGCGCATGGCCGACGTACGCGGTCGGCTGTCCGCACGCGTGACCTGGGCGGCGGCGGCCACGCTCGTGCTGGGCGAGGCCGCCGCCCGGGCCTGAGCCGGGGCAGGACCCCGAACGCACCCGGATGTGCGGGCGGTGGCCCGAATCGGTGTCGCCGGCAGTGCTCTCACCGAAGCGCTTCCGTCTGGCAGAAGTCATCTTGCCGCGCTGCCGCCGGCATCACGACTCTGGGTCCAACCACGGCTCGAGGGGCGAAGACGCCCCGCTCACAGGGACGGGAACGCCATGCCCCACACGACCGCCTTCGCCAGGAACCAGTGGTACGTCGCCGCCTACAGCCATGAGGTGGGGCGCGAGGAGCTGCTGGGACGGACCGTTCTCGGCGAGCCACTCGTCCTCTACCGCACCGAGGAGGAGGGCACGCCGGTCGCCCTGCACGACCGCTGTGTGCACCGCCGCTTCCCGCTGCACGAGAGGCCCAGCCGGCTCGACGGCGACCGGATCGTGTGCGGCTACCACGGGTTCACCTACGACACCACCGGTACGTGCGTGTACGTGCCGGGGCAGAAGCGCGTCCCGCGCACCGCCCGCGTCGCCTCCTACCCGGTCGTCGAGCAGGACTCGCTGGTGTGGGTGTGGATCGGTGACCCGGCGCTCGCCGACCCGCTGACCATCCCGCGCGCCCGGCACCTCGACGCCCCGGGGTGGGTCACCGTCCGTGGCATGGAGCCGATCGACGCCGACTACGGCCTCCTCGTCGACAACCTCCTCGACCTCTCCCACGAGACGTATCTGCACGGCGGCTACATCGGCACCCCGGAGGTCGCCGAGACGCCGATCACGACGGAGGTCGACGAGGGGGCGGGGATCGTGCGGGTCAGCCGGCACATGGACGACGCCGCCTGTCCCCCGTTCTACGCCCGCTCCACCGGTATCGAGGGTCGCATCACGCGCTGGCAGGACATCGAGTACCACGCGCCCTGCCTGTACCTGCTGCACAGCCGCATCGCACCGGTCGGCGTGCTGCCCGAACCGGACGGCAGCGACCCGAACGGCTTCCACACCGAGATCACGTACGCGATCACCCCGTCCACCGACGGCCACGTGTACGACTTCTGGATGGTCTCCCGGGACTGGGCGGTCGACGACGACGAGGTCACCGAGTTCCTCCGGGGCAACAACCACACCGTCGTCATGCAGGACGTGGACGCGCTCAACCTGCTGCAGAGGACGCTCGGCACCGAGCGCACCGGCTACCAGGAGCTGAGCATCAACATCGACACCGGCGGCCTGGCCGCCCGCCGCATCCTCGCCCGGCTGGTCGAGGAGGGCGACAAGCCCGTGGAGAAGGTCCAGTGACGACGCCCGCCCGCCAGGCCGCCACCGGGGAGGTCTACCGCATCGACTGGCTGCCGGGCACCGATGTCCTGCACGGCACCTGCCACTGCGGCGCCGAGCACACCGCCCAGGACCCGGTCGCCATGTGGGAGTGGATGCTCGGCCACCCCGAAGGTCACCACCCGCCGCAAGGAGCCGGCTCATGAACGTGTACGAGGCCGAACTCGTGGTCGACCGGCTGGAGTCGGCCGCCGAGGGCGTCGTGGCCCTGACCCTGCGCCACCCGTTGGGCGAGGAACTGCCCGCCTGGGAGCCGGGCGCCCACGTCGACGTGCTCCTCGGCCCGGACCTGGAGCGGCAGTACTCGCTGTGCGGTGACCCGGCCGACCGTGCCGTGTGGCGTGTCGCGGTGCTGCGCGAGCCGGACGGGCGGGGCGGATCGGCGTACGTGCACGAACAGGTGGGGCCGGGCGACAAGGTGCGGGTGCGTGGACCGCGCAACAACTTCCCGCTCCACTCCGCCACCCGCTACCGGTTCGTCGCGGGCGGTATCGGCATCACCCCGATCCTGCCGATGCTGGCCGCGGCCGAGGCGGCGGGCGCCGAGTGGACCCTGCTGTACGGCGGGCGGGAGCGCCGGTCGATGGCGTTCACCGGCGAGTTGGCCCGTTACGGGGACCGGGTGACCATCGCCCCGCAGGACGAGACGGGACTCCTCGACCTCGGATCGGTGCTCGACGACCTGCCCGACGGCACCCTGGTCTACTGCTGCGGCCCCGGCCCGCTGCTCGACGCGGTCGAGGAGCGGTGCCCGGCCGGAGCGCTGCGCGTGGAGAGGTTCCAGCCGAAGGCGCAACCCGTCGGCGACGACGGCGAGTTCGAGGTGGAGCTGGCCAGGAGCGGTCGTACCCTCACGGTCCCCGCGGGTGTCTCGGTGCTCGACACCGTGCGCGCCGCGGGCGTGGAGGTGCTCTACTCCTGCACCGAGGGCACCTGCGGCACCTGCGAGACGGACGTACTCGAGGGCACTCCCGAGCACCGCGACTCGGTGCTCAGCGACGAGGAGCAGGCGGCCGGGGACACGATGATGATCTGCGTGTCCCGGTGCCGGGGAGCGCGGCTCGTCCTCGACCTCTGACCCGGCGTACGGCACGACCCGCCTGGTGCACGCTGGTGCCGGTGGTGCCACCGGGTGAGGGCCGCGCGGCGGACGGCCCGGCGCCGTCGGCGACCTGAACGCCGACGGTGCCGGGTCAGGCCTCCGGTGCCGGGACGACGGCCAGATGGCTCGCCGTGGCGCGGGCGCGACGCGGGCGGCGCGGGGCCGCGGCGGGGCGGCGGGAGTCGCGCAGGACCAGGGTGAGGCGGGCGTAGCCGAGGGACTGGAGGGCTCTGGGGGTCTCGACGACGATCCGGCAGTCGGTGGCACCCCAGCGCGGGTCCGGGTGGAGCAGCGGACGGACGGCTCCGTCGGGTTCGCCGGCGTTCTCGCCGACGGTGCGGATCCAGTGCGGCAGGCCCTGCCGGAAGGCGGCTTCCATGAGCGGGTCCTGGGCGATGTCCCGGCGGATCGCCTGCAGCCCGTGGTCGTGGACGCTGTGCTCCCAGACGGCCTTGAAGTGCGCCAGCATCGGCAGGCACCAGCTCGGCTCGTGCTCGCCGAGGACGGTGGCCGCGTCGGGGTGGAACAGCACGAACCTCAGGAAGTTGTCGCCCGGCATGGCCGTCGGATGCGGGCCGACACCCCGGAAAAGTGTCTGATACGCGCTGTTGGCCAGGACGACGTCCCAGCTCTGGTCGACGACGAAGGACGGGAAGGGGACGGCCTCCAGGAGCGCGGCGTAGTCCTGGAGATACGCCTGGGCCTCGAGACCCTCGGGGACGGGACGCGGCTCCGGCCGCTGCCCACCTGCCTGATGTGCCATCGGGAGGTCACCCCTCTTGCCTATGCGGCCTTCACGCGGCGCCCTGATCCTGCTGCCCCGACAAGAGTCATGTCAACTATCGTGGCATTTCATGCCTGTTGACGGCTGAAATTGGCCACAGTTGTGGCGAGACCTGGATGTGAGTTCGAAGCACCCGCTACTCTCCGGGAAGTTCACGGCAACTGTTTGTGGTGAGTCTCGTGTTGAGCCTCTGAGAGACGTAGGAGATCTGTCGGTGACGGATGGCTACGAGGATCCGGGCGCCACGGCGACCGCCCAGCTGCCGGCCGTCGTCGCCCGCGTCACCGCGCTCGCCGACCGGCTCGGTGTACCGCACGCCGAGGTCTTCGACGTCAGACGGCTGTCCGTCGCCTGCGGCGTCCCCGAATCCGTGGTCCGGTCCCTGCTCGGCGGCCGGCCCGCGGGCGAGCCCGATGTGCAGGCGAGGTTCCTGCAGCGCCTGGACCTGCTGCGCCGCACCCGGCTGAAGCCCAACGGGCGCAGGTACACCCAGCAGGAGATCGCCGACGGGGCGGGCATGTCCCGGCAGCAGGCGGGCGCGCTCATCAACGGCGACCGGCGTCCCACGATGGAGCACTGCGACGCCCTGCAGCGTTTCTTCCGGGTGCACGCCGGCTTCCTCACCGCGGAGGACCCCGAAGCCCTCGCGGGTGCCCTGCAGCGCACCGAGCAGGAACTGCTGCAGAAGCTGGCCGACCGCGAACGGGCGGCCGCCCGGGCCGCCGAGGATCCGCTGGAACGGCTGCTGCAGGACCACGGTGTCCGCGGGATCGCCTGGCGGGCCGCTCAGCTGCCCACCGACCAGCACCGCGACAAGGTCGCCGAGTGGCTGGACATGCTCTTGGAGAGCGTCAAGCGGCCCGAGTCGTGAAACTGCGCGGAAGAGTGGGCACCGCCCGGCAGATGCGCCGTCTGTGCGGCGAGTTGGTCGCCGAACTGACCCTTCCCGCCCCGGCGCGGCCGGACGACCTGTACGCGGCACTGTGCGACGCGATGAGCCGGCGCCGCGGCCGTCCCGTGCTGTTCCGGGCGGCCGCCTTCCCGCCCGGCACCGCCAGCGGGCTGTGGCTCGACATGGCCGACCGGGACCTGATCGTCGTGGAGGAGCGCACCGCGCCCGACCACCAGCTGGTCATCCTCGGGCACGAGTTGTGGCACATGCAGGCCGGCCAC
This sequence comes from Streptomyces sp. NPDC001348, assembly GCF_053597535.1. Taxonomy (NCBI): domain Bacteria; kingdom Bacillati; phylum Actinomycetota; class Actinomycetes; order Kitasatosporales; family Streptomycetaceae; genus Streptomyces; species Streptomyces sp. NPDC001348. The sequence continues at coordinate 40,079 of NZ_JBSFIK010000029.1, read as the reverse complement.
GGCGGCCACCACCTCGAGGGCGTACGGGTGGCGTCACGGCTGCTCGGCGACGACCAGGACCAGGAGGCCCTGGAGGCCGCCGTGCACAGGGTGGCCGCCCGTACCCGCTTCGACCTGGCCGAGGAGCAGCAGGCCGAGGCCTTCGGCCTGCTGCTGGCCAGCAAGTGCCGTACGCGGCTGGCGGGTTCGTCACTGTGCGGGCCGGTGCCGCGGGACGACCTGGCGGGCCGTATCGAGGCGTCGCTGGGGTATCTCCGCCGGCAGGGCTGAGGTACGCCGGACGGTGACCCGCTTACGGCGGGGCGGCGTTGTCAGTGGCGGACGGCAAGCTGGAGGTGCGCCGCCGCCGTGTGCGGCGTACGCGCTGCGAAGTGCGTGGACCATGACACTCGACGGGGAGAGCCGACCGATGCACACCGCCGTACTGACCGACCGCGAGCGCGCCGCCGTCCAGGCATATCTGCGGCTGCTGCACACCGTGCGCGCCGCCCTGGACGGGCCGCCGGACCAACCCCGGCCCGTCCTCGTCCCACCCGCCGTGCTGGCCGAGGCGGACCGGGCGCTGACCGACGCCGGACTCGCGGGCAACGAGGGGGAGTTCTTCCGGCTGCTGCACGGCCGGCGCCCGCGGTCCTGAGGCTGCCGGGCCCGGGGACGCGTCGTTCGACCGCACGGCCGGTGTTCCCGGGCCCGGGGCGCGCTCAGGAATGCGGCACCACGACCGCCGTCATGACCACGCCGCGCCGGACGCCCCAGCGGCCCTCGAACCGGCCGACGCGGCGACCGCCCACCCGGGGCCCCGGCACGAGGAGCTCGGCGTGCAGGCTGCCCCCCGGTTCCGGGCCGGGCTCGGGGACGATGTCGATGTCGGCCTCGGAGAAGTCCAGCCACTGGCCGGTGAGCGGGAACCAGGCCTTGTAGACGGACTCCTTGGCGCTGAACAGGATCCGGTCCCAGTGCACGTCGGGCCGTTCCTCGGTGAGCCGGCCCAGCCGTTCGGCCTCGGCGGGCAGGAAGACGTAGGAGACGACCTCCTCCGGGAGCACCTCGTGCGGTTCGGCGTCGATGCCGAGGGAGGCCAGGTCGGCGGCGCGGGCCAGGGCGGCGGCGCAGTAGCCGTCGCTGTGGGTCATGCTGCCGACCAGACCGTCCGGCCAGCGCGGCGCGCCGCTCTCGCCGGTCAGCACGGGCTGCGGGGGCACGCCGAGCTTCTCCATGGCGATCCGGGCGCAGGCCCGCACGGCTGAGAACTCGCGGCGGCGTTTGGCCACCGCCCGGGTCATGAGTGCCGCTTCCCCGGGGTACAGCGGGGCGTCCCGCAGCTCGTCGTCACCGTGCAGTTCCACGGCCACGACCGAGTGCGGAAGCAGCTCCTCGATCACCGGATTCGACCTCCATCGGCAGGATACGACGCGGGATTCCGGGCGCCTGCGGACGCCCCCGCCATTCGCGGGGATACCCGACGGACACCTCTTCGAAGCGGACGCCGTCGTGCCAGGTGGTCCGCGGGATGTGGAGATGACCGTAGACCATGGTGGCGACGCGGAATCTGCGGTGCCAGTCCGCGGTGAGCCGGGTGCCGCACCACATGGCGAACTCGGGGTGCCACAGCACGTCCGTCGGATGCCGGTCCAGCGGATAGTGGTTGATCAGGACGGTGGGCAGGTCCTCGGGCAGCTCGGCCAGCCTGCGTTCCGTCCCGGCCACCCGGGCGCGGCACCAGGCCTCGCGGCTGGGGTAGGGGTCCGGGTGCAGCAGGTGCTCGTCGTTGCAGACGATGCCGGTGCCGTGCGCGTGGGCGAGGCCCTCGTCCTTGGTGGCGCACCCCTCGGGAAGGAAGGAGTAGTCGTACAGCAGGAACAGCGGTGCGACGACCGCGGGACCGCCGGGGCCGCGCCACACGGGGTAGGGGTCCTCGGGGCTCGTCACACCCAGCTCGCGGCAGAGGTCGACGAGGTGCTCGTAGCGGCGGACGCCGCGCAGGGTGACGGTGTCCCGGGGGTGCGTCCACAGTTCGTGGTTGCCGGGGGACCACAAGACCTTGCGGAAGCGGCCGGCGAGGGTCTCGAGGGCCCAGCGGATGTCGGCGACCGTCTCGGCCACGTCGCCGGCCACGATCAGCCAGTCGTCGTCCGAGCCGGGACGCATCCGCTCGACGAGGGCACGGTTCTCGGGGTATCCGACGTGCAGGTCGCTGATGGCCAGCAACCGCCCGGCCCGGCCGGCCGTGGACTCCACCCTGGCCCCTTCCGATCATGTCAGTGACACCACGAGAACACATCCACGGTCACCGGACAAGGACAATCCGCGCCAGTGCGGGGCGCGCCGTGGCGCCGCCGTTCCACGGCACCGGCCGAGCTCCTCGGCAGGGCCGGCACATCCGTAACACGGGCGTTGCACGCAGGGGCCGTTGAAAGCCGTATGATCGCCCCAACACCACCGCCAGGAACGCCCTCAGCGCAGGGCGGTTCGGTGTCCCTCCATCCCCCCTGCCCGGGCACGGGCCGCTGCGCCCTGCCCGAAAAGCCTGAAAGGCGGCCTGCATGCTCTCTCGCGTACGCGTCTGGCTCAACCGCACGTACGCGGAGAACGTGTTCTTCATGGATCAGCTGCGGAGAAATCCCAGCGACCGGGCGGTGGAGATCCACGCCACGCACGGCGATCCGGACTCTCCCGTGCTGGCCGCCGCCGACACCGCCGAGCTGGAGCCGGAGGGCCTGTCCCCGGCCGGGTACGTCGAGTACGCGCTGGACCAGTGCGCGCGGCGCGGCATCGACGTGTTCGTGCCGCGTCTGCACCAGGCGGCGATCGTGGCGCAGCGCGCCGAGTTCGAGGCGGCCGGTACGGCGTTGCTGGCGCCGACCCCCGAGGGCGCCGCCGTGTTCGAGGACAAGGCGACCGCCTACCAGGCGGTCGCCTCGGTCGGCGTGCCGGTGCCGCCGTGGCGGCGGGTGCGTACGGCGGACGAACTCCTCACCGCTGTAGACGAGTTGGAGGCCGCCGGGCACAAGGCGTGCTTCAAGCCGGCCGCCGGTGCGGGCGGCGTGGGCTTCCGGGTCATCACGCGCGCGCCGTTCTCGCTGGCGCAGCTGAGCGGTTTCCCTGGGCCGCACGTGCCGCTGGATCTGGTGGTGGCGGCGGTGCGGGAGGCCGAGGAGCCGGTGGACTGGCTGGTGATGCCTCGCCTGGCGGAGCCGGAGGTGTCGGTGGACTGCCTCACCGGCACGGACAACCGTGTCCGGTTGTCCGTGGGCCGCACCAAGAACGGGCGCCGCCGCGGCTTCACGCTCGACGAGCGGTGGCTGGCGCCTGCGCGGCTGATCGCGGAGGGGTTCGGACTGCACTACCTGTCCAACATCCAGTTCCGGATGTTCGGTGAGCAGCCGGTGCTGCTCGACGTCAACACCCGCCCGGCCGGCGGTCTGCACCAGCTGTCGCTGTGCGGGATCAACGCGCCCTGGGCGGCAGTGCAGTTGGCACTGGGTGAGGAACCCGGCGAGATCGTGCCACCGTTCCTGGGCCAGGACTACGCCGTGGTGTCCGGGCCTCGTCCGGTGCGGCCGGTGTCGTTCCCGCGGCAGCGCACGGAGGAGACCGGGCCGCTGCTGCCGACGGTGCCCTCGCCCGCGGCGGCGCCCGACACCGAGGTCGCGGCACAGCCGGGTGCCGCCGCTGCGGCACCGGCCTGAGGCGCCACGGCCTGAAGCACACCGCCCACCGGTCTGGACCAATCATGGCGCAGCCCCTTGACACCATGATTGGTCCATACCAACTTGGTTGCGCACCGCCTTCCGTACTCCCCGCACCCCCGCACACCTCGTGCACTCCCGAAACCCCCCTCATTCAGGGAGATCGCGTGCGCAACCCACTCGGGCGTCCCAGACGCCGTCTCCTCGCCCTGATCGGCTCCGCGGCCCTGGCGTTCGCCGGGGCCATCGCCCTCCCCATCAGCGCCCACGCGGCCGACATCCTCACCAACCCCGGCTTCGAATCGGGCGGTCTCTCCCCCTGGACCTGCAGCCAGAACCTCGGCTCAGTGGTCTCCTCACCCGTGCACGGCGGCTCCAAGGCGCTTGCCGGAGCGGTCACTTCGAGCGACAACGCCCAGTGCGGCCAGACGGTCTCCGTCCAGCCGAACACCACGTACAGCCTCAGCGGCTGGGTGCGCGGCAGTTACGTCTATCTGGGCGTGAGCGGCGGCGCCTCCACCTGGACGACGTCACCGTCCGCGTACAGCCGGCTGTCGGTGTCCTTCACCACCGGCGCCAACCAGACCAGCGCCACCGTCTACGTCCACGGCTGGTACGCCCAGGGCACCTACTACGCCGACGACTTCAGCCTGGACGGACCCGGCGGCGGGGACGGCGGCTCGGACACCCAGGCGCCGACCGCGCCCACCGGCCTGACGTCCACCGGCAAGAGCTCCTCGAGCGTGTCGCTGAAATGGAACGCGTCGACGGACAACGTGGGCGTGAGCGCCTACGACGTCTACAGCGGCGGCACCCAGGTGCTCAGCGTCTCCGGTACGACCGCCACGGTCGGCGGACTGTCGCCGAACACCGCGTACGCCTTGACGGTGAAGGCACGCGACGCGGCCGGGAACGTGTCGGCGGCCTCCAACTCCGTGACGGTCACCACGGACGCGGGCGGCGGCAACAGCGGCTTCAAGCAGGCCGCCCCCTACCTGTACGAGGGCTGGGGCGATCCGCCGAGCCCGAGCACGGTCATGAACGCGACCGGCGTCAAGTGGTTCACCATGGCCTTCGTGCTGGACTCCGGCGGCTGCACCCCCGCCTGGGACGGAAGCCGGCCGCTGACCGGCGGCGCCGACCAGAGCGCCGTCAACGCCGTCCGATCCGCCGGCGGCGACATCGTCCCCTCGTTCGGCGGCTGGCAGGGCAGCAAGCTCGGCGCCAACTGCTCCTCCGCGAGCGCGCTCGCCGGGGCCCTGCAGAAGGTGATCGACGCCTACTCCCTGAAGGCGATCGACATGGACATCGAGAACTCGGACGAGTTCGAGAACGAGGCCGTGCAGGCGAAGATCCTCACCGCGCTGAAGACCGTCAAGGCCGCCAACCCCGGCCTGAGGACGATCGTCACCTTCGGCACGTCGACCACCGGCCCGACCTACTACGGCAACCGCCTCATCGAGCAGGCGCAGTCGCTGGGCGCGAACATCGACGTCTTCACGATCATGCCGTTCGACTTCGGCGGCGGCTCGGACATGTACGGCAGCACGGTGAACGCCGCCGAGGGCCTGAAGGCCAAACTGAAGTCGACCTTCGGGTGGGACGACGCGACCGCCTACTCCCACATCGGCATCTCCGGTATGAACGGCCTGTCCGACCAGCAGGAGAACACCACCCCGGCGATCTGGACCCAGATCCGGGACTGGGCGAACTCCCACCACATCGCCCGGCTCGCCTTCTGGTCGGTCAACCGTGACCGTCCGTGCGCGGGCGGCGGCGTGGTGAGCAACTGCTCCGGCATCAGCCAGAACAACTGGCAGTTCACCTCGATCACGGCCGGCTTCACCGGCTGAGGGTCCCGCTCCGGCGGCCGGCCCCGCCAGGGCCGGCCGCCTCGGCACGTCAGAACCGGCCCGAACCCCGGTACAGCTCCAGTTCGCCGTCCAGTTCGACGGCGAGCACGGTCGCGTACGGGTCGAGGTCGGACTCGGCGGGCGGGTCGATCCACAGCACGCCGACCGCCTCGTGCAGGCCTCCGACGACCCGGTGGCCGAGTTCGGCACCGGTGCCGAGCACCGTGACCCTGCGGACCTTCGTGGCCAGGCCCCGGACACCGATCTCGGCGCGCGGCGCGTCGAACAGGGTCAGGTAGAGGGTGCGGCGGTCGGCGGAGAGGGTGCTGGGCCCGTAGTGGTGCCCGGCCGGCAGCCCGCGCACCGTCCCGTACACCGCCTCGGAGTGCCTGCGGATCCACTCCCCCAGTCCTTCGAGGCGCTCGACCTGCGGTTGCGGGATGGTGCCGTCCTCTCTCGGGCCGACGCTGAGCAGCAGGTTGCCGCCCCCGCCGATGGTCTCGGTGAAGTACCGGACGAGCTGTGCGAGCGACTTGTGGTTGTGGTCGTGGTGCTGGTGACCCCACGAGTCGTTGATCGTCAGGCACAGTTCCCAGGGGCCCTCCGGCGGCACGATGGGGGCGCCCTGCTCGGGGGTGGCGTAGTCGCCCTCGCCGAGCATGCGGGCGTTGAAGACGACGTCGGGGACGTAGGAGCGGATGAGCGCGGCGAGTTGCTTGATCCGCCACTGCTCCTCGCTGCGGTCCCACTCGCCGTCGAACCACATCAGGTCGGGCCGGTAGCGGGAGGCCAGTTCACGGACCTGGCCGTCACGGTAGGCGATGTACCGCTCCCAGGCCTGGAGGTCCTCGTCCTCGGCCGAGCACTCGGAGTACCGGTTGTCCTCCAGCTCGGGAGGGCGGCCCGGCTTGCGGGTGGTGGCGTAGTCGGGGTGGCTCCAGTCGGAGTGCGAGTAGTAGAGGCCGACCTTCAGTCCCTTCTCGCGCAGGGCGTCGGCGTAACCGGAGAGGTAGTCGCGGCCCAGGTTCAGGTCGCCGTACGCGGTGTCCCACAGGGCGACGCCGTCGTGGTGCCTGCTGGTGAGGACGGCGTACCTGGCGCCCGCGCGGGCGAACAGGTCGGCCCAGGCCCGCGGGTCGTAGTGGGCGCCGGTGAACCGTTCGAGCTGAGACATGTACCGGTCATAGGGCACGATGTCGTCGTAGAAGGACCAGGATTCCTGGACACCGTCGACGGCGTAGATGCCCCAGTGGACGAAGATCCCGAACTTGGCGTCGGTGAACCACGGTTGCATGGGCACGGGTCGGCTCACCTCGCACGCCGCAGGCGCAGGGTCAGGATCTGGAAGGGCCGCAGGGCGACGGTCACCGCGCCGTCGGCGTCGGTCTCCGCGTCCTCGAGCGGTCGCTCCAGCAGGTCGGTCACCTGGGCGCCCGCGAGCGGGAAGCCGGTGCGCAGTACGCCCTGGGCACGGCCGCCCAGGGACTCGTACAGGCGGACCACGACATCACCGGAGGTGTCGTCGGCGAGCTTGACCGCCTCGACGGTGATGCCCTCGCCGTCCACCGAGACGACGGGCTCCGGCTCGCCCGCCGAGTCCGCCACCCGCAGGGGGAGGTTGAGGGCGTAGCCCTCGGCGACCGCGTCCGCGATGCTCGCGCCGGGCAGGAGGGAGTAGACGAAGCGGTGGCGGCCCTGGTCGGCCCCCGGGTCCGGGACGCGCGGGGCGCGCACCAGGCTCAGGCGGACCGTGGTCGTCGTACCGCCGTCCTCGCGGACCGTGCGGGAGACGTCGTGACCGTACGTCGAGTCGTTGATGACCGCGACACCGTAGCCGGGCTCGCCGATGTGCACCCAGCGGTGGCCGGAGACCTCGAAGCGGGCCGCCTCCCAGCTGGTGTTGGTGTGCGTGGGCCGCTGGATGTGGCCGAACTGGATCTCCGCGCTGGAGTGCGGGGCGCGGACGTCCACGGGGAAGCCCGCCTTGAGGATCTTCTCCGCCTCGTGCCAGTCGATGTCGGTCTCGAAGTCGACGCGGGGGCTGCCCGCGCGCAGGGTGATCGTCTGGGTGATCTTCGAGCCCTTGCCGAACGTGCGCTCCACGCGGATCGCGCCGAGCAGCGGATCCTCCTCGACGACCGTCACGGAGTCCGGCTCGAGCAGGTCCGTGTACCGGTTCTTGTAGTGCTTGTCGATGTCCCAGGCGTCCCAGTAGTTGGGGAGGTCGGTGTGCAGGCGCAGGAGGTTGCCGGCGTCGGCGAGGACTTCGCGCCGTGCCCGCAGGTCGTACACGGACGACAGTGTGCCGTCCTCCGCCACCTCCACGCGGACCAGCCCGTTGTCGAGGACCCGGCCGCTCACCGTCACCGGCTGCGGCGGTTCGGCGCCCTCGAGGGGGGCGCTGCCGCTCGCCGGCACCTCGACGTACGCCGGTGCGCCGGCGCCCGTACGGACCACCTCGGCCCGGTCGAACGGGCCGGTGTTGAACACGCGGGTCCCGCCGCCGCCCAGCGCGGTGACGGCCTGTGCCGTCAGCTCCTCCAGCTCCTCGGCGACCCGCGCGTACTCGGCCTCCGCCTCGCGGTGCACCCAGGCGATGGACGACCCCGGCAGGATGTCGTGGAACTGGTGCAGCAGCACCGTCTTCCACAGCCGGTCCAGCTTCTCGTACGGGTAGGTGTAGCCCGGGGCGTGCAGCGCGGCCGTGGTCGCCCACAACTCCGCCTCGCGCAGCTTGTGTTCGCTGCGCCGGTTGCCCTGCTTGGTGCGGGCCTGCGAGGTGTACGTGGCCCGGTGCAGCTCCAGGTACAGCTCGCCGACCCACACCGGGGCGTCCGGGTACTCCTCGCGGGCCTTGGCGAAGAACGCGTCGGGGTGCTCGACCTCCACCCTCGGGGAGCCCTCCAGGTTCTTCAGCCGCCGTGCCCGCTCCATGATCTCGCGGGTCGGGCCGCCACCACCGTCGCCCCAGCCGAAGGGGGCCAGGGACCGGGTGGCGCCGCCCTTCTCGCTGTAGTTGCGGACCGCGCGGGACATCTCCTCGCCGCTGAAACGGGCGTTGTAGGTGTCGACCGGCGGGAAGTGGGTGAAGATGCGGGTGCCGTCGATGCCCTCCCACCAGAAGGTGTGGTGGGGGAACTTGTTGGTCTGGTTCCAGGAGATCTTCTGGGTCAGGAACCATTCGTTGCCGGCGAGCCTGGCGAGCTGCGGGTAGGCGGCGGTGTAGCCGAAGGAGTCCGGCAGCCAGACGCCCTTGGTCTCGACGCCGAAGTGCTCGATGAAGAACCGCTTGCCGTGGATCAGCTGGCGGGCGATGGCCTCGCCGCCGGGCAGGTTGCCGTCGGCCTCCACCCACATGCCGCCGACCGGCGCCCACTGGCCCTTCTTCACGGACTCCTGGATCCGGGCCCACACCTGCGGGTAGTTGTCGCGCACCCACTCGTACTGCTGGGCCTGCGAGCAGGCGAAGACGAACTCCTCGTACTCGTCGGCGAGGGAGGTGACGTTGGAGAAGGTCCGGGAGGTCTTGCGCTTGGTCTCCCGGATCGGCCACAGCCACGCGGAGTCGATGTGGGCGTGCCCGACGCCGGAGATCACGTGCGCGCTGGCGTGGGCGGGCTTGGCGAGCACCGGCCGGAGCACCGCGCGCACGTCCGCCGCCGAGCCGGCGATGTCGTCCAGGTCCAGCCGGTCCAGGGAACGGTCCAGCGCGTGCATGATCTCGTGCCGGCGCGGGTCGTGCTCACCCAGCTCCAGCATCAGCTCGCGCAGCACCTGGATGTCGAGGTCGAGGTGCCAAACCTCCTCGTCCAGCACGGCGATGTCGGCCCGGCGGAATGTATACAGTGGACGGTCGCCTGCCGTCAGTACATCGCCCAGCGGTGTCGGTGCCGCGAAGTTGTTCGCCAGGATGTCGGGGTTGGAGGCCGCCTCGACCAGGTAGTCGACGCTCTCCCCGCCCGCCGCCGGATTGGCGATCGCCACGTACTGGTTGAGCGGGTTGACCGCCTTCAGCGGCGTCCCGTCGGTGCGGTGGACCAGCGCCTCGGCCTGGTTGCCGGGCCAGTCGCCCACGAACCCCAGGTCGATGACCGCCTCGACACGCCGGCCGGCCCACTCGGCGGGCACCTGCCCCCGCATCCGGAACCAGGTCGTACCCCAGGGCGGGCCCCACGGGGTGCCCATCTCGAAGGGCTCGTACGGAGCGGCAGCGGCCTCCTGGAACGGGACCGGCTCCCCCGGTGCCTGCCAGGCCTCGACGGCGAGGGGGACCGTGGCCGCGTAGATCGCGGGCTTGATGCGCTGGTCGTGGAGGCGAGTCACACGCTCCTCGATCCTGCTGCGTTCGTCGTGCATAAGAGGTCTCCAGGGAGGGGAGCAAGCGGATGGAAAGCGCTTTCCAGCGAGGGTCTACCTAAGGTACGCCAGGCCCGGATGGACCTCCGTGTAGCCCTGGACGAGCCTGCGGGCCACGTTCACGGAGTCGACCAGCGGGTGCAGCGCGAAGGCCTTCACGGCTGTCGCACGGGAGCCGGACTCGGCGGCGGCGAGCACCTCGCGCTCGACGGCCTTCACCGCGCAGACCAGTCCGGTGGCGTGGCCGGGCAGCGGGTCGACGGCCACCGGGTGCGCGCCGTTGGCGTCCACCAGGCACGGGACCTCGATGACGGCCTCGGAGTCCAGCACCGACAGGGTGCCGCGGTTGCGGACGTTGAGGATCAGGGTGGTGCGCTCGTCGCGTGCGATGGCCCGCATCAGGGCGAGCGCCACCTTCTCGTAGCCGCCGGAGAGATCGTCGGCGTCACGCTCACCGGCGCCGGCGGTCTCCCGGTTCTCGGCCATGTAGGTGGCCTCGCGTTCGGCGCGGGTGCGGTCCCAGGTCTTCAGGGCCGACGCCCCGGGATCCTTCATCTCCTCGTAGAAGCGGTCCTGCTGGTCGCGGAGGAAGGCGCCGCGGGTCTGACCGGCACCCTTGTAGGCGCCCACGGCCTCGCGGTTGAAGTAGTAGTAGTGCAGGTACTCGTTGGGAACGGCGCCGAGCGACTGCAGCCAGTCGACGCCGAAGAGCTTGCCCTCCTCGAAGGAGCCCAGCAGGCCGGGGTCGGCGAGCAGGCGCGGGAGTTCGTCGCGGCCGGCGACACGCAGGCCCCGGACCCAGCCGAGGTGGTTCAGGCCCACGTAGTCGATCCACGCCTCCTTCGGGTCCGCGCCGAGCACGCGGGCGATGCGGCGGCCGAGCCCGACCGGGGAGTCGCAGATGCCGATCACGCGGTCACCGAGGTGGCGGGACATGGCCTCGGTGACCAGGCCGGCCGGGTTGGTGAAGTTGATGACCCACGCGTCGGGGGCGAGACGGGCGACGCGTCGGGCGATGTCGACCGCCGTGGGCACTGTTCGCAGACCATATGCAATACCACCCGCACCGACCGTCTCCTGGCCGAGCACACCCTCCGCGAGCGCCACCCGCTCGTCGTTCGCGCGCCCCTCGAGACCGCCCACCCGGATCGCGGAGAACACGAAGTCGGCGCCGCGCAGGGCCTCGTCCAGGTCGGTCGTCGCCGTCACCCGGGGCGCGTCGGGCACCCCCGCGGCCTGCTCGGCCAGCACCCGGGTCACGGCCGACAGCCGTCCGGCGTCCAGGTCGTGCAGCACCACGTGCGTGACCCGGCCCTCCGCGCGGTCCGACAGCAGCGCACCGTACACGAGCGGCACCCGGAACCCGCCGCCGCCCAGAATCGTCAGCCTCACCCTTGCACCTTTCCTGCCACGACCACCTCGACGTCCGCCTCCTCGAGCGAGGAGCGGGTCGCCGGGTCGACCGGCGCGTTCGTCACCAGCACGTCCAGGTCCTCGGGACCGCACACCTTCGCCATTCCCGTACCCGGGAACTTGGCGGAGTCCGCGAGCAGGACGACCTTGTCACCGGCCCTGATCATGGCCCGTTTCACCGGCACCTCGACCACCGTGGTGTCCATCACCTGACCGCCCGGGCGTACTCCGCTGGTGCCGAGGAAGAGCCAGTCGGCGTGCAGCTGACGCAGGTTGTCCTCGGTGAGGAAGCCGACCAGGGACCGGTACTCACGGCGCACCATGCCCCCGAGCAGCACCAGCTCTATCCCGTCGTCGTCGGCGAGTTCCTCGTAGACCACCAGGTTGCTGGTGATCACCGTCAGGCGCCGCCCGTGCAGCTGGCGGGCCAGGCGGTAGGCGGTCGTGCCGATGTCGAGCAGCACCGACTGACCGTCCCGCACCATCGCCGCGGCGCACTCCGCTATCGCGTCCTTCTCCGCCACCCGCACCTCGGCGACCTCGGCGAAGGGCTGGTCGCCGTCCTCGACGACGGCGCCGCCGTGGACACGCGTGAGCAGGCCGTCCTCCTCTAGCTTGACCAGGTCGCGCCTGACCGTGGCCGGGCTCACACCCAGCTGCTCGGAGAGATCGGTCACGGCCGCGGGTCCACCGGAGCGCAGAGCCCGGAGGATGAGTTGGTGTCGTCGTTCTGCCAGCACGGCATGAACAGTACTCGTCATCTTCAATCATTTCTATGCTCGGATCTGCTCAGGTATTGACCAAACTCGCGGAGCAGCGCACGATTCCGGGCATTGAATTTGCAGAGCTCTGACGAGAGGACGGTTCCGTGGGCGACGACCGGCCCGATGTGCTGCTGACCGGGCTGCTCTTCTACGACCTCGTCCTCACCGGCCTGGGCGGACCGCCGACGCCCGGCGAGGAGATCTGGACCGCGGGGATGGGCTGCGGTCCCGGCGGCATAGCCAACCTCGCGGTGGCCGCGGCCCGGTTCGGTCTGCGGACCTCGCTGGCCACCGTCTTCGGGGACGACTTCTACGGCGTTCACTGCCACGAGGTCCTCGCCGGACAGGAGGGCGTCGACCTGTCCCTGTCCCGTACCGCGGAGGGCTGGCCCACCCCCGTGACGGTGGCCCTCGCCTACGGCCACGACCGCGCCCTGGTGACCCACGGCCAGGAGCCGCCGTACTCACAGGACGCGCTGGTGGGCGACCCGCCCGAGGCACGGACGGCCCTGGTGCACCTGGAGGCCGAACCGCGCGAGTGGCTCACCAAGGCCGCCGCGAACGGCACCATGATCTACGCCGACGTCGGCTGGGACCCCACCCGGCAGTGGTCCGCCGACCTCCTCGACCAGCTCGCCCTGTGCCACGCGTTCCTCCCCAACGAGGCCGAGGCGATGGCGTACACCCGCACCGACAGCGCGCTCGCGGCCCTCGGCACGCTCGCCGAACTGGTGCCGGTGGCCGTGGTGACGCGCGGCGGCGACGGGGCGGTGGCCGTCGACCAGACGACCGGCGAGTTCGCGGAGGTCCCGGCCCTCGACGTCGACGTGCTCGACGCGACGGGCGCCGGCGACGTGTTCGGCGCGAGTTTCGTCGCGGCCTCGCTCGGCGGCTGGCCGCTCGAGGAACGGCTGCGGTTCGCCGTCCTGGCCGCCGGGCTGTCCGTGCGGCACCACGGCGGCGCACTGGCGGCCCCCGGCTGGTACGGCGTCGACCAGTGGTGGCGCTCGCTGACCGACCCCGGGCTCAGGCGGGCGTACGGGTTCCTCGCGGACCGGCTACCGGCCGACCCCGGCCCTCCCGTCGGGCACGCCCCCGTCACCCCTCCCGCACGTCCGCACTGATCGCCCGTACATCCGCGACATCCGCGTACATCGCGCACCTCTGCGAAGTCGCGCAACGATTCCGAAAGGCGGTGGGAGCTTTGCGGCTCTCACGAAGGGGCCTGCTGCGCGCGGGCCTGGCCGGTACGGCCGCCACCGCGCTCGGCGGCCTGGCGTCCGGCTGTGCCGTTCCCACCGGTTCGACGGGCCGGAACATGGTCCTGTGGTACTGGGACGGCGGCCTCGGCGACACGGTCGTCAAGAGAGCCAGGGCCCGCTACGGCGACACGGTCGACCTGCAGGCCATCAAGATCGGCGGCTACTACCGCTCCAAGCTGATCACCACCCTGGCCGGCCGGGCCCATGTCCCCGACATCGCGGGCCTCAAGGGCGAGGACATGGCGTCGTACCTGCCCAACGCCGACCAGTTCGTGGACCTTCGCACCCTTGGGGCGGACAAGTACAAGAGCCTCTACCTGCCCTGGAAGTGGGAGCAGGGCATCGCCGACGACGGTTCGATGATCGGCTTCCCGATCGACTGCGGCCCCGTCGCGCACCTCTACCAGTACGAGGTCTTCCGCAAGGCGGGGCTGCCGTTCGAGCCCGCGGACGTGTCGAAGGAACTGGACACCTGGGAGAAGTTCTTCGCCGCGGGCGAGCGGCTGCGCAAGCACATCCCGGGCACCTCCCTGCTGACCGACGTCAACAGCGTCTTCGACAACGCGGTGAACCAGGGCAGCAAGCGGTACGTCGACAAGAACCGCAACTTCATCGGCGACGAGGAGCACGTACGGCACGCCTGGGCACTCGCCGTGGAGGCCAAGCGGCGGGGTCTCGTCTCGAACCTCGTCACCGGCACCCCCGACCAGCTGTCGGCCGTGGCGGACGGCAAGCTGCCGAGCCAGCTCGGTGCCTCCTGGGCGACCTACGACCTCAAGAACGGCGTGCCGAGGACCAAGGGCAAGTGGCGGGTCGCCGACATGCCCGTGCGGCCCGCGAACAACGGCGGCTCGTTCCTGTCCATCACCAAGGCGTGCCGGGAGCCGGAGCGGGCTTTCGAGATCATCGCCTGGATGCTCGACGCGGCCAACCAGGCTCAGGGCTACGTCGACGCGGGTCTGTTCCCCTCCACCCCCGCCTCGTACGGCCTGAAGCAGTTGCGCGAGCCGGACCCCTTCTTCGGCGGCCAGAACACGACGGACGTCTTCGGACCCGCCGCGCAGAAGATCGCCGTCGCCTACAACAGCCCGTACGACATCGCGCTCGGGCAGCCCATCAGGGACGAGATCAAGAACGTGGGCGTCCTCGGCAAGGATCCCCGAAAGGCCTGGAAGGACGCCATGAGCAAGTGCCGGCGCATCGCCCAGCACCTGGGGGTGAGCTACTGATGGCCGCCCTCCCCGCGCTGCAGGAACCTCCGGTGGTGACGGCGCAGACGGCTCCCCCGCGACCCCGCGGCGGTCTGCGCAAGTACTGGCATCTCTACGCCGCGATCTCGCCCTTCTACCTGCTCTTCCTCGCCTTCGGTCTGATACCCGTCGGCTTCTCGCTCTACTTGTCCTTCCACCGCTGGGACGGCCTCGGCTCGATGGAGTGGGCGGGCCTGGCGCAGTACGAGTACCTGCTGAGCGACGGCGACTTCTGGCAGTCGATCGGGACCACGATCGTCATCTGGGCGCTGTCCACCTTCCCCATGATCGCCCTGGCGATGGTGACGGCCGTCATGCTGAACTCGGCGGTCCGCTTCAAGAACGCCTACCGCGTCGCCTACTTCCTGCCGAACGTCACCTCGGTGGTCGCGATCGCCATCATCTTCGGCTCGGTCTTCTCCACCAACTTCGGCCTGATCAACGCCCTGCTGCAGGCGGTCGGCCTGGACCAGGTGGCCTGGCTGAACACACCGTGGGGCATCAAGGTCGCCATCGCGACCCTGATGACCTGGCAGTGGACCGGCTACAACGCGATCATCTTCCTCGCCGGTCTGCAGACGATCCCCGGTGACCTGTACGAGGCGGCGCGCATCGACGGAGCGGGGCCCGTGCAGACGTTCCTCCGGGTGACGTTGCCGCTGCTGCGGCCGACGCTGCTGTTCGTGCTGGTCGTCTCGACCGTGACCGGTCTGCAGAGCTTCTCCGAACCGCAGGTCCTGCTGCAGAACACCTCGAACGACTCGACGTTCGCGGGCGGTCCGGGTCACGCGGGCCGGACGATGGTCCTCTACTTCTTCCAGCAGACCTTCGACAACAACGACTTCGGCTACGGCGCCGCCGTGGCCTGGGGCATCTTCCTCGTCGTCATCATCTTCTCGATCATCAACTGGCGCCTGGTGCAGCGCCGGGGCGAAGACTAGGGAGGCCGTCACCATGGCATCCATCCAAGGCACGCGTCGGCCCAGGCCGGTCAAAGGGACCCGGAGCCGGGGCGTCGCACTGCACACCGTGCTGATCGTCGGCGTGCTGCTGTCGGCCTTCCCGTTCTACTGGGCCGTGATCATGTCGACGCACACGTCGTCGGAGATCTTCTCCTATCCGCCGAAGCTGCTGCCGGGCACGCACTTCCTGGAGAACGTCCGCCATCTCTTCGACAGCATCGACTTCCTGGGCTCGATGTTCAACTCGCTGCTGGTGGCGGGCTCGGTGACCTTCCTGGTCCTGTTCTTCGACTCGCTGGCCGCCTTCGTCTTCGCCAAGTTCGAGTTCCCGGGCCGCAACGTGCTGTTCGCGCTGCTGATGGCGATCTTCATGGTGCCGACACAGCTCCAGGTCATCCCGCAGTTCGTGATCATGGCGAAGATCGGCTGGATCGGCTCGATGACGGCGCTGATCGTGCCCGCGGCGGCCAACGCGTTCGGCATCTTCTGGATGCGCCAGTACATGAAGAGCGCCATCCACGACGAACTGCTCGACGCCTCGAAGCTCGACGGGGCGAACTTCGTACGCCAGTACTGGCACGTCGCGCTCCCCGTCGTCCGCCCGGGACTCGCCTTCCTGGGTATCTTCACCTTCATGGGCCAGTGGAACGACTACGCCTGGCCCCTGATCGCCCTGACCAACCCGGACAACGTGACGCTCCAGGTGGCCCTGTCCCAGCTCAACGGAGTGCACGGCACCACCGACTACGGCATGGTCATGTCCGGCGCACTGCTCGCGCTGATCCCCCTGCTGATCGTGTTCGCCATCGGCGCCAGGCAGATGATCGGCGACCTCGCCAAGGGGGCCATCAAATGACGGATCCACTGCTCGCCCTGAGGCCCTGGGAGGCCCCCGAGGTGACCGCCTGGGGGCGGCTGCCGATGAACGCCGTGGACCGGCGACCGGGTGCGGTCTCCCTGGACGGGGAATGGCGCTTCCAACTGCTGCCGGCACCGGAGGCGCCGCTCGCCGACGCGTGGTCGTCCGTCCACGTTCCCGGCGTCTGGACCCTGCAGGACACGGACGACCTTCCGCAGTACACCAACGTCCGTATGCCGTATACCGAATACCCTCCACTGTCGCCCGCCGCCAACCCGACGGGCGTCCACGAGCGTGTGGTCGACATCCCCGCCGACTGGGCCGGCCGCCGGATCGTGCTCCAGGTCGGCGCCGCCGAGAGCGTACTGCTGGTGTATGTGGACGGGCGGCCCGTCGGCGTTTCCAAGGACTCCCACCTCGCAGCCGAGTTCGACCTGACGGCCGTGGTACGCCCCGGCGAACCGGCGGTGCTGCGGCTGACGGTGGTGAAGTGGTCGGAGGCCTCGCACATCGAGGACCAGGACCACTGGTGGCACGGCGGGATCACCCGGTCGGTGCTGCTGTACGCGACGGATCCGCTGCACCTCGCCGACGTCACCGTGCGGGCCCGGCAGGACGGCGAGCTCACCGTGCACTGCCAGGTGCGGGACGCGGGCGGCGGGGCGCTGCCCGCGGGGTGGTACGTCAGCGGGGACCTGGACGGGCAGCCCATCGCCCAGGACGCCGAGTTCGACCGGGTCAACGCCGAGGACGACCGGGTCTCCGACTTCCTCGGCGAGGCGCGGCTGCGGGCCACCGTGCCCGAGGTACGCACCTGGAACGCCGAACTGCCGGAGCTGTACGGCCTGACCGTCCGGCTGCACCGTGCCGACGGCACGGTCGCCGACACCTTCCGCCACCGGATCGGTTTCCGCGACGTAGCCGTGGCCGGCCGGGACCTGCTGGTCAACGGCGAGCGGGTGTTCATCCGGGGAGTCAACCGGCACGACTTCCATCCGCTGACCGGCCGCACCGTGTCCTACGACGACATGCGCGCGGACCTCGCCCTGCTGAAGCGTTTCGGCTTCAACGCGGTCCGCACCTCCCACTACCCCAACGATCCCTCGCTGTACGACCTCGCCGACGAACTGGGCTTCTACGTCGTCGACGAGGCGGACATCGAGTCGCACGACCACGCCCATGAGATCGCCGACGACCCGCGCTACCTGAACGCCTTCGTCGACCGCGTCTCGCGGATGGTGCTCCGGGACAAGAACCACCCGTCGGTGATCATCTGGTCGCTGGGGAACGAGTCCGACTACGGCGCGAACCACGACGCGGCGGCCGGCTGGGTGCGCCGGCACGACCCCACCCGGCCCCTGCAGTACGAGGGCGCCGCCAAGCGCGGCTGGGCGGACCCGGACGTGGCCTCCGACATCGCCTGTCCGATGTACGCGCCGATCGAGGACTGTGTTGCGCACGCGCTGTCCGGCGAGCAGACGAAGCCGCTGATCCAGTGCGAGTACTCGCACGCCATGGGCAACAGCAACGGCACCCTCGCCGACCACTGGGCGGCCATCGAGTCCACCCCGGGTCTTCAGGGCGGCTTCATCTGGGAGTTCTGGGACCACGGAATCCTGCAGCGCGTGAGCGATGGAAGACCGGCCGGACGCGCGGGCGCCGGGCTGTATGCGAACGGTGTCGCCGCGCCCGGCCACCGCTGGGCGTACGGCGGTGACTTCGGTGAGAGAGTCCACGACGGCGCGTTCGTCGCGGACGGGGTCGTCTTCCCGGACCGCACGCCCAAGCCCGCCCTGTACGAGCACCGGGAGATCACCGCGCCGGTCCGCATCCGCTCCTTCCGGCACGAGGGGCTGGTGCTCGCCAACCACCAGCACTTCCGCGGCCTCGACTGGCTGACCGCCCGGTGGGAGCTGTCCCTGGCCGACGGCCGCACCCTGACCGCGCCGGCCGAACTGCCCGATCTGCGGCCGGGCGAGACGGCGGCGGTGCCACTGCCCCTGGAGCTGCCCGAGGACGGCGGTGAGGCATGGCTGACGCTGCGGGTGACCACGGCCCGGGACGAGGCATGGGCGCCACGCGGTACCGAGGTGTGCGCCCCGCAGGTGCGGCTGCGGTCGGCTGAGAACCCCCTGGCCCGGGAGGTGCCCGCCCCGGCCGCCGCGCACCGGCCCGTCGAGGTCGACGCCGACGGCCTCCTGGTCCATCCGCTGCTGACCGCGGCGCCCGCCCTGTCCCTGTGGCGGGCGCCCACCGACAACGACGAGCTGGGCGGCATCGCGCGGCGCTGGCGGGAATGGGGGCTCGACGCCCTGGTCCGCAAGCTGATCTCCGCGGACCGTGCGGACGGCCGGGTGACCGTGCACGCCGAGTACGCCGGCACGGTCGGCGTCATCCGGCACCGGCAGGAGTTCACGCCCGTCGAAGGCGGCATCCGGGTGGCGGAGTGGGCCGAACTGCCGGACGACTTCGACGACGTGGCACGCGTCGGGTCGGTGTTCGAGACCGTGGCGGGCCTGGACCTGCTGGAGTGGTTCGGGCAGGGCCCCTGGGAGTCGTACCCGGACCGCAGCACCGGTGCGCCCGTCGCCCACCACTCGGCTCCCGTCGACGAGTTGTTCACGCCTTACCTGCGTCCGCAGGAGAGCGGCGGCCGGCACGGCGTACGGCGTTTCACACTGTCGGCGCCCGACGCCACCGGGCTCGCCGTCGAGCTGGACGAGCCGCGCCAGGTGTCCGTCACCCGCTACCGCGCCGCGGATCTGACCGCCGCCGCCCACCATGACGAGCTGGTGCCACGCCCCGGGTGCGTGGTGCACATCGACGCGGCCCACCGAGGGGTGGGCACGGCGTCCTGCGGGCCCGACACGGCGCCCTCCTATCTGGTCCCCGCGGGCGTCCACCACTGGAGCTGGACCCTGCGCGTCCTCTGAGTTCCCCGGCTTCACCATCCTCACGGAGCACCCATGTGCAAGACGCATGACCACCCCCAGGGCGAGGCCGCCCAGGCTGGCGCCGCCAGACGCAGTTTCCTCAGAGCCACCGCGCTGCTCGGCGCCGCCGCCACGGCAGGGGTCGCGCTGCCGGCCGCCGGCGCCGAGGCGGCCACGGCGCCGGCGGCCGGCCGGCGTCCGGACCCCGACAGCCGGCGTTTCACCCTCGCCGTGATGCCCGACACCCAGTACCTCTTCGACGGGCCCAGCATCGACAAGGCACCGGTCGAGGCGTCTTTGCGCTATCTCCTCGAACACGGCAGGGACGACAACATCGTCTTCCTGTCCCACCTCGGTGACCTCACCCAGAACGGTGCGAAGGACGAATTCGCCGCGATCGGCGCGGCCTTCGGGATCCTCGACCGGCGGGGCGTCGGCTACAGCGTCCTGGCCGGCAACCACGACGTGAACTCGTCGACGGACGACCAGCGCGGCCCGACACCGTACCTGGACGCTTTCGGGCCGCAGCGCTTCAAGGACAAGCCGACGTTCGGGGGTGCCTCCCCGGACGGCTACAACACCTACCACCTGTTCAAGGCCGCCGGGCGCGAGTGGATGGTGCTCGCACTGGACTGGCGGCTGTCGGCGAAGGGGTACGCCTGGGCGAAGGACGTCCTCGCCCGGCACCCGAAGACCCCCGTCGTCCTCACCACGCATGAACTGGTCGTCGAGGACGACTCCCTGTCCGCCTACGGGCAGCAGCTGTGGGACCGGCTGGTCGAGGACCACGACCAGATCTTCCTCACCCTGAACGGCCACTACTGGCCCGCGGGCAGGGCGACCCGCAAGAACGCGGCGGGCAACGACGTCCACCTGCACCTGACGAACTACCAGAACCGCTACTTCGGCGGCGCGGCGATGATCCGCCTGTACCACTTCGACCTGGACCGGAACGTCATCGACGTGGAGACGGTCTCCCCGTGGATCCTCGGCCGGGCCGCCAAGGGTCTCAACGAGCTGGAGCGGCAGGAGATCGAGCTGAGCGGCGACGCCGACCGCTTCTCGGTGGAGATCGACTTCGAGAAACGTTTCGCCGGTTTCGCGCCCGTCCCGGCCCGCCCGGCCCGCCCCGCGTCCCGGGTACTGATCCCCGGCACGGTCGCCTACTGGCGCTTCGACGGACACGCCGACGGCACGGCGGTCAGCGGTACCGTCCGCGACCTGTCCGGGCGCGGCAACGACCTCACCCTCGTCACCGTGGCCGGCGGCGCCCTGAACTGGTCCGCCGACCACCACCCCGACCAGCCCGGCCACGGCAGCCTGGAGTTCCAGGGCTACAAGTCCCCGCTGAAGGGCGCGTACCTCAGAACGGTCGACGGCGCTCCGCTCAACAAGGCCACCTTCGCGGACGGTTACACCATCGAGGCGTTCTACCGGCTGCCCGCCGACTGGGACCCCGACCACAACGCCTGGTCCGGCATCGTCAGCCGCACCGGGACGGGCGGCGCCGCCGGCAAGACCGCCGACGACCCCGACGAACCCCTCGCCACGCTGTCGCTGTCCAACGACCGCGAGCCGCAGTGGGCGATGCGCCCGCTCGACCAGCAGGGCATCGCCACCAACTGGGGGCAGGAGACACCGCTGGAGACCTGGTGGCACCTCGCGGTCGTCAACGACGGCACCCACACCACACTGTACGTGGAGGGCTGCCCGGTCGTCCGCAACCCGAAGGCCTCCGCGGTCGGCATCACCTCCGTCGGACTGCCCTGGCTGCTGGGCGGCTACGAGTACGCCGGAAAGATCGACCAGATCCTGCACGGCCGCCTCGGCGACGTCCGGATCGTCTCGCGGGCGCTGCCCGTCACCTCGTTCATGAACCACTGAAGCGCCGACTCGCACCAGGGAACGATCATGACAGAACAGCAGCTCCCCTCCTGGGCCGATCCATCCGTCTCACCGACCCACCTCGACGCCCAGGGCATCTCTCGTCGTCAACTCCTGCGTCGGGCAGGCCTGTTCAGCGCCGCGTTCGCCCTCGGCTCAGCGGCCGTGCCCGAGGCTGCCGCCGCGGACGGCTTCGGCGGCAACGATCCCAACCTCGCCTACGTCGTCGGCGACCACCACGTCCACAGCGTCTACAGCCACGACGCGAAGTACACCTTCTCCCAGCTGGCCACCGCGGCCGCCAAGTACGGCCTCGACTGGATGGTGTTCAACGAGCACTCCAACTTCGGGCACGCCTGGTACGGCGCCAGGATGGAGCACGAGGAGATCCTCAAGGCCCGCGCCGAGAACCCGCGTCAGCTGATCTTCCAGGGCCTGGAGTGGTACATCCCCGCCGCCGAGCACTGCACGATCTTCGCCGCGCCCGGTCCCCACGAGGTCGACCTGCTCACGCAGTTCGAGCTGGCGTACGACGGCAAGCTGCTCGGCTACACGGACGGCGCCCCGGACAATCCGAACACGGCGCGCAACGAGGCACACGCGGTCAAGGCCATCCAGTGGCTCGCGGAACAGCGCAGTACGGGATTCGTCGACGACGTCCTCGTCCTCGCGAACCACCCGATGCGGCTGGGCATCGACTCCCCGCACGAGATGCGCAACTGGCGGGACGCGGCCCCCGAGATCATGATCGGCATGGAGGGCGCGCCCGGCGCGCAGGGCGGCGGCATCCCCGGCTGGGAGGGCCCCGCCTCGCAGCGCGGCGAGTACACCAACAAGCCGTCCGTGAATTCCTGGGTCGGCTATCCGGAGAACGCGTACGTGCTGTACGGCGGTTTCGACTGGATGACGGCGACGGTCGGCGGCATGTGGGACTCGATGCTCGCCGAGGGCAGGCTGTTCACGATCACCACCAACTCGGATGTGCACCGGGTCGTCTTCGACACGTGGAAGAACGGCGACTGGCCGCCCGGTCAGAACTTCGACAACACCGGCAAGATCCCCGACCCGGTGAACACGGACGCCCCGCAGCCCGGCGGCGACTTCTGGCCCGGGCAGTTCAGCCGCACCCACGTGGGCGTGACCCGCTACGGTTACCGCCCGGTGATGGCGGGCCTGCGCGCGGGCCGGGTATGGCTCGACCACGGGCATCTGCTCGACGGGCTCGATGTCCGCTTGAAGCGTGACTGCGACCGCGGCCCCGGCGTCACGCTGGGCGGCCGGCTACGCGTCCGCAGAGGCGAGAAGCTCACGCTGTACGTGACCGTGACGACCGCATCGCGCCCCAACACTCAGGGAATCCTGCCCCAGCTGGCGCACGTGGACCTGATCCGGGGCGCGGTGACCGGCCCGGTGGACGACCGCGACTCGTGGCGGGCACCCGACACGAAGGTCGTACAGACGAAGGACGTCAGCGACCGGAAGGGAACGTACACGCTGCGCATCCCGGTCGTCGCCGGTGACGGATCCTTCTACGTCCGGCTGCGCGGCAGCGACGGCAACCGGCTCGGGGCCGGCTACCTGGGCGCTGCCGTCGACCCACAGGGCCCGATCCCGCACGAGCCCGGGAACGGCGACCCGTGGGCCGACACGTGGTTCTATTCGAACCCGATCTTCGTGGACGTGGTGGGCGCCTGAGACGTCAGGCGTAGAACCGCGACAGGCTCTGCAGGACGGCGGCGGGCTTCCCGCCGCCGTCGATCTCTATCGTGCCGTCGACGGCGATCTGCACCCCGCCGGGCACCTCCTCCACCTCCGCGAGCCTCGCCACCAGGCGGATCCGGGAGCCGACCTTGACGGGTGCGGGGAAACGGACCTTGTTCAGCCCGTAGTTGACCTTGGTCGTGACGCCCTGGACATCCAGCAGCTCGGTGAACAGCGGGATGAACAGGGACAGCGTCAGGTAGCCATGGGCGATGGGCGCCCCGAACGGCCCCTCGGCGGCCCGCTGGGGGTCGACGTGGATCCACTGGTGGTCGCCGGTGGCGTCGGCGAAGGTGTCGATGCGCTCCTGGGTGACCTCGATCCACTCACTGGTGCCGAGGTCGCTGCCGGCCAGCTTCTTCAGTTCTTCCAGGCCGTTGACGGTGACGCTCATGAATACCCTGTTCCTTACGGGAGTCGTTTGCCGTAGCGCTGACGCACCCGGGCCTTGAGGAGTTTTCCGGAGGCGGTGCGCGGGAGTTCCTCCGCGACCACCACGGACTTGGGGATCTTGTACTTGGCGAGACGGCCGGCCAGGGAGGCGAGCACCTCGTCGGGGTCGAGGGCGGCGCCCTCCCGGGGGACGACGACCGCGCGGGGCACTTCGCCCCACTTGTCGTCCGCCACACCGATGACCGCGCACTCCGCGATGTCGGGGTGGGCCAGCAGCCGGTCCTCGATCTCGGCCGGGTAGACGTTCTCCCCACCGGAGATGATCATGTCCTTCATACGGTCGACGATGTACACGTAGCCGTCCTCGTCGA
Organism: Streptomyces sp. NPDC001348; assembly: GCF_053597535.1. NCBI lineage: Bacteria > Bacillati > Actinomycetota > Actinomycetes > Kitasatosporales > Streptomycetaceae > Streptomyces > Streptomyces sp. NPDC001348. The sequence goes on along the minus strand of NZ_JBSFIK010000029.1, from coordinate 16,329 downwards.
CCCGTGCCGCGTCCCCGCTGCGGAACCAGCCGTCCGCGAAGGAGGCCGCGGTCTCCTCGGGAAGCCCCCAGTAGCCGGGCATGACGTGCGGCCCGCGCACCACGACCTCACCGGTCTCGCCGGCGCCGACCGGGGCGAGGTCCGGTCCGACCACCCGCACGTCGCTGAAGAAGTGCGGCACGCCCGCCGAGCCCGCCTTGCTCACGGCATGTTCGGCGTCCAGGAAGAGGGTGCCGGGCGAGGCCTCGGTCATGCCGTAGCCCTGCAGGAAGGTCAGGCCGCGCTCCTGGTAGGCGTCGATCAGCGGAGTGGGCACGGGTGAGCCGCCGCAGGTGAGGATCCGCAGGGAGGACAGGTCCGCGTCGGCCCAGCGAGGGTGCCGGGCCACCTGGTCGAACATGGTCGGCACACCGAACATGAAGGTGATGCGGTGCCGTTGGATCAGGTCGAAGGTCGCCTCGGCGTCGAAGGACTCGACCAGGACACAGGTGCCGCCCTTGAGCAGTACCGGCAGGGTGAGCATGTTGAGGCCGGCCGTGTGGAACAGCGGGGCGGAGACCAGGGCGCGTTCGTCCGCGATCAGGTCGTGGTCGACGAGGACGTTGACGGCGTTCCAGGTGATGTTGCCGTGGGTGAGCATCGCGCCCTTGGGCCGGCCGGTCGTGCCCGAGGTGTACATGATGAGGCAGGTGTCGTCGGCGGTGACCGGCTCGTCGATGGGCTCCTGCGGGGCGCCGGCCACCGCCTCCTCGTACTCGGCGCCCACCTCCAGGTACGTCCGTACGTCGGTGCCTCCGGGCAGTCCCGCGACGAGTCCGGCGTGGGAGGGCCCGAAGACGAGTGCCTTGGCGCCGGAGTCGGCGAGTTGGTAGGCGATCTCGGGGCCGGCGAGGCGGGTGTTGAGGGGGACGAAGACCGCGCCCAGGGTGCCCGCGGCGAACAGCGTCTCCAGGTAGGCGGGGTGGTTGGGGCCGAGGTAGGCGATGCGGTCGCCGCGGCGGACGCCCCGGGCGCGCAGGGCGTGGGCCAGGCGCGTGGTGCGTGCATACAGTGTGCGGTAGTCGGTGGACTTCTCACCGTGCACCAGGGCGGTGCGGTGCGGGGTCTTGCGGGCCCGGCGGGCGGGCCACGACCCCAGTCCCTCATTGCGCATCTGACGCCCCTCTCACGGTTTCGTCAGTCCGAGCAGACGGGCGGCGTTCTCCTTGAGGATCTTCGGCCGGACCTCGTCCTTGACCGACAGCTTCTCGAAGTCGGCGAGCCAGCGGTCGGGGGTGAGGACGGGGAAGTCGGAGCCGAAGAGGACCTTGTCCTTCAGCAGTGTGTTGGCGTACTGCACCAGTTGTGGTGGGAAGTACTTCGGCGACCAGCCGGACAGGTCGATGTGCACGCCCGGCTTGTGGGTGGCGACGGCGAGCGCCTCGTCCTGCCAGGGGAAGGACGGGTGCGCCAGGATGATCTTCAGATGCGGGAAGTCGGCGGCGACGTCGTCCACGTGCAGCGGGTTGGAGTACTTCAGCCTGATCCCGCCTCCGCCGGGGACTCCGGCGCCGATGCCCGTCTGGCCGGTGTGGAACAGGGCGATGGTGCCCGTCTCCTCGATGACCTCGTACAGGTCGTAGGCCACCGACCGGTCGTTGGGGAAGAAGCCCTGGATGCTGGGGTGGAACTTGAAGCCCCGCACCCCGTACTCCTCGACCAGCCGCCGCGCCTGCTTCACACCCGCCTTCCCCCGGAAGGGATCGATGGAGGCGAAGGGGATCAGTACGTCCGCGTTGGCGGCCGCCGCCTCGGCGACCTCCTCGTTGGGGACGGGCGGGGTGCCGGTGGCGGACTCGGCGTCCACGGTGAAGATCACGGCGGCCATCCTCCGCTCCCGGTAGTAGGCCGCGGTCTCCGCGAGGGTGGGCTTGCGCTTGCCCTCGACCTTGAAGTAGGCGGAGGACGCGTCGTGCAGGTCGTCGTCCAGGGAGGAGTGGCCCTTGGCGGACACCTCCGCATGGGTGTGGACGTCGATCGCGACGAGTTCCTCGACGTTCATGACGGGGTCCATCACGCCTCCGGGAACTTGGGCGCCGGGATACCGACGCTCTGCGGCTCGGCGCCGACCGAGGTCGCCCACGCGTCGGCCAGGGAGTCGGGGGTCCAGCCGCCGTCGGCGTAGGCCGCCCTGATCTCCTGCGGATGCGACCAGAGTGCCACCTTGTCGCCGCCGATGCCGATGGCCTGGCCGGTGATGCCGCGTGCGGCCTCGGAGGCGAGGAAGGGGACGAGGGCCGCGCAGTCCTCGGGGGTGCCGAAGCCCTCGCCCTTGCGCAGGAAGTCCGGCAGCGGCTCGCCGTTCTTCAGGGCTTCGACGTACGGGGCGAAGGCGGGGATGGTCTCGGTCATGGCGGTCGCGGCCACCGGCACGATCGCGTTGACGGTGATGTTCGCCCGGCCCAGCTCCATCGACCAGGTACGGGCCATGGCGGCGATGCCGGCCTTCGCGGCGGCGTAGTTCGTCTGGCCGAAGTTGCCGCGCTGCCCGGCCGGGGAGCCGACCAGGATCAGGGTGCCGCCCTCGCCCTGCTCGCGCATCCGCACGGCGGCGGCACGGGCGCAGGTGAAGGTGCCCTTCAGATGGGTGGTGATCACCGCGTCGAAGTCCTCGTCGGTCATCTTCCACAGCACCTTGTCGCGCAGGATGCCCGCGTTGGTGACCAGGATGTCCAGCCGCCCGAACTCCTCGACGGCACGTCCGACGAGCCGGTCGGCGGCCTCGGTGGTGCCGACGGGGACGACCTCGGCGACGGCCGTTCCGCCGGCCTCGGTGATGGACTTCACCGCCTGCTCGGCCACTGTCTCGTCGATGTCGTTGACGACCACGGACGCCCCGTGGGCGGCGAGGGCGTGGGCGTATGCGAGGCCGAGGCCCCGGCCGCTGCCGGTGACGACGGCGGCCTTGCCGGTGAGATCGATGCTGGACACGCGGAGTCCTTCCCAAGGCGATGCGGGTGCTGCGGCTACGAGATCGAAGCTAAGAGCAATAATTGTTGACGTCAATAGTTGTCCCGAACCTGCGGGTGCGGCATCCTGGCCTCGGAAACCGGGAAGAGGTCCCGGCCGACCGAGACGAGGGAGACCGCCATCACCCGCCAGCACGCCGCGGAACCCGGCCTCGACGAGCACGAACCGTGGATGCGCGGGCTGCACGCCGACGCCGGCTACCTGCTCTACCGGCTGGGCCTGCGCTCCGGGCAGCTGTTCAACGCCTTCCTGGAGAAGTCCGGCCTGCGCCTGCGCCACTACGCGGTACTGCGCTTCCTCGCCACCTCCGAGGGCTCCCTCCAGCGTGAGCTGAGCACCCGGCTCGGCTACGACCCGAGTGCGATCGTCGGCCTGGTCGACGACCTGGAGAAGCTGGGTTTCGCCGAACGCCGACCCGCCCCCGACGACCGCCGCAGCCGCATCGTCGTCCTCACCGGCAAGGGCCGTGCCTTCCTGCGCGACACCGACGAGGCGGGGCTGCGCGTCACCGGGGAACTCCTGGCCCCCCTGGACACGGCCGAACGGGAGACGCTGCACGCACTGCTGCTGCGCGTCGCCGAGGACGGGCTCTCCTAGCCCCCCCGGCCGCAGGAGGACACTTCGCGATGACGGTCCGCTCCGCTCCCGACCGACTGCTCTCGGTGCTCGCCGCGTTCGACCACGAGCATCCGGCACTGTGCCTGACGGACATCAGCCGCCGGGCGGGGCTCACCCTCACCACCGCGCACCGGCTGGTCGCCGCGCTCACCGACTGGGGCGCCCTGGAACGGGACCCCGACGGCGTCTACCACGTGGGCCTGAGACTGTGGGAGGTCGCGGCCCTGGCGCCGCGCGGCCTGGCGCTGCGCCAGATCGCGCTGCCGTACCTGGAGGACCTGTACGAGGCGACGCACGAGAACGTGCAGATGGCGGTGCGGGACGGGTCCGAGGTGGTCTACATCGAGTGGATCTCGGGGCGTTCGGCGGTCGGCGTGCACATCCGGGTCGGCGCGCGCTGGCCCCTGCACGCCACCGGAGTGGGGCTCGCGCTGCTGGCGCACGCCGACATCGCCTTCCAGGAGGACTACTGCGCCGGTCCGCTCGCCTCCTTCACCCCGTACACGATCAGCGATCCGGCACGGCTGCGCCGGGTGCTGGCGGAAGTGCGGCGGTCCGGCGTGGCGGTGAGCGACCGCCAGGTGACGGACGACGCGTTGTCGGTGGCGGCCGACGTGCGCGGACCGGGCGGAGCCGTGGTCGCCGCCGTGTCCGTCGTCGTACCCCAGCAGGCGGCCCAGGTGCCGGTACTGGCCCCGGCGGTACGACTGGCGGCGCGCGGGATATCCCGCGCCCTGGGCTGGCAGCCGGAACGGACACCCTGAGCGGCGGCCTCGCGCGCGAGTGGTTCAAGCAGACGCGGACGGAGTCCTCGACGGTCGGACTCGCCGACGAGTACGACATGCCCGACGTGCCGCACGCCCGGCGCCTGACCACCTCCGGCACCTTGGTGCACGGCAACTCGACCCGGCCAACGACGGCCTCGACGGCCTCGGCGGCTGGAACCTGTCCTGGCCGGAGTGGAAGGCGGGGAGCGCGCTCCAGCCGCCTTGGCGGCATTCATGGACTGAACCCATCCGCCACACAAGGACTTTCCTCGCTACAACTCTTGACGACCTCGGTGACGGGGAGCACATTGGGCCCACTTTGAGAGCGCTCTCAAGACGCGCTCCCGAAGGCATCCGCGGCACATCCCCGTACCGAGAGGCTCCCCATGAGTGACACCTCCGGCATGCACCGCAGACCGCGCCCCTGGCAACGGGCGCTCCTCGCCGTCATCGGCACGCTGGGCCTCGCGGCGGCCGCCACCACGGTCGCCTCACCGTCCGCCGAGGCCTCCGCGCCCACACCGCCGTCCGGCTGGACCCAGGTCTTCCTCGACGACTTCAACGGCGCTGCGGGCTCCGGCGTCGACACCGCGAACTGGCGCTACGACACCGGGACTTCGTATCCGGGTGGCCCTGGGAACTGGGGTACCGGCGAGGTCGAGAGGATGACCAGCAGCACGGGCAACGTCTCCCTCGACGGCAACGGCGACCTGCGCATCACCCCGATGCGCGACTCGTCCGGCAACTGGACCTCGGGCCGCATCGAGACCAACCGCACCGACTTCCAGCCGCCGTCCGGCGGCAAGCTGCGCGTCGAGGCCCGTATCCAGATGCCGAACGTCACGGGTACCGCGGCCGAGGGCTACTGGCCGGCGTTCTGGATGCTGGGCGCTCCCTACCGCGGCAACTACCAGAACTGGCCGGGCGTCGGCGAACTGGACGTCATGGAGAACGTCCAGGGCCTGAACAAGGTCTGGGGCACGATGCACTGCGGCACCAGCCCGGGCGGCCCCTGCAACGAGACCACGGGCATCGGCGGTTCCACCGCATGCCCGAACACCACCTGCCAGTCGGGCTTCCACACCTACGCCCTGGAGTGGGACCGCTCGGTCAGTCCCGAGGCCATCCGCTTCTACGTCGACGGGGTCAACTACCACACGGTCACGGCGAACCAGACGGACGCCACCACCTGGGCCAACGCCACCGGCCACGGGTTCTTCGTCATCCTGAACGTGGCGATGGGCGGCGCCTTCCCGGACGCCTTCGGCGGCGGCCTCGACGGCGACACACGGTCCGGCGTCCCGATGGTCGTCGACTACGTCCAGGTACTGCAGTCCACGGGCGGCGGGAGCGGTACCACACCTCCGCCGTCCGGCGGCCGGGACGCCTACGGCGCCATTCAGGCGGAGTCCTACGACAGCCAGTCGGGCACGGCCACCGAGACCACCACGGACACCGGCGGCGGCCAGGACATCGGCTCGCTCGCCAACGGCGACTGGGCTCTGTACAAGGGCGTCGACTTCGGCTCCACGGCGGCCCGGCAGTTCTACGGACGGGTGGCGAGCGGTGCGGCGGGCGGCGTGAGCGGACTGGTCGAGGTACGCCTGGACAGCCGGAGCAACTCCCCCGTCGGCAGCTTCGCGGTGGCCGACACCGGTGGCTGGCAGAGCTGGCGGACGGTCCCGGCGAACATCAGCCCGGTGACCGGCACCCATGACGTCTATCTGACGTTCACCAGCGGCCAGGCGTCGGACTTCGTCAATGTGAACTGGTTCGACTTCGGCCACTGACGCCACCTCGTGAGAAGGGGCTCACGCCGAGAAGGGGTTCACGCCGACGCGTGAGCCCCTTCTCCGTGCGAGACGCTCAGCGCAGCTCCGCCCGGAACGCCGCCGGCGTCATGTCCGTGTGCTGCTGGAAGAACTTGGAGAAGTTGGCCGCGTCGGGGAAGCCGACCGCCGCGCCCACCCGGCCGATGGGCAGATCGGTGTGGGCCAGCAGGCGTTTGGCCTCGAGGATCACGCGCCTGTCGATGAAGCCCTTGGGCGTCTGGCCGGTGGCGGCGCGGACCGCGCGGACGAGGGTGCGGCGGGAGTAACCGAGGGCGTCGGCATAGGCGCTGACGCTGTGGTTGGCGGTGAAGCCCTTCTCGACCGCCTCACGGAAGAGGGTGAACGTCGTGTCGGCCTGCTGCCGGGTCGCCTGGGCCGAGCCGGCCGCGAGGTGCGCCAGGCGCAGCAGGAACGCCGTGAGGGTGTGGCGCAGCACCTCGGTGTGCAGGCCGAGCGGGAGCGTGGCGGTGTCCTGGTACTCGCGTCCCAACTGGGCGAGGGCCGCCTCGAGCCCGGCGAGCTGGCTCTCGTCGGGGCGCAGCAGCGGCGGGAGGTCGTAGCGGTACAGACCGGTCGCCTCGACGGTGGGGCGGGGCAGGAAGCCGGGCTGCATGGTCAGGACGGTTCCGCGGTACTCGCTGCTGGGCGAGAAGCGGTGGACCTGCCCGGGGCGGATCCACAGCAGGTCGCCGGCCGTCGCCTCGTACTCGGCGAAGTCGATCATGTGGCGTACGGGGCCGTCGGTGAAGAGCATCACGACGTGGAAGTCGATGCGGTGCACGCGCTCCAGCGGCGCCTCGGCGTGCCAGGTGTGACCGGTCCCCATGGGGCCGATCTGCATGCCGACACCGCATGCGCTGAGCTCGACCGGGAAGGGGAAGGTTCTGATCCCGTCCACGCCGCCGTCGCCGTCCACGCCGCCGCCTTCCCTGCCTTGGGTGGTTCTGTCTGCCATGTCCTTCTCGTGCCGCCTCGGTCGCGCATCGCAACGCGCGGGGGTGTCCCACTTTCACCACAGGCTGACACACGGCGACCTTCCCCCGTAAAAGTCTGACTTTTAAGTTCGAACGCGTCAGAGCAATCCATCCGCTCGGATAGAGGATTTCTTGAAGATGACCACGCAGACACCGGACAGCTTCGAATGGACCGAACTCGACCGGCGTGCCGTCGACACGGCCCGTCTGCTGGCGGCGGACGCCGTACAGAAGGTCGGCAACGGCCATCCCGGCACCGCGATGAGCCTGGCGCCGGCGGCGTACACCCTCTTTCAGAAGGTGATGCGTCATGACCCGGCCGACCCCGAGTGGACGGGCCGGGACCGCTTCGTCCTCTCCCCCGGTCACACCTCGCTGACCCTCTACACCCAGCTCCACCTCGCCGGGTACGAGGTGGAGCTGGACGACCTGAAGTCGTTCCGCACCTACGGTTCCAAGACCCCCGGCCACCCCGAGTACGGGCACACCGCGGGCGTGGAGACCACGACCGGCCCGCTCGGCCAGGGTGTCGCGAACGCCGTGGGCATGGCGATGGCGGCCCGCTACGAGCGCGGCCTGTTCGACCCGGACGCCCCGGCGGGCACCTCCCCCTTCGACCACATGATCTGGGCGATCGTCTCCGACGGCGACCTGCAGGAGGGCGTCTCCGCGGAGGCCTCCTCGCTGGCCGGCCACCAGAAGCTCGGCAACCTCGTCTTCCTCTACGACGACAACCACATCTCCATCGAGGGCGACACCGCCACCGCCTTCTCCGAGGACGTGCTGAAGCGGTACGAGGCGTACGGCTGGCACACCCAGCGGATCGAGCCCACGGACGACGGCGACATCGACGTGCCCGCGCTCCACGCGGCGTTGCAGGCCGCCCGGGCCGAGACCGGCCGCCCGTCCATCGTCGCGATGCGCACGATCATCGCCTGGCCCGCCCCGAACGCGCGGAACACCGAGGCCGCTCACGGCTCGGCGCTCGGCGAGCAGGAGGTCGCGGCGACCAAGCGCGTCCTCGGCTTCGACCCGGAGAAGACCTTCGAGGTCGCGGACGACGTCCGCGCCCACACCCGCCGGGCCCTGGACCGGGGGGCCGAGGAGCACGCCGCATGGGACAAGCGGATCGCCGAGTGGCGTGCGGCCCAGCCGGAGCGCGCCGAGCTGTTCGACCGGGTCGTCGCGGGCCGGCTGCCCGAGGGATGGGCGGACTCCGTGCCGGTGTTCGAACCCGGGAAGTCCGTCGCCACCCGTGCGGCCTCCGGCAAGGTCCTGCAGGCCCTCGGACCGGTCCTCCCCGAGCTGTGGGGCGGTTCCGCCGACCTGGCCGGCTCCAACAACACCACCATCGACAAGGGCAGCTCCTTCCTGCCGGAGGGCAACCCGCTCCCGGAGGCCGACCCGTACGGCCGCACCGTCCACTTCGGCATCCGAGAGTTCTCGATGGCCGCGGAGTTGAACGGCATCGCGCTGCACGGCAACACCCGTGTCTACGGCGGCACCTTCCTCACGTTCTCCGACTACATGCGCAACGCCGTGCGGATGTCCGCGCTGATGCAGCTGCCGGTGACGTACGTGTGGACGCACGACTCCATCGGCCTCGGCGAGGACGGTCCGACCCACCAGCCCGTCGAGCACCTGGCCGCGCTGCGCGCCATCCCGGGGCTGAACGTGGTCCGCCCGGCGGACGCCAACGAGACCGCGATCGCCTGGACGGAGATCCTGCGCCGGCACTCCACCCACCCGGCCCCGCACGGGCTGGCGCTGAGCCGGCAGGGACTGCCGACCTACGCGCCCAACCCGGACACCGCGCGCGGCGGTTACGTCCTCGAGGAGTCCTCCACCCGGGCGCCGGACGTCGTCCTGATCGCCACCGGCTCGGAGGTGCAGCTCGCGGTGGCCGCCCGTGAGCTGCTGGAAGCCGAGGGCGTCGGGACGCGGGTGGTGTCGATGCCGTCCGTGGAGTGGTTCGAGGAGCAGCCGCGCGAGTACCGCGACCGGGTGCTGCCGCCGGAGGTGCGGGCGCGTGTCGCCGTGGAGGCCGGTATCGGTCTGACCTGGCACCGCTTCGTGGGCGATGCCGGACGCATCGTCTCCCTGGAGCACTTCGGCGCCTCCGCCGACGCGAAGACCCTGTTCGCCGAGTTCGGCTTCACCGCCGAGAACGTCGCCGCGGCGGCGCGTGAATCCCTTGCCGCTGCTCGCGGTTGATACGAACGCACGAAGGAAGATGATCACAGTGACCGAAGCGACCGCGATCGCGGGAGCACTTGAGCGCCTTGCCGAGGAGGGGGTTTCCGTCTGGCTGGACGATCTGTCCCGCGGGCGGATCGAGTCCGGCGGTCTCGCCGAGCTCGTCGAGGCCGGGAAGGTCGTCGGCGTCACCACCAACCCGTCGATCTTCCAGGCCGCCATCGGCTCCGGCGCCGACTACGAGGAGCAGCTCGCCGACCTGGCCGTGCGGGGTGTGACGGTCGACGAGGCGGTGCGGATGCTGACGACCGCCGACGTACGGGCCGCCGCCGAGATTCTGCATCCTGTATACGAGAGGACGGGCGGCCGGGACGGCCGTGTCTCCATCGAGGTCGACCCGCGGCTCGCCCACGACACGACGGCCACGATCGCCGAGGCGCGCCAGCTCGCCTGGCTGGTCGACCGCCCGAACGTCATGATCAAGATCCCGGCGACCCGTGCGGGGCTGCCCGCCATCACCGAGGTCGTCGGCCAGGGCATCAGCGTCAACGTCACGCTCATCTTCTCGCTGGAGCGCTACCGCGAGGTGATGGACGCCTACCTCGCCGGCCTGGAGAAGGCGCGCGCGAAGGGCCTGGACCTGTCCGCCATCCACTCCGTGGCGTCCTTCTTCGTGTCCCGCGTCGACACCGAGATCGACAAGCGGCTTACGGTCCTGGGCACCGACGAGGCCCTCGCCCTCAAGGGCCGGGCCGCGCTGGCCAACGCGAGGCTGGCCTACGAGGCCTACGAGGAGGTCTTCTCCGGCGCACGCTGGCTCGCCCTGGCCGGGGACCGGGCGAACAAGCAGCGTCCGCTGTGGGCGTCCACCGGTGTGAAGGATCCCGCATACAAAGACACGCTGTATGTAGACGATCTCGTCGCGCCCGGCACGGTCAACACCATGCCCGAGGCCACCCTGAACGCGGTCGCCGACCACGGCGCCGTCACCGGCGACACGGTCACCGGCGGCTATGCGCAGGCCCGCGCCGACCTCGCAGCCGTCGAACGGCTCGGAATCTCCTACGAGGAGGTCGTCCGGCAGCTCGAGGACGAAGCCGTCGCCAAGTTCGAGGCGGCCTGGCAGGACCTGCTGGACGCGGTCACGAAGTCCCTGAACAGCAAGGGAGTTGACGCGTAATGACCACGAACGCAGAGCAGGGCGCCGCGCCGGAGCAGGTGCTGGTGCCCGTCGAACCGGCGGCCGACTGGGCCAATCCCCTGCGCGATCCGCGCGACCGCCGCCTGCCCCGCATCGCGGGTCCGTCGGGGCTGGTCATCTTCGGCGTGACCGGCGACCTGTCCCGCAAGAAGCTGATGCCGGCCGTCTACGACCTCGCCAACCGCGGACTGCTGCCGCCGGGCTTCTCCCTGGTGGGTTTCGCCCGCCGTGACTGGGAGGACCAGGACTTCGCCCAGGTGGTGCACGACGCCGTCCGTGAGCACGCGCGCACCCCGTTCCGCGAGGAGGTCTGGCAGCAGCTCGCCGAGGGCATGCGGTTCATCCCCGGCGACTTCGACGACGACACCGCGTTCAAGCAGCTGCGCGAGGCCGTCGAGGAGCTGGACGCCTCCCGGGGCACCGGTGGCAACTTCGCCTTCTACCTCTCCGTGCCGCCGAAGTTCTTCCCGAAGGTCGTGCGGCAGCTGAAGAAGCACGGCCTGGCGAGTCCGCCGGAGGGCGCCTGGCGCCGGGCGGTGATCGAAAAACCGTTCGGGCACGATCTGGCGAGCGCCCGGGAGCTGAACGCGATCGTGCACGACGTGTTCGACCCGGACCAGGTCTTCCGCATCGACCACTACCTCGGCAAGGAGACCGTCCAGAACATCCTGGCCCTCCGCTTCGCCAACCAGATGTACGAGCCGATCTGGAACCGGTCCTTCGTCGACCACGTGCAGATCACCATGGCCGAGGACATCGGCATCGGCGGCCGGGCCGGCTACTACGACGGCATCGGCGCCGCCCGCGACGTCATCCAGAACCATCTGCTGCAGCTCATGGCCCTGACCGCGATGGAGGAACCCATCGCCTTCGACGCGGAGGCGCTGCTCACCGAGAAGCTGAAGGTGCTGAAGTCGGTACGGCTGCCGGAGCACCTGGGCCTGAGCACCGTCCGCGGACAGTACGCCGAGGGCTGGCAGGGGGGCGAGCAGGTGCCCGGATACCTCCAGGAGGAGGGCATCGACCCGCGGTCGAAGACCGACACCTACGCGGCGATCAAGCTGGAGGTCGGCAACCGCCGCTGGGCGGGCGTCCCGTTCTACCTGCGCACCGGAAAGCGGCTGGGCCGCCGGGTCACCGAGATCGCGGTGGTCTTCAAGCGGGCCCCGCACTCCCCGTTCGACTACACGGCCACCGAGGAACTCGGGCAGAACGCCATCGTCATACGCGTCCAGCCCGACGAGGGCATGACCGTCCGGTTCGGTTCCAAGGTGCCGGGCACCTCGATGGAGATCCGGGACGTGTCGATGGACTTCGCCTACGGCGAGTCGTTCACCGAGTCGAGCCCGGAGGCGTACGAGCGGCTCATCCTGGACGTACTGCTGGGGGACGCCAACCTGTTCCCCCGCCACCAGGAAGTGGAAGAGTCCTGGAAGATCCTCGACCCGATCGAGGAGTACTGGGCGGCCCACGGCAGGCCGGCGCAGTACGCGTCGGGCAGCTGGGGACCCGGGGAAGCCGACGAGATGCTCGCACGAGACGGACGGAGCTGGCGCAGGCCATGAAGATCGACCTGACCGACACCACGGCAAGCAAGATCAACAAGGCGTTGGTGCAGGGCCGCCGCGCCATCGGGACACCCGCGGTGGGCATGGTCCTGACGATGGTCATCGTCACGGACGAGGAGAACGCCTACGACTCGATCAAGGCCGCCGAGGAAGCCTCGCACGAGCACCCCTCACGGACCCTGGTCGTCATCAAGCGGCACGCCCGCAATCCGCGTGAGCGCACGCGGTCCCGCCTGGACGCCGAGGTCCGGGTCGGGTCCGAGGCCGGCACCGGGGAGACGGTCGTGCTGCGCACCTACGGCGACGTGTCCGACCACGCCGACTCGGTGGTCCTGCCACTGCTGCTGCCCGACGCTCCAGTGGTCGTCTGGTGGCCGGTGGGGGCACCGGAGAACCCCGCCAGGGATCCGCTGGGCGCGCTGGCACAGCGCAGGATCACCGACCTGTACGCCGTAGAGAACCCACTGGAGGTCCTGCAGCACCGGGTCCGCTCCTACGCGCCCGGTGACACCGACCTCGCCTGGACCCGGCTCACCCCGTGGCGCTCGATGCTGGCCGCCGCCCTGGACCAGGCCCGGACGCAGGTGACCTCGGCGGCCGTGGAGGCCGAGGCCGACAACCCCGCCGCCGAGCTGCTCGCCCGCTGGCTGGAGGCACGACTCGGGGTGAACGTGGACCGCGTCGTCACCTCCGGGCCGGTCGTCACGGCCGTCCGCCTGGGTACCGACAACGGCGAGATCGTCATCGACCGTCCCGAGGGCCCGCTGGCCACGCTGACCCTCCCGGGGCAGCCGCCGCGCACCCTGGCACTGAAGGTCCGGTCCATGTCCGAGCTCATCGCCGAGGAACTGCGCCGCCTCGACGCCGACGAGATGTACGCCATCGCCCTGCGCGGCAAGGAGGAGATCCCCGCCCATGTCTGACGCCCCGAAGCCCACGCGGCGGCCGGAATGGGCCGCCCTGGAGGACCACCGCGCGGACACGATGCCGCACCCGAGCCTCAGGGAGCTGTTCGCGGCGGATCCCGGCCGCGCCGAGCGGTACGTCGTCACCGTCGGCGACCTGCGCATCGACTACTCCAAGCACCTGATCACCGACGAGACCCTCGCCCTGCTCCAGGAACTGGCCACCGCCACCGGCGTGTACCGGCTGCGCGACGCGATGTTCCGCGGTGAGCGGATCAACGTCACCGAGAACCGGGCCGTGCTGCACACCGCGCTGCGCGCCCCGCGGGACGCGGTGGTCGAGGTCGACGGGGAGAACGTGGTCCCCGAGGTCCACGCGGTCCTGGACAAGATGGCCGGCTTCGCCGAGCGGGTCCGCTCCGGTGAGTGGACCGGTCACACGGGCCGGCGGATCCGCAACGTCGTGAACATCGGCATCGGCGGTTCCGACCTGGGCCCGGCGATGGCCTACGAGGCGCTTCAGCCCTTCACGGCACGGGAGTTGACCTTCCGCTTCGTGTCCAACGTGGACGGTGCCGATCTGCACGAGGCGACCCGCGACCTGGACCCGGCGGAGACGCTGTTCATCGTCGCGTCGAAGACCTTCACCACCGTCGAGACGATCACGAACGCCACCTCGGCCCGCTCCTGGCTGCTCGACGCCTTCGGAGGGGACGAGAAGGCGGTGGCCAAGCACTTCGTCGCGCTGTCCACGAACGCGGGGAAGGTCACCGAGTTCGGCATCGACCCGGACAACATGTTCGCCTTCTGGGACTGGGTGGGCGGCCGGTACTCGTACGACTCGGCGATCGGGCTGTCGCTGATGATCGCCATCGGACCGGACCGCTTCCGGGAGATGCTGGACGGTTTCCGGATCGTCGACGAGCACTTCAGGAGTGCGCCGCCGGAGGCCAACGCACCGCTGATCCTCGGCCTGCTGGGCATCTGGTACAACAACTTCTTCGACGCCCAGTCGCATGCGGTGCTGCCCTACAGCCACTACCTGTCGAAGTTCACCGCCTATCTGCAGCAGCTGGACATGGAGTCCAACGGCAAGTCGGTGGATCGGGAGGGCCGCCCGGTCGAGTGGCAGACGGGGCCGGTGGTGTGGGGCACGCCCGGCACCAACGGGCAGCACGCCTACTACCAGCTCATCCACCAGGGTACGAAGCTCATCCCGGCGGACTTCATCGGCTTCGCCCGGCCGGTGGCCGAGCTGAGTGACGAACTGAAGGCGCAGCACGACCTGCTGATGGCGAACTTCTTCGCCCAGACCCAGGCCCTCGCCTTCGGCAAGACCGCCGACGAGGTGCGCGCCGAGGGCGTGCCCGAGGAGCAGGTGCCGCACCGCACCTTCCGCGGCAACCACCCCACCACGACGGTCCTCGCCGGGGAACTGACCCCGTCGGTCCTCGGCCAGCTCGTCGCGCTGTACGAGCACAAGGTCTTCGTACAGGGCGCGGTGTGGGACATCGACTCCTTCGACCAGTGGGGCGTGGAGCTCGGCAAGGTCCTCGCCAAGCGCATCGAACCGGCCCTGGCCGAGACGTTCGCATCGGCCGCTGCCGCGGCGGGCTCCGTGCCCGGTCTCGACCCGTCCACCGCCGCCCTGGTGGCCGCCTACCGCTCGCTGAAGAACGCCCCGAACGCTTAAGGAAGAAGTGAACTGACCATGCAGCTTGGACTCATCGGCCTCGGCAAGATGGGCGGCAACATGCGCGAGCGGATCCGCCGCGCGGGCCACACCGTCATCGGCTACGACCGCAACCCCGAACTCTCCGACGTCAAGAACCTCGCCGAACTGGTCGAGAAGCTCGACGCCCCGCGCACGGTGTGGGTGATGGTCCCGGCCGGCCACGCCACCCAGTCCGTCATCGACGAACTGAAGGAACTGCTGTCCGAGGGCGACACGGTCGTCGACGGCGGCAACTCCCGCTGGACGGACGACGAGAAGCACGCGGCGGAACTCGGCGTCAAGGGCATCGGCTTCGTCGACGCGGGCGTCTCCGGCGGGGTCTGGGGCCTGCAGAACGGCTACGCCCTGATGGTCGGCGGCGACAAGGCCCATGTGGAGCGGCTGGAGCCGGTCTTCGAGGCGCTCAAGCCCGAAGGCCCGTACGGCTACGTCCACGCGGGCAGGGTCGGTGCCGGCCACTTCTCGAAGATGGTCCACAACGGCATCGAGTACGCCATGATGCAGGCCTACGCCGAGGGCTGGGAGCTCCTGGAGAAGGTCCCTTCGGTGGACAACGTCCGGGAGGTGTTCCGTTCCTGGCAGGAGGGCACGGTCATCCGCTCCTGGCTGCTCGACCTCGCGGTCAACGCCCTCGACGACGACGAGCACCTGGAGAAGCTGCGCGGCTACGCCGAGGACTCCGGCGAGGGCCGCTGGACCGTGGAGGCGGCCATCGACCACGCGGTGCCGCTCCCGGCGATCACCGCCTCCCTGTTCTCCCGGTTCGCCTCCCGGCAGGACGACTCCCCGCAGATGAAGATGGTCGCGGCGCTGCGCAACCAGTTCGGCGGCCACGCCGTCGAGTCGGTGAAGGAGTAGCCGGTCATGGGGGACCTCCTGCTGGTCCGCCATGGCGAGACGGAGTGGAGCGCTTCGGGACAGCACACCAGCTTCACCGACCTGCCCCTCACCCAGCACGGCGAGGAACAGGCCAAGTCCCTGGCTCCACTCCTCACCGGCCGGACCTACGCCCTGACACTCACCAGCACGCTCCAACGCGCGATACGCACCGCCGAACTCGTCGGACTGCCGGGGGCCGCCCCGGACCCCGACCTGCACGAATGGGACTACGGCGGCTACGAGGGCATCACCACCGTCGACATCCACCGCACCCGCCCCGACTGGGACCTGTGGACGGACGGCGTCCCGCCCGGCTCCAGCCCCGGTGAGTCACCCGCCGACGTGGGACGGCGCGCCGACCGGGTCCTGTCCCGCCTTGACCCGGTGCTCGCCCGCGAAAAGGACGACGTGGTGCTCGTCGCCCACGGCCACTTCCTGCGTGTCCTCACCGCCCGCCGACTGGGACTGCCGCCGGCCGAAGGCCGCCTGTTCCAGTTGGCCACCGGCACAGTCAGCCGGCTGTCGACGGAGCACGGCCGGCCGGTGATCGCGGAGTGGAACACCGGCCCCTGACCGTCCGGCCCCGCGCGCTCACCCAGGTGCTCTTCGCCCAGCTCAAGGAGCTGACGCCGGGGAGCCCGGAGC
>NZ_JBSFIK010000028.1:109595-119083 GCF_053597535.1 Streptomyces sp. NPDC001348 | reverse complement strand
GACCTGCTGAGGTGCTGGACCGGCACCTGCACCACCTGCGGCCGACCACTCACCACACGCAGAACCAGAGCCAGAACCTAACGAAGCACTACTAGGCCGCTCCGCCCTTGGTGTCCTTCTCGTCGTCGACGATCTCCGCGTCGACCACACCCTCGTCGCCCTCGCCGCCCTCGGCCCTGGTGTGCTGTTCGGCGGTGTCCGTGGGGGTCTGCTGGGCCTGGGCGTACATCGCCTGGCCCATTTTCTGGCTGACGGTGGCGAGTTTCTCGACGCCGGTGCGCAGGGCGCCCGTCTCGGCGTTCTGCTCCAGCAGGCTCTTGACCTCCGTGCACGCCGACTCGACCTCGGTCCTGGTGTCGGCCGGGATCCTGTCGCCGTTGTCGCGGAGGAACTTCTCGGTCTGGTAGACGAGTTGCTCGGCCTGGTTGCGGGTCTCGGCGGCCTCGCGGCGTTTGCGGTCCTCCTCGGCGTACTGTTCGGCCTCCCGCATCATGCGGTCGATGTCGTCCTTGGGCAGGGCGGAGCCGCCGGTGACGGTCATCTTCTGTTCGCGGCCGGTCGCGAGGTCCTTGGCCGAGACGTGCATGATCCCGTTGGCGTCGATGTCGAAGGCGACCTCGATCTGCGGGACGCCGCGCGGAGCGGGGGGCAGGCCGGTGAGGTCGAAGACGCCCAGCTTCTTGTTGTAGGCGGCGATCTCGCGTTCCCCCTGGTAGACCTGGATGCCGACCGAGGGCTGGTTGTCGGCGGCGGTGGTGAAGATCTCCGAGCGTCGGGTGGGGATCGTGGTGTTGCGTTCGATCAGCTTGGTCATGATGCCGCCCTTGGTCTCGATGCCCAGGGACAGCGGGGTGACGTCGAGGAGGAGGACGTCCTTGACGTCGCCGCGGATGACGCCTGCCTGCAGGGCGGCGCCGACCGCGACCACCTCGTCCGGGTTGACGCCCTTGTGCGGGTCCTTGCCGGTGAGGTCCTTGACGAGGTCGGTGACCGCGGGCATGCGGGTGGAGCCGCCGACGAGGATGACGTGGTCGATGGCGGAGAGCTGGACGCCCGCGTCCCGGACCGCCTGGTGGAAGGGGGTCTTGCACCGGTCGAGCAGGTCGGCGGTGAGTTCCTGGAACTGAGCCCGGGTCAGTTTCTCCTCGAGATGCATCGGGCCCTCGGCGGAGGCGGTGATGTAGGGCAGGTTGATGCTGGTCTCGGACGACGACGACAGCTCGATCTTGGCCTTCTCGGCGGCCTCGCGCAGTCGCTGCACGGCCATCTTGTCGCCGGTGAGGTCGATGCCGTACTGCCCCTTGAAGCGGCTCGCGAGGTGCTCGACGATCCGCTGGTCCCAGTCGTCGCCCCCGAGGTGGGTGTCGCCGTTGGTGGCCTTCACCTCGATGACGCCGTCGCCGATCTCCAGGAGGGAGACGTCGAAGGTGCCGCCCCCCAGGTCGAACACGAGGACCGTCTGCTCCTCGCCCCGGTCCAGGCCGTAGGCGAGGGCGGCGGCCGTCGGCTCGTTGATGATCCTGAGGACCTTCAGGCCCGCGATCTCGCCGGCCTCCTTGGTGGCCTGGCGCTGGGCGTCGTCGAAGTACGCCGGTACGGTGATCACCGCGTCGGTGACGTCCTCGCCGAGGTAGGCCTCCGCGTCCCGCTTCAGTTTCTGCAGCACACGTGCCGACAGCTCCTGGGCCCGGTAGCGGGTGCCGTCGACGGAGCCCTGTTCGGGGAAGCGCCAGTGCGCGTCGCCCATGTGCCGCTTCACGGAGCGCGCGGTGCGCTCGACGTTGGTGACGGCCTGCCGTTTTGCGACCTCGCCGACCAGCACTTCGCCGTTCTTGGCGAAGGCCACGACCGACGGGGTGGTCCGCGCCCCCTCGGCGTTGGCGACGACGGTGGGCTCGCCGCCTTCGAGGACGGCCACCACCGAGTTGGTGGTTCCCAGATCGATTCCGACCGCGCGTGCCATCAGTCGTCCCCTTCCGCCAGGGTGCCGGCGCCCGCCGCCCTCCCAGCACAGAACCCGAGCGGGCCGTTGTCAATGGCGGGTACCCCCAGGGGGCCGGACGAGACGGTGCCGCGCCCCCGCTCGGAGGGCGCGGCACCGGTCCGGAGCGCGAGGTCAGGCGAGTTTCGCCGACAGGGTGATGGTGGTGCCGGCGAGGGCCTGGCTGACGGGGCAGTTCTTCTTGGCGTCCTCGGCGGCGGCGGCGAAGGCGTCGTCGTCGAGACCGGGGACGGTGCCCTCGACGGTCAGGTGGATGCCCGTGATGCCCTCACCCGGCTGGAAGGTGACGTCGGCCGAGGTGACGAGCTTGGTGGGCGGGGTGCCGGCGCCGGCCAGGCCGTGCGACAGCGCCATCGAGAAGCAGCTGGAGTGGGCGGCGGCGATCAGCTCTTCGGGGCTGGTCTTCCCGTTCGCCTGCTCGGCGCGCGACGGCCACGACACCGGCTGCTCGCCGATGCCGGAGGAGTCGAACGTGACGACGCCGTTGCCCTCGAGCAGGTTGCCCTCCCAGACGGTGTGTGCGGTGCGCGTGGTTGCCACGGTGTGTCCTTTCGCGGGTGGTTCCGTCGTGCCCATCCGATCACATTCCGGCCCGCGGCACCCGCAGTACCCGGTTCACCCGCGGTGAACGGCGGGCGGCGTTCAGACGGCCCCTCGTGTCCCGGCCCGTCGCGGCCGCCTCGGCGGCGTCGCCGGCCGGTGCCTCCGGTTCGCCCGGCTCGCGCAGCCAGCGGCGCAGGACGCGGTGCACCTGCTCGGCCCCGGCGAGTTCCGCTCCGTCGTCGACGGGCGGCGACAGGGTGAGGGGGGACAGCAGGAAGGGACGGGACTGGGGGCCGCCGAGGCCGCCGTGGGAGCCGATCTGCTCCTCGAAGGCGAGGACTTCGCCGTCGGCGGGGTCGTGGAAGGAGTTGACCATGATGTCGGCGGTGTGCGGGAAGGAGTGGGTGCGGCGGACGGCGTCGGCCGCACCGGGTCCGAAGACGGCGAGCGGGCCGGGTTCGTCGTCGAGCCGGCCGAGGGGGATCTCGACGCCGTACGGACCGAGCACCACGCCGTCGTGCCGGGCGCTGCGCACCAGCAGGAAGCCGATACCGGGGTGGTTGGCGAGGGTGGCGAGCAGGGCGGGGTGGCGGGCGTCGAGCTCCTCCTTGGTCATGCGGTGGTGGACGTCGGGGAACGAGATCAGGCCGAGGTTGCCGGAGGCGAGCACGATCGGCTCCGTGTGGGGCGCGGGTCTGTGCCGTTCGCCGCGGGTCTCGTCCGGGCGGCGCAGCGCGGCGCGTACGGCGGCGCGGGCCTCGGCTCCGCTGTGGGTGCGTTCGGCCTTGCGCGGGACGGGCAGGCCGCAGCCGGCGCGGACGAGGTCGGCGAGGGTGAGGCCGTAGCGGGCCCGGAAGGTTTCGCCGGGGCTCTGTCCGTGGTCGGACAGGACGACGATCCGGTAGGGGCGTGGGGCGTGTTCGGCGACGTTCGCGATCAGGACGAGGGACCGGTCCAGCCGGGCCAGGACCTTGTCGGCGTCCCGGCTGCGCGGCCCGGAGTGGTGGGCGACCTCGTCGTAGGCGACCAGGTCGGCGTAGACGGCGGTGCGGCCGGCGAGCATGTCGCCCATCACGGCGGCGACGACGACGTCCCGTTCGACGACGGTCGCGAAGGCGCGGATGAACGGGTAGAGGCCGCCGCGGCCCACGCGCGGGCGCTGTCTTCGTATCCGGGCGCGGGTGGACTCGCCCATTTCACGGCCGACGTCGGCGATGAAGGACAGGGCGGTGCGGACGGCGTTGGCGGGGTCGGAGAAGTAGGCGAAGTAACCGGCCCGGGAACGGTTCTCGCGGCCGCGGCGCCGGCCGGCTATGGACAGGACGAGGGCCTGCTCGTCGGCGCCGCCGCTGAAGAGGTTGCCGCGGCTTGCTCCGTCGTCGGTGAGCAGTCCGCCGTCGTCTGTATGCGATATGGCGCGGCGCTGCAGTTCGGCGGCGCTCGTCGGGCGATTGCACACCATCACCTCGCCCCTGTCCTTCTCGTACCAGCGGAAGGCGGGGACGTCGAAGGTACTGCCGTGCAGGATGCCGAGCTGGCTGGCCCCGGTCTGGCTGGACCAGTCGGTGCGCCAGGGAGTGAGCCGGTGCGTGGGCCGTTCGCCGTCGCCGACGGCCAGCCAGCGGCCGACGGTGGGCATCATCCCCTTGGCTACGGCGTCCCGGAGTACGTCGTGGCCGACCCCGTCGAGCTGGACGAAGACGGTGCCGGGCGTCTCCGGGCAGCGGGGGCGGGATCTGCGGCGGCGCAGGGCGAGCCGGGAGAGCCGGCGCCGGTAGGCGTCGTCGTCGCGGACGGTGAGGGCGGCGCCGGTGGCGGAGGCGACGGCGGACATCACCGCGGCGACGATGACGGCGGTCTCGGGTGCGGCCTCGCTGTCTCCGGAGGGGTTGATCCGCAGGGCGAGCAGCAGCAGCGAGCCGTTGAGGAAGAACACCAGCAGGCCGAGGACGAGGGCGGGTACCAGGAGCAGCAGCCGGACGAGGAGGGGCCACACGACGGCCGAGAGGATGCCGAAGGCGCCGGCGCCGAGGGCGGCGGTGACGGCTATCCGGGTGGCGCTGTCGCTGCCGGACGACCGCAGGTGGAAGTCGGGCAGGAGGCCGGCGAGGACGAGCATGGTGAGGGTGGAGACCGCCCACACCGCGATGCTCCGCCCGATCTGACCGGCGATCCGCCGCCAGCGCCCGCCACGCACGCCCCGCACCCCTTCGAGGTCCCCGGCCCGCGGCCACCGCGGGCGTTGACGCCCCCACCCTGTCACACGGGCGGCCCGGCGACGGAGGCCGGTCGTGGCTACCGGCCGTCGTACCCGGCGGTGGGCATGGAGAGCCTGCGGTGGACCCGCGCCTTCATCTGTGCGTCGTAGCGGGGTTCGGCCCGG
Organism: Streptomyces sp. NPDC001348; assembly: GCF_053597535.1. Taxonomy (NCBI): domain Bacteria; kingdom Bacillati; phylum Actinomycetota; class Actinomycetes; order Kitasatosporales; family Streptomycetaceae; genus Streptomyces; species Streptomyces sp. NPDC001348. The sequence goes on along the minus strand of NZ_JBSFIK010000028.1, from coordinate 114,155 downwards.
CCGACGGTCTCCACCCGTACTCCGCGACGCGCGCACTCCGCGGTGAACTCCTCGACGGAGGACAGTGCGGACTCCAGGACGCGGCGGCTGGGGGCGACGAACAGGTCGAGTCCGGGGCGGACGCCGTCCCACAGCGCGTTGTGGTCGGGGCGCAGCCGTCGTACGAGGAGTTCCCGGGCGACGACGTAACCGTGCTCGGCGGCCCATCGCGCGCACATGGCGTGCTGGCTGCGGGAGTCCACGAGGAACGGGTCGATCTCCAGCTCCTCGAGAGGAGTCAGACTGGCGATCGCGGTCACCCTTACCAGCGCGGCCCTGCCGGAGGCACCCCGTACCTGTCCCATGGCGTCCCCCTCACCTCCGGGTTTCGCCGCCGACCCTACTCCTGCCCGTAGGCTTCGGGGGAGTCGCGCGAAGGAGGCAAAGAGGTGCCGGTGGAGATCACCTGGTGGGGTCACGCCACCTGCACGGTCGCGGACTCGGACACACGAGTGCTGACCGATCCCCTGTTCGCCCGCCGACTCGCGCATCTGCGCCGGCGCAGGGGCGCGCTCCCCCCGCCCGGGGCCTGGCACGCCGACGTGGTGCTGGTGTCGCACCTTCACGCGGACCATCTGCACCTGCCCTCGCTGGCCCGGCTCGCGCCGGGCACGCGCCTGCTCGTGCCCCGGGGTGCGCCCCGCGCCGTGCCGGGGCTGCGCCGGCTCGCCGGGCTGCGGGTCACCGAGGTGGTGCCCGGTGACCGTGTGGAGGTGGGGCCGCTGGTGGTGCGGGCGGTGAGCGCGCGGCACGACGGGCGGCGGCTGCCGGTGGGGCCCCAGCGCTCCCCCGCGCTCGGGTACGTCGTCGAGGGCGAGGCGCGGACGTACTTCGCCGGGGACACGGGTCTGTTCGAGTCGATGGCCGAGGAGGTCGGGCCGGCGGATGTCGCCCTGCTGCCGGTGGGCGGCTGGGGCCCGTACCTCGGGGACGGTCACCTGGACGCGGGACGGGCGGCGCGGGCGCTGGCCCGGCTGGCGCCACGCAGTGCGGTGCCGGTGCACTACGGGACGTACTGGCCGATCGGCATGGACGCGGTTCGTCCGCACGAGTTCCACGCGCCGGGTGAGGAGTTCGTGCGGCTGGCGGCGGTGCACGCGCCGGAGGTGGCGGTGTACCGGCTCGGGCACGGGGAGAGCGTGCGCCTGGAGGTCGCCCGGTGATACGGCTGGCCGCCGTGGTGTCGGTGCTGCCCACCGAGTCCACCCAGCGGGCGATCGGATATCCCTCGCTGTTCCTGCTGGTGCTGCTCGGGGCGCTGCTGCCGGTCATACCGACCGGGGCGCTGGTGAGTTCGGCGGCTGTGGTGGCGTTCCATCAGACCGCGCCCTTCTCACTGGCGCTGCTGTTCGTGACGGCGTCGCTGGCCGCGTTCCTCGGGGACGCGGCGCTGTACTGGCTGGGCCGGCGCGGTATGGGTTCGAAGAACGGTTCGCGGTGGCTGGCGGCCATCCGGGCGCGGGCGCCGGAGGACCGGCTGGCGCAGGCGCAGGAGAAACTCGCCGAACACAACGTGGCGGTGCTGGTCCTGTCGCGGCTGGTGCCGGCGGGGCGGATCCCGGTGATGCTGGCCTGTCTGATGGCCGAGTGGCCGCTCAGGCGCTTCGCGCGGGGCAACCTGCCCGCGTGCCTGGCATGGGCCGCGACCTATCAGGTGATCGGGATCCTCGGCGGGTCGTTGTTCCCCCGTCCCTGGGAGGGCGTGGTGGCGGCGGTCGCGCTGACCGTGCTGGTCAGCGCGACCCCGAGCGTGTGGCGCAGGGCCCGCCGGGCGGTCAGGGCCGACGCCGGCTAGGGGGGTGCCCCGCGACCCGGGACGATCCACAAGGCACCCACTAGGGCAGCACCCTGGAGCCTCCCACCGGCAGGTCCCACAGGTCCCCCCGGTGCAGGCCCGCCTTCTCCCAGGCCGCGCGGACCCGGGTCAGGGGTTCCAGCACCGGTTCGGCCGACAGGACGAAGGTGCCCCAGTGCATGGGCGCCATACGGCGCGCTCCGAGGTCCAGGGCGGCCTGCACGGCCTCCTCCGGGTCGCAGTGGACGTCGCTGAGCCACCAGCGCGGGTCGTAGGCGCCGATGGGCAGCAGGGCGAGGTCGATGCCGGGGTAGCGGTCGCCGATGCGGGAGAACCAGTGGCCGTATCCGGTGTCGCCCGCGAAGTAGACGCGCTGTCCGTCGGGGGCGGTGAGGACCCAGCCGCCCCACAGGCTGTGGCAGGTGTCGGTGAGGGTGCGCTTGGACCAGTGGTGGGCGGGCACGAAGTCGAAGCGGACACCGGACAGTTCGGCCGCCTCCCACCAGTCCAGTTCGGTGATGGCGGTGAACTTGCGGCGCCTGAACCAGCGGCCGAGGCCCGCGGGCACGAACACCGGGGTGTCGCGCGGGAGTCGGCGCAGGGTCGGGGCGTCCAGGTGGTCGTAGTGGTTGTGACTGATGACGACGGCGTCGACGCGCGGCAGTTCGTCCCAGTCGACGCCCACGGGCGTGATGCGGGCCGGGGTGCCGAGGATGCGGCGGGACCATACCGGGTCGGTCAGGACGGTCAGCCCGCCGATGCGCACCACCCAACTGGCGTGGCCCGCCCAGGTGACGGCGACGGTACGGGCATCCACGCGGGGCAGGCGGCCGGGGGCGTAGGGCAGTCGTGGGATGTCGGCGAGTCCCTCCCGGCCCGGACGTACGGCGCCTTCGCGGGCGAAGCGGGCCATGGCCTTCAGGCCGGGCAGCGGAGCGGTCAGCCGGTTGTGGAAGGTCCGCGGCCACACTCTGGTCTCGCCGAGGGGGCGGGGTTCCGCGAGCGGGGGGCCGGGGAGCGGGAGGGGTGACGTGGCCGTCGGATCGTCGGCTTCCGAAGTGGTCTGGGTGGTGGTCGACTCGGACTGCTGCGTCATCGAGGAGGCTCCCATCGCTGAGCGTCGTCGCGGAGATCGTCGAAGACCGATCTCAAGGAGATCAACACGCGTTGCACGTGTGGCAGTTCCAACGGCGTGGGTGAGGTGAGGCATTCCGTGCGTTCCTCGTCCGTGCCGCCCAGAAGCGGACCGGTGGCGAGCCGCACGCGCAGCGCCGCCAGGTCGTCGCCGAAGCGGTGGCCGCCGGGCGCGGGCATGCCGAGCCGGGCGGTGAGGAAGTCCTCCAGTTCCTGCGCGTCGCCGACGCCGTGCCCGCCGAGCGCGGTGCGCAGCGGTTCCAGGTCGACGTAGAGGTGCCGGCCCGCCTGCGGCGGCCGGGCCAGGGCGCCGGCGGCGGTGACGGCGGCGTGCGCGGCCGCGGCCACGCGCGCGTGCAGCCGTACGGCGGCGTCGCGGCGTGCAGTGACGGGCTCGGGTTCGTCCAGCGCGTACCCGGCGGCGGCCGCGACGGGTCCGGCCACGCTCGCGCCGAGCGCGGTGAGGATGTCGAGCACGCGCGCGTGGAGCGCTTCTCCGGCGTCCGAGGCGGGGAAGCGGGCGACGGCGGCGGGCCAGCCGGGCGGCAGCAGGGAGCCGGCCAGATCGGTGACCACGGTGACGTGGTCGGGCAGCATCTCGGCCGGGCCGATCAGCACCGTCTCGTGCGGGGCGTGCAGGGTGTCGCGCCAGGTCTCGTCGCTGACCAGGTGAAGTCCCTCGCCTACGGCCGCCTCGAGGGTCTCGTGGAGCAGTTCGGGCGGTGCGACGGTGGCGGTCGGGTCGTCGGCGACGGAGAGCACGAGCAGTCGCGGGTCGCCGCCTTCGGCGCGGACACGGCGTACGGTCTCCAGCAGCGCGTAGGGGTCGGGGACGCCACCGGATTCGGCGGGGGTGGCGACGTGGAAGGCGGGTCTGCCCAGCAGGCGGGCGTACGGTGCCCACCAGGCGGCGCAGGGACGGGGCACCAGGACGTCACCGCCCTGCGCGGCGGTCAGCGCGAGCAGCAGCGGCGGGGCACCGGGGCCGGCCACGACCTGGTGGGGCTGTGTGGGCAGGCCGCGCCGCGTCCAGTACCCGCACGCCGCCTCCAGCAGCGCCGGGCCGCCGCCCACGGGCCGGGCCTCGGCGTGGTTCGCGGCGGCGGCGAGCACCGCGGAGAGTTCGGGCAGGACGGGCAGTCCGTCGCCGGGCAGGGACGGGCCGTAGCGGACGGGGCCGTGGCCTTCGGGGCCGGCCGCGGGACGCGGGTGGGCCGGGTGGTGGTCGTGGGGGCCGGGACGGGCGGAGCCGTTGCGTTCCGGGTCCGTCCGCTGCATGTCCGCCTCCGCGCAGTCCGTGTTGCCGTCCGTTCAGAGCCCCGGGTACCCGGAGGTGCGCCGGCGCATCCGGTGGACCGCGCCCGCGCCCGATGCGGCGATCAGCACCGCGCCGGCGACCAGGGCGGGCAGGGAGCCGGCGAAGGCGCCGCCCTCGCCCGCGTTCACTCCGTGCCCGATGGTGGGCGGGGCGCAGGAAGGGTCGCCGCCGGGCTCGGCGCAGTCGTGGCCGCCGTCGGCCTGCCCGCCGCCGTCCCAGCCGCCGTCGGTCTTTCCGGTCCCGTCTCCGCTGCCGGTCTGACCGCCGCCGTCCC
>NZ_JBSFIK010000028.1:0-109497 GCF_053597535.1 Streptomyces sp. NPDC001348 | reverse complement strand
CCAGCCGCCGTCGGTCTTTCCGGTCCCGTCTCCGCTGCCGGTCTGACCGCTGCCGTCCCAGCCGCCGTCGGTCTTTCCGGTCCCGTCTCCGCTGCCGGTCTGACCGCTGCCGTCCCAGCCGCCGTCGGTCTTTCCGGTCCCGTCTCCGCTGCCACGAAGGTCCCCCATGCCACTCGAGCCGTCCCCGCCCCCCGGAGTGTGCCCCATGTCGCTAGAGCCGTCCTCGGTCTTCCCGCTTCCGCCCGAGCCGCCGTCGGGCTTCCCGCCGTCCGAGCCGCCCTTGGTCTTCCGGCCGTCGTCCGGGCCGCCGGGGATCGTCCCGCCCGCGCACGCCGGTTCCCCCGCGCAGTCGGGGCTCGCGGGTTCCGGCGCCTTGACGCCGTCGCAGGGCTGGAGCCCGGCGCATCCCCCCGCGGCCTCGTCCCACGCGCCCCGGTCCGCCGTGCAGGCGCCGTTCGTGGCCGTCCCGTCCGCGGCCGGGGGCGAGGCGTCGGCGGTGCCGGATATCCCGGCCATGTCGGGTGTCACGCCGCCGACCGTGTCGCAGGACGCGGAGACGGTGACGGTGCCGCCGGTCCGGGCGGGGCCCGGGCCGCTCTGTGCGGCGGGCTTCGCGAACGCCTCCGGGGCGGTGGCGAACGCGGCGGCGGCCAGGGCGGCGACGGCCAGGGCGCGTGCGGTGCGGCGCATGGGGCGGCTCCTCGGGGCGACGGCTGGGACGGGCGCGGACCGCGCGCCCTCCTCTGCCATCACAGCCCGCCGTACCGCGCGCCGCGCGCGGCCGAAGCCCATTGGCGGGACAGCCGGGGGCCTATCGGGTGATCCGGCGACCGGCCGGGTTTGCCGGTGGGCTAGGCCACGTCCCTCATCACCTGCTCGCGCAGCCGTTCGCAGCAGCGGCTGATCAGCCGGGAGACGTGCATCTGCGAGATGCCCATCTGCTCGGCGATCCGGCTCTGGGTCATGTCGTCGAAGAACCGCATGTAGAGGATGGCCCGCTCGCGCTCGGGGAGGGCGGCCAGCCGGAGCTTGACGGCCTCGCGGTCGACGACGACGTCGAGCGCGGGGTCGGGAGCGCCGAGGGCGTCGCTCAGCGAGTAGCCGTCGTCGCTGCCCGGCATCTCCGCGTCCAGGGACAGCGCGGTGAAGCTCTCCAGTGCCTCCAGCCCGGCCCGGACGTCGTCCTCGCTCATGCTCGCGTGCCGGGCGATCTCCGCGACGGTGGGCCGGCGGCCCACGATCGTCTGGGAGAGGTCCTGGCAGGCGAACCGGACCCGGTTGCGCAGGTCCTGGACCCGGCGGGGCACGTGCAGGGTCCACATGTGGTCGCGGAAGTGCCGCTTGATCTCGCCGGTGACGGTGGGCACGGCGTAGCTCTCGAAGGCGTTGCCGAGTTCGGGGTCGTACCGGTCGACGGCCTTGACCAGGCCGAGGGAGGCCACCTGCCGCAGATCCTCTTGGTTCTCGCCGCGGTTGCGGAAGCGTCCGGCGAGCCGCTCGGCCATGGGCAGCCAGGCCTCGACGATCTCGTCGCGCAGGGCGTCACGCTCGGCTCCGGGCGGGAGGGCGGCGAGGCGGCGGAAGGCATCCGCGGTGTCGGGGGCGTCGTCGTGGGGGTGGTGCTTGGTGCGCGCTGGGTTCGGCATGGTGCGTCGCAACTCCCCTGGAGTGCTGGATTCGACGGTCACCGTGAGAGCGCATCCGATCCGGACAGGCGCCCCCGTGGCGACGACTCGCCGCTCCCACGGAGATGTGCCTCCTGTCCGAAGCACTGTTCCCGTGCGCCTGCCCCCGGTCCCCGGAGGCAAACACCCCCCTTGCCCCGCTTCCCCGGCGGGCTCACGGGGGGGCCGCACAGGTTTTCCGACTGCCCCTGGGGTGACCCGGACACCGCTGACCGGATCATCCGCTTCCTCACCACCCAGGAGGTTGTCCCGATGAGCACCAAGGTTGCCGACCACATCCTCGCGCGGCTGCGCGAATGGGGTGTGGAGCAGGTCTTCGGCTATCCCGGCGACGGCATCAACGGCCTGCTCGCGGCCTGGGGACGGGCCGACGACCAGCCACGGTTCATCCAGTCCCGGCACGAGGAGATGTCCGCCTTCCAGGCGGTGGGCTACGCGAAGTTCTCCGGTCGGCTCGGAGTGTGCGCGGCGACCTCGGGTCCGGGAGCGATCCACCTGCTCAACGGCCTGTACGACGCCAAACTGGACCATGTGCCGGTCCTGGCGATCGTCGGGCAGACGCACCGGACCGCGATGGGCGGCTCCTACCAGCAGGAGGTCGACCTGCACACGCTGTTCAAGGACGTCGCCTCCGAGTTCGTGGAGACGGTGACCGTTCCCGAGCAGCTGCCGAACGTCCTCGACCGGGCGATCCGCACCGCGTACGCCCGCCGCTGCCCCACGGCGATCATCATCCCCGGTGACGTGCAGGAGCTGGACTACTCGGCGCCCACGCACGAGTTCAAGATGGTCCCCTCCAGCCTGGGCATGAGCGAGTCGACCGCCACCCCGACGGACGACGCGCTGCGGAAGGCGGTGGAGGTCCTGAACGCCGGTGACAAGCCGGCCATCCTGATCGGCCAGGGCGCCGCCGGCGCGGTCGAGGAGGTGCAGGAGATCGCGGAGCTGCTCGGCGCGGGTGTCGCCAAGGCGCTGCTCGGCAAGGACGTACTCAGTGACGAACTGCCGTTCGTGACCGGTTCCATCGGCCTGCTGGGCACCCGTCCGTCGTACGAGCTGATGCGGGACTGCGACACGCTGCTGACCGTCGGCTCGTCGTTCCCCTACACGCAGTTCATGCCGGAGTTCGGCAAGGCCAGGGCCGTGCAGATCGACATCGATCCGCACATGGTCGGGATGCGCTACCCGTACGAGGTCAATCTCGTCGGCGACGCGAAGGCGACCCTGCGCCGGCTGATCACGCTGCTGGAGGCCGACCGCGGCGGCCGTCCGAAGGACCGGGAGTGGTTCGACACGGTCCGCGCGAACGTGCGGCGCTGGCACGAGACGATGGAGCGCCGGGCGCACCTGTCGGCCGACCCGATCAACCCCGAGTTCGTGGCCCGTGCGCTGGATCCGCTGCTGCCGCAGAACGCGATCATCACCTCCGACTCCGGTTCGGTGGCCAACTGGTACGCGCGGCACATCACCATGCGGCCGGGCATGCGCGGCTCGCTGTCCGGGACGCTGGCGACGATGGGCGCCGGGGTGCCGTATGCGATCGGCGCGAAGTTCGCGCACCCGGACCGGCCGGTGTTCGCGCTGGTCGGGGACGGCGCGATGCAGATGAACGGGCTGGCGGAGGTGATCACCGCGGCGAAGTACCGGGACCGGTGGCAGGATCCGCGGCTGGTGTTCGCCGTATGGAACAACCAGGACCTCAACCAGGTCACCTGGGAGATGCGGGCGATGGAGGGTTCCCCGTCCTTCCTGCCTTCGCAGCAGCTGCCGGACGTGCAGTACGCCGCGTTCGCCCGTTCCCTGGGACTGACCGGGATCCGGGTGGAGAAGCCCGAGGACGTGGAGGCGGGCTGGCGGGCGGCCCTGGAGGCCGACGGGCCCGCGGTGGTGGAGTTCCTCACCGACCCGGCGGTCCCGCCGATTCCGCCGCACGCCAGCTGGGAGCAGATGGAGGCGACGGCCGCATCGATCCTCAAGGGCGACGCCGACCGGGGATCCATGATCAAGCAGGGCTTCAAGGCGAAGGTGCAGGAGTTCCTGCCGGGGCACGACCGGGACTAGAGCGGGCACGGGCGGCGGTGGACGCAGCTGCTCTCCGGCTGAATTTCCGGCGGGTTTTCACCCCCTTGATCCCGTGTCGGCATGCGGTCGCCGGGTACGCGGTGCGGACCCCGAAGATCTGGAGGGAGACATGCAGCGAGGCAGTGACCGGCTGAGCGTCCACCGGGACGACGAGATGAAGCACGAGCTCCAGGGCCTGCTCCGGTCCGGGCATCCCACGCGCACCGAGGAGTGGCACGACCCGGAGCCGGCCGCCGAGGACGACCCCGAGGTCTGGGGCGGCCCGGTGGCGCCGGGACGCTCCGGTGCCACGCTGGAGACGGTCCGGTTCGAGCTGGCCCGGAACCTCGGGCGCAGCGCGTTCCCGGCGGGGCCGGCCGACCTGGCCCGGGCCCTGCGCCGCAAGAACGCGCCGGACGCCCTGATCGAGGCGGTGGCCCGGCTGCCGCGCGAGGACCGGTACGGCACGGTGCAGGAGCTGGCCGAGGCGCTGGTGGGCCGCTGATGAGCCGGGACCAGGCCGCGGAGATCGCGGCCACGGGCGTCACCGTCGACGTCGGTGACGCCACCACCCGGTATCTGCTCTACGGGCTGCTGCGGGGCTGGTTCGTGCCGGGCCTGGCCGACTGGGCGATGCACCGGCGCACCCGTATCGAGGACACGTCCGGGACCAAGGAGTCCCTGATCCACTCCCTGATGATGGCCGAGGTGGGCCTGCCCATGGCGCTGACCCTGCGCTACGAGGTCAACCCGCTGCTGCTGACGGTGCAGCTCGCGGCGACCGCGGTGCACGAGGCGACGGCGCTGTGGGACGTGCGCACTGCGGTGGACAGCGACCGGGAGGTGAAGCCGGTCGAGCAGCACATCCACAGCTTTCTGGAGTCGCTGCCGTTCGCCGGGCTGAGCGCGCTGATGTGCCTGCACGCCGACCAGGTGCGGTCGTTGCTGCGCGGCGGCCGGGGCGATGCGAACGCGTGGCGGCCGGTGCCGCGCCGGCGGCCGTTGTCGCCGGGTTACCTGGCGGCCGTCGGCGCCGCCATCGGCGCGTGTGTGCTCCTGCCGTACGGCGAGGAGCTGCTGCGCTGCCGACGGGCGGCGAGGAAGAAGCGCGGCCGGGGCGACGAGGCCCGGTGGCGCGCGACCGACGAACGATAGACGTTGCAGTTGCGTATACGGAAAGGATGCTGAACATCATGCGCATCGCGTTTCTGGTGGCTCCCGAGGGGGTCGAGCAGGTCGAGCTGACCGAACCGTGGAAGGCGGCCGCGGACGCCGGCCACGAGCCCGTGCTGGTGTCGACCAAGTCCGGGGAGATACAGGCCTTCAACCATCTGGACAAAGCGGACACGTTCCCGGTGGACGAGGTGGTGGGCGAGACGTCGGCCGGCTCGTTCGGGGCGCTGGTCCTGCCCGGCGGCGTGGCCAACCCCGACTTCCTCAGGATGGACGAGAAGGCCGTCGCGTTCGTGAAGGGATTCTTCGACCGGAGTCGTCCGGTCGCCGCGATCTGCCACGCCCCGTGGACGCTGGTCGAGGCGGACGTCGTGCGCGGCCGGACGCTGACCTCGTGGCCGAGCCTGCGGACGGACATCCGTAACGCGGGCGGCACCTGGGTGGACGAAGAGGTGAAGATCTGCGACGCCGGCTCCAACCAGCTGATCACCAGCCGCAAGCCGGACGACCTCAAGGCGTTCTGCGACGCGTTCCTGCACGTGTTCTCCGGAGAGGCAGGTTGATGGGCACGCCGGCCGACCGGAAGCAGCAGCAGCGCGAGAAGCACTACGCCGACGACCCGGCGGCCGGTCCGCTCACCACCGACCAGGGCGTGGACGTCGACCACACCGACGACTCGCTGACGGCCGGCGAACGCGGGCCGACCCTGATGGAGGACTTCCACTTCCGGGAGAAGCTCACCCACTTCGACCATGAGCGGATCCCGGAACGGGTGGTGCACGCGCGCGGTGCGGGCGCGTACGGCTTCTTCGAACCGTACGAGTCCTGCGCCGAGTTCACCCGGGCGGCGTTCCTGCAGGACCCGTCCGTGCGGACGCCGGTGTTCGTACGGTTCTCCACCGTGCAGGGCCCGAAGGGGTCGGCGGACACGGTGCGGGACGTGCGGGGCTTCGCCACGAAGTTCTACACGTCCGAGGGCAACTACGACCTGGTGGGGAACAACTTCCCGGTCTTCTTCATCCAGGACGGCATCAAGTTCCCGGACTTCGTGCACGCCGTCAAGCCCGAGCCGCACAACGACATCCCCACCGGGGCGTCCGCGCACGACACCCTGTGGGACTTCGTGTCGCTGCAGCCGGAGACCCTGCACGCGATCATGTGGCTGATGTCGGACCGGGCGATCCCGCGCAGCTACCGGATGATGCAGGGTTTCGGCGTGCACACCTTCCGGTTCGTCGACGCCGAGGGGCGCGGGACGTTCGTGAAGTTCCACTGGACGCCGAAGCCGGGCGTGCACTCACTGGTCTGGGACGAGGCGCAGGAGTGCCAGGGCCGCGACCCGGACTTCAACCGGCGGGACCTGTGGCAGGCGATCGAGGCCGGCGAGTACCCGGAGTGGGAGCTGGGTGTGCAGCTGGTGCCGGAGGAGGACGAGTTCGCGTTCGACTTCGACCTGCTGGACGCCACGAAGATCATCCCGGAGGAGCAGGTGCCGGTACGGCCGATCGGCCGCATGGTGCTGAACCGCAACCCGGAGAACTTCTTCGCGGAGACCGAGCAGGTCGCCTTCCACACGGCCAACGTCGTGCCCGGCATCGACTTCACCAACGACCCGCTGCTGCAGGCGCGGAACTTCTCCTACCTGGACACCCAGCTGATCCGGCTGGGCGGCCCCAACTTCACCCAGATCCCGGTGAACCGGCCGGTGGCGCCGGTACGCAACAACCACCGCGACGGCTACCACCAGGGCGCCGTCCACCGGGGTACGAACTACTCCCCGAACTCCCTCGGCGGCGGCTGCCCGGCGCACGCCGGGGCGGGCGGTTCGGCGTTCACGCACTACACCGAGCGGGTGGACGGCGCGAAGATCCGCCGCCGCAGCCCCAGCTTCCAGGACCACTACAGCCAGGCCGCGCTGTTCTGGCACAGCATGGCCGACTGGGAGAAGCAGCACATCGTGGCGGCCTTCCGGTTCGAGCTGGGCAAGGTCGACGCGCGGGCCGTGCGGGCGCGGACGGTCGAGCAGCTCGCCCATGTGGACGGCGATCTGGCGGCGCAGGTGGCGCGCGGCGTCGGGGTGCCCGAGCCGTCGGCCGCTCAGGCGGCGACGGTCAAGCAGGTCTCGCCCGCGCTGAGCCTCGAATCACTGCGCGGTTCCGGCTCCATCCGGACCCGTCAGGTCGCGGTGCTGGTCACCGACGGCGTGGACGCCGAACAGCTGGGGTCCGTGCGGGAGGTGCTGGCGGCCGAGGGGGCGATCGTGGAGGCGCTCGCGGCGACGGAGGAACCGGTGACGGGGGTCGACGGGCGATCGTATACGGTCGACCGCGCACTGCCTACGGTCGCCTCCGTCCTGTACGACGCCGTCCTGCTCCCCGGCGGCCCCACCGGCACCCCCGCGATCACCGGCGATCCGGACGCCATGCGCTTCGTGCGCTCCGCGTACCGGCACGGCAAGCCGATCGGGGCGCTGGGCTCGGGGGTCGGGATCCTGTCGGCGCTGGAGCCGGAGGGCCTGCGGCTGTCGACGGAGTTCCACCACATGATCAGCGACCGGGGCGTGGTCACCGACACCGCACCGGGGGCCGCGCACACGGACTTCGTCCGGGCGTTCGTGGCCGCGATCGCGGGTCACCGGCACTGGGGCCGGCCGCCGCTGCGCTGCTGAGACCGGTGTCTCGTCGCGGGGCTCCCCTTGCCGGGGAGCCCCGCTTCGTCATGTCCCGGAGCCGTCGGGCGAGGCCGACTCCGCGCAGCTGCGCTCCCTGGCCCCTTCCCGGGTGCGGCCCGCGGCGACCAGTCGGCGCGGGTTGCGGCGCAGGTACTCGCCCTCCAGCTGGGCCATGCGCTCGTTGTGGGCCCGCAGCGCGTCGTTGGAGCCGTACAGCAACGTGTCGTGGCGCGTGCGGTGGATCGTCTCGAGCTCTTTCATGAGCTGCTGGTCGTCCAGGCGGCTGGGATCGACTCCGGTCATCGTGATGTCCCGCTCGTCGTGTGCGTTCATGCGGTACGGGTACCCGCCCCGGACGCACTACCCCCGAGCGGCATCCGGGAGGGAATCAATGGATCTCGCCTTTCTCAATCCACTGTACGAACAGTCCGGCCCCTGGGCCTCCGTGTACGTCGACACCTCCCAGCACGCGGAGGACACGCCGCACGAGCTGCACCTGACCGCCCAGGCGATGGCGCGGGACCTGAAGGAGCAGGGCGCGGACGACGCCACGTGCCGGGCGGTGGAGGAGGCGATCGAGGCGCTGCGCCACTCCCCCGACCCGCACGGCAGGGCCGTGTTCGCGCGATCCGGCGAGGTCGTGCTCGACCCGCTGCTGGCGGCGCCCCCGCCGCAGGGCAGCCTCGCGGTGTGGGCACCGCTGCCGCGGGTGGCCCCGCTGCTGGACCTGGCCGGTGAGGACCCGGTGGCGATCGTGGCCTACATCGACCGGCGCGGCGCCGATTTCGAGCTGCGCAGCGCGCTGGGCCGGCAGAAGGCGGGCGCGGTCGTCGGCCGGCAGCATCCGATCCACCGCACCAACAGCGCCGACTGGTCGGAGCGCCACTTCCAGCTGAAGGTGGAGAACACCTGGGAGCACAACGCGGCGGAGATCGCCGACGCGCTCGCCGTGTGCCAGGACGAGACACGGGCGGACCTGCTGATCCTGGTCGGTGACGACCGGGAGCGGCGCGAAGTGCACGGGCGGCTGCCCAAGCGGCTCGAGGAACGCGTGGTGGAGGCCGCGCACGGCACCGGCAGCAGGCTGCTGGACACCGAGGTGGAGCAGGTGCGCGCCGAGCGGGTGCGCTCCCGCGTCACGGCGCGGCTGGACCGTTTCCGGGCCGCGCGCACCCCGGACGACGAGGGCCGCGCCCGGGCCGCCGAGGGCGTGCCCGCGCTGGTGGAGGCCGCCCGGGAGCACCGTCTGGAGGAGTTGCTGCTCCGGCCGGACGGGCCCGACCTGCACCGCGAGATATGGATCGGGGAGGCCCCGGACCAGCTGGCGGCGCGCAGGACGGAGCTGCAGATCCTCGGTGAGCAGAACTCCTGGTCGGCACGCGCCGACGACGCGCTGCTGCGCTCCGCCGTGGTGACGGACGCCGCCGCGCTGTCCCTGGCGCCGGTGCTGGAAGGCACCGGGGACGACACTCCCGCGGGCGGACTGGGCGCGCTGCTGCGCTGGAAGTGACAGGAAGAAGAGCCTGCGGAGCGGGTCCGGTGCGGTTACCGGGCCCGCTCCACCCTTCGCTCGTCCCACACCGGCTCGGCCGTCTCTCGCACCCGGCCGTCGCTGCCGAAGACGAGGTAGCGGTCGAAGGAGCGGGCGAACCAGCGGTCGTGGGTGACCGCGAGGACCGTGCCGTCGAAGGCCTCCAGGCCCTCCTGGAGGGCTTCGGCGGACTCCAGGTCAAGGTTGTCGGTCGGTTCGTCCAGCAGCAGGGCGGTGGCGCCGGCCAGTTCCAGCAGCAGGATCTGGAAGCGGGCCTGCTGGCCGCCGGAGAGCCGGTCGAAGCTCTGCTCGGCCTGCTGGGTGAGTTCGTAGCGGCGCAGCCGGGACATGGCCGCGCCGCGGTCCTGGGAGTGCTCCTTCCACAGGATGTCGAGCAGGGCGCGGCCTTGCAGCTCCGGATGCGCGTGCGTCTGGGCGAAGTGCCCGGGCACGACCCGTGCCCCGAGCCTGCACTCCCCCGTGTGGGCGATGTCCTCGCCGGCGAGCAGGCGCAGGAAGTGCGACTTGCCGGAGCCGTTGGAGCCGAGGACGGCTACGCGTTCGCCGTAGAAGACCTCCAGGTCGAACGGTTTCATCAGGCCGGTCAGTTCGAGGGCTTCGCAGGTGACGGCCCGTACGCCGGTGCGTCCGCCCTTGAGGCGCATGCGGATGTCCTGTTCGCGCGGCGGCTCGGGCGGCGGTCCGGCCTCCTCGAACTTGCGCAGCCGGGTCTGCGCCGCCTGGTAGCGGGAGGCCAGTTCGTGGCTGACGGAGGCCGCCTGGCGGAGGCTGAGCACGAGCTTCTTCAGCTGGGCGTGCTTCTCGTCCCACCGGCGGCGCAGTTCCTCGAAGCGGGCGAAGCGTTCCCGCCGGGCCTCGTGGTAGGTGGCGAAGCCGCCGCCGTGCACCCAGGCGTCCGCGCCGGCGGGCCCCGGCTCCACGGAGACGATCCTGTCGGCGGCGCGGGAGAGCAGTTCACGGTCGTGGGAGACGAACAGGACCGTCTTGCGGGTCTCGCGCAGGCGCTCCTCGAGCCAGCGTTTGCCGGGCACGTCGAGGTAGTTGTCCGGCTCGTCCAGCAGCAGCACCTCGTCGGTGCCGCGCAGCAGCGCCTCCAGTACCAGTCGCTTCTGCTCGCCACCGGAGAGGGTGCGCACCTGCCGCCACTGCGCCCGTTCGTAGGGGACGCCGAGCGCGGCCGTGGTGCACATGTCCCACAGTGTCTCCGCCTCGTAGCCGCGCGCTTCGGCCCAGTCCGCGAGCGCCTGGGCGTACGCCATCTGGGCGGCCTCGTCGTCGACGGTCATGACGGCGTGCTCGGCCTCGTCGACGGCCCGAGCGGCCTCGCGGATGCGGGGCGGTGCGACGGAGACGAGCAGGTCCCGTACGGTCGTCTCGTCCCGTACGGACCCCACGAACTGGCGCATCACGCCGAGGCCGCCGCTGACGGTGACCGTGCCGCCGTGCGGCTTGAGCTCGCCGGCGATCAGACGGAGCAGGGTGGTCTTGCCGGCGCCGTTGGGGCCGACCAGGGCGACGACGGCGCCTTCGCCGACCCGGAAGGACACGTCACCGAGCAGGGTCCTCCCGTCGGGGAGGTGGTACTCGAGGTGCGCGGCTTCCAGGTGTCCCATGGGGAGGCATTCTCCGGGGCGGCCGGGACCGGGGGCAAACGCTTATCCGGCCGCGTCGACCGGCCGGCCTGCCGGTCCGCTCTCCCCCGCCGGGGCCACGACCGTGCCCTGCCAGGTGAGCGCCTTCCAGCCGTCGGCCGGGGAGCCCTCCAGTGCCACCACGCCGGTGTTGTCGAGGGGCCGGGCGGCGGCGAAGGCCACGTCGACGTTGCCGGCGCGGGCGGCGGTCCACATGCGGATGGCGGCGCCGTGGCTGACCAGGGCGACGGTGCCGGCGCCGCTGTCCGCGGCCTCCGCGACGACGGCGTCGTACCGGGCCAGGACCTCGGTGCCGCTCTCCCCGCCGGGCATGCGCAGCGCGGTGTCCCCGGCCGCCCAGGCGAACACCGTACGCATGTACAGCTCGCCCAGGCCCGAGTCGCCGGGCAGCATCTCCAGATCGCCCGCCGACACCTCGCGTATGCCGTCCCGGACGGTCACCTCGAGGCCGCGGGCGGCGGCCAGCGGGGCCGCCGTGAGCTGGGTGCGGACGAGGGTGGACGCGTACAGGGCCTCGATGTCCTCGCCCGCGAGTGCCCGCGGGAGTGCGGCGGCCTGCCGCTCGCCGAGCTCGGTCAGCCCCGGGCCGGGCACGGCGGTGTCCAGCAGGAAGTCGACGTTGGACGGGGTCTGGCCGTGCCGGACGAGGAGCAGGCGCATAGGGGGTCCTTCCACGTCGGACAGCGTCGGGGGCATGTCCGCCGACAAGAAACGGGCACTTCAGGGTATCCGCACCCACATGAGCCCAGACGTCGACCTCACCGTCCCCCGCCCCGGCCCGCACGCCCTGCGCGACAAGCTGCTCGGCCTGGACTGCCGGCTGTTCGAGGTGGCCGCCGAGCGGAACTGGCCCGGCGCCGAGCGGGTGCTGCCGCGGCTGAGCCGCAGCGCCAACCACGGGGTGCTGTGGTTCGCGACGGCCGCCGCCATGGCCGCCGTCCGCACCCCGCGTGCCCGCCGGGCCGCCGTCCGGGGCCTGGCCTCGCTGAGCCTGGCCTCCCTGACCATCAACACCCTCGGCAAGCGCTCGGTGCGCCGGCCGCGTCCCGCACTGGACCCGGTGCCGCTGGTGCGGCGGCTGAAGTCGCAGCCGATCACCACGTCGTTCCCCTCCGGGCACTCCGCGTCGGCGGCCGCCTTCGCGGCCGGTGTCGCCCTGGAGTCACCGGGCTGGGGTGCGGTGGTGGCCCCGGTGGCGCTCTCCGTCGCCATGTCCCGGGTGTACACCGGTGTGCACTTCCCCAGCGACGTGCTGGCGGGCGCCGCTCTCGGCGTGGGCGCCGCGTACGCGGTCCGGGGCCTGGTGCCGACCCGGGCCCAGGGCAGTCCGCCGGCCCGGCCCCGTGCCGAGGTGCCGGCGCTGGAGGAGGGCGACGGCCTGGTGATCGTCGCCAACACCGGCTCGGGGACCGCGGAGCGGGTGCGCGCGCTGCGCGACGCCCTGCCGAAGGCGGAGGTCGTCGAGTGCGCCCCGGACGAGGTGCCCACCGAGCTGGAGAAGGCGGCGGCGCGGGCCCGGGTGCTGGGGGTGTGCGGGGGCGACGGAACGGTGAACGCCGCCGCCGGGGTCGCCCTGCGCCACGAGCTGCCGCTCGCGGTGCTGCCCGGCGGGACGCTCAACCACTTCGCCCTCGACATCGGGGTCGAGGACGCACGGGACCTCGCCGGGGCCGTCGAGCGGGGTGAGGGGGTGCGGGTGGACGTCGGCCGGTTCACCGCCCGTGACCGTGAGGGCGTCTTCCTGAACACGCTCAGTCTGGGTGTGTACCCGGAACTGGTGCGCGAGCGGGAGCGCTGGTCGGGCCGGATCGGCGGCTGGACGGCCGGGGTGCTCGGGGCGCTGCGCGTGCTGCGGGCCGACCGGCATCCGCTGGCGGTCGAGGTCGGCGGCGAGACCCGCCCGCTGTGGCTGCTGTTCGTGGGCAACGGGATCTACCACCGCATGGGGCTGGCGCCCGGCCGCCGTGCCGACCTGGCGGACGGCCTGCTGGACGTCCGCGTGGTGCACGGCAGCCGCAGGCCCGCGCTGCGGCTGCTCGCCGCGGCCGCGGCGGGACCGCTGACCCGGTCCCCGGCGCACGCGGCGGTGCAGGTGGGCCGGCTGCGCCTGGCCGGGGTGGAGCCCGGCACACCGCTGGCGTACGACGGTGAGGTCACGGAGGTGTCGGGCGAGGTGACGCTGGAGAAGCTGCCCGAGGCACTGACGGTCTACCGCCCGCTCCCGCAGACACGCTGACCCCGTCAACCCCGGACCCTTGTCCAGATAATGAGATAAGGGATCTCATCATTCGGTCGACGCGCGTACGGTGACACTCACCGACGACCGAATGGGGTGCAGCGATGCCCAAGCCGCAGGAGACCGCCGTCTACACGCACGGACACCACGAGTCGGTGCTGCGTTCGCACACCTGGCGGACCGCCGCCAACTCCGCCTCCTACCTGCTGCCCTCGCTCAAGCCGCACATGAGGATCCTGGACATCGGCTGCGGTCCGGGGACCATCACCGCCGACCTGGCGGCGCTGGTCCCCGACGGGCAGGTCACCGGGGTCGACCACGCACCGGGCATCCTGGAGCAGGCGCGGGCCACGGCGGCCGGGCGCGGCCTGGCGAACGTCGACTTCGCCGTCGCCGACGTGCACGCCCTCGAATATCCGGACGACACCTTCTGCGTCGTGCACGCCCACCAGGTGCTGCAGCACGTCGGCGACCCGGTGCAGGCGCTGCGCGAGATGCGCCGGGTGACGAAGCCCGGTGGCTTCATCGCCGTCCGCGACTCGGACTACTCCGCGATGGCCTGGTATCCGGCGGTGCCCGGCCTGGACGACTGGCTCGAGTTGTACCTGCGGGTGGCCCGGGCGAACGGCGGCGAGCCGGACGCCGGACGCCGCCTGAAGTCCTGGGCGCTGGCCGCCGGACTCACCGACATCACGGCCTCCTCCGCCACCTGGACCTTCGCCACCGCCGAGGAGCGGGCCTGGTGGAGCGGCCTGTGGGCGGACCGCACCGTCGCCTCCTCCTACGCCGCCCGCGCCACCGAGGGCGGTCACGCGACGACCGGGCAGCTCGCGGAGGTGGCACGGGCGTGGCGGGAGTGGGGCGAGCGGCAGGACGGCTGGTTCGCCGTCCTGCACGGAGAAATTCTGTGCCGGAAGTGAGCCTGATCACGGAATTCCTGGAAACCCGCAATGCAGGAGGTTCACATCATGGTTCCTATCCTGCTGGTTCTGCTTCTGGTGCTCATTCTCTTCGGCGCCGGATTCGCGGTGAAGTTGCTCTGGTGGATCGCCCTGGCAGTTCTCGTGGTATGGCTGCTGGGTTTCCTGGTTCGCGGAACCGCCGCGGGCGGCGGCAGGAGCCGCTGGTACAGGTGGTGAATTGACCCCGGGTGACACCGAGGACGCCTTCGTACGTCCGATGCGTCCCATGGCGCAGGCGTCATTCCCGGGGCAGCAGTGGTCCCAGCGGCCCGAGGTCCAGGTTCAGGTCCTCGGGCCGCAGTCCGTAACGGTCCCGCAGCTCGGCCATGCGGTCCTCCAGGAGCATCAGGGTGAGCCCGATCCGCTCCTCCTGCTCCTCGGTGAGGTCGCCCGTGTCGAAGCGGCGCAGCGCCTGCCGCTCCATCAGCTGCCGCAGCAGCTCCACGACGGTCAGGACGAGTTTCACCAGGTCGCGCTCGACCGTGTCCGGCTCGAGGTCCAGACGGTTGCGCGTGGTCATGACGGCTCCTCACTCGAACGGCGACGGGACCTGCGCGTTCACCGAGCTGATCAGCGCGTTCAGGTCGATACGGACGAGGTCCACGTCCGCGATGCGCAGCGTGATGTCACCGGTGATCACCACCCCGCCGGCCAGCAGCCGGTCCAGCAGGTCCACCAGGGCGATCTCGCGGCGTTCTATGACGGTCACACGTCCTCCCCGCCCTCTCCCTCACCCGGAGCACGCGTCACGGCGTCACCGGCGAAGGAGTAAGGCGCCCACGGGCCGGTGAGTTCCACGCGCAGCCCAGGGGTGTCGTCTTTCGCACTGTCCACCATTTCCACGAATTCCTCGGAATGCGCACGGGACACGAGATAGGCCGCGTTGAGCACGTTCCGCCCCGAGGCCCCGGAGAGCTCTGGATTCTGCGGGGCATGCAGCCGGGAGTCCTCGGCCTTTTCGGAAAGCTCCCGGTACAGACGGTCCGCGAATGCCTCGGCCTTCTGCCACATGTCCTCGTGCGACCGGGTCTGCGCGCGCCGCTGCCGCAGATAGTCCCGGCCCGACGCGGGCTTCGACGAAGGGCTTTCCGGCTGGGCCGGCGCGATGTCGGCGTACACCTTCACTCCCCATTCCACCCGGCCGTCGAGCCGGTCGAGCGTGCGCCGGAACTCCTCCTCCCGGGCCTCGATCATCGTCCGTACGCCGCTGTCGTCGCGGAAGACGGTTGCCAGGCGCAGCGGGAGCGGGGTGGTGACGGTGGTGAGCGCGTCGATGACGCCCTGGTGGGCGCGGGCGGTCGCGGTCAGCCAGTCCAGGTCCTCCAGGCGGGCGCGCAGGGCGTCCTCGGCGAAGTCGGCCTCGGACACCGTGCTGAGGACCGCGACCAGCCCGTGGTGGTGCAGCAGCGCCGGCGGGGCGCCCCCGATGCCCGTCAGCTGGACCTGCAGGGGCGCGCCGAAGGGGCGGCAGACGGCGTAGACGTACCGCAGTCCGGTCATGATTCCTCCCTCTGCGCGCGGCGGGGCTCCAGTTGCAGTTCCTCCAGCCGCGCCAGCCGTTCGCGCAGCTCGGTGTTCTCGCGCGCGAGTTCGTCCCGGCGGGCTTTGGAGGACAGGGCGGGGTCGCTCTCCCACCAGTCGATGCCCATCTCCTTCGCCTTGTCGACGGAGGCGACGATGAGCCGCAGTTTCACGGTGAGCAGTTCGATGTCGAGCAGGTTGATCCTGATGTCGCCCGCGATGACGATCCCCTTGTCGAGCACCCGCTCGAGGATGTCCGCGAGGTTGGCTCCCCCGCCCTGGCCATAGGGCTCGGGGAGCCGGTTGGGCGTCGTCATCGACGGCTCCCGCGCTCAGCGTACTCGGGTTCCTCTTCCTCCTCGTAGGCCTCCTCCTCGGGCTCCTCCTCGTACTCACCGCTGTCTTCCTCGGCGGACGGAGCCTCTTCGCCCTCTTCTTCCTCTTCGGGTTCCTCGACCTCGCCCTCGGGTTCCTCGGCCTCGGGTTCTTCCTCGTCGCCCTCGTACTCCGCCTCGGGCTCTTCCTCCTCGGGCTCTTCCTCCTCGCCTTCGGCCTCGTCCTCGTACTCGCCTTCCGGCTCCTCGCCTTCCGGCTCCTCGCCGCCCTCGTCGGCCTGCTTCTGTTCCTCCTCCTCGGCGACCGCGTCCTCGTGGCTCTTGACGACCTCGCCGTCCTGGATCTCGCCGCGCCAGGCGTCCTCCGCCTCGCCCTTGAGGGTGATGAACCGTGCGTAGTTCTTCAGGTCGAGCCGGACACGGCGACCCTGGGCGCGCCAGATGTTGCCGGTCTTCTCGAAGAAGCCGCTCGGGTAGTACTCGATGACCAGCAGGACGCGGGTGAGGTTGTCGTCGAGCTGGTGGAAGGAGACGACGCCCTTGTGGTTGCCCTTGGCACCCTCCGTCGTCCACTGGATCTTGTAGTCGGGGACCTGCTCGACCGTGCTGCCCTTCCAGCTGCGGCTGGACCACCAGATCTTCGCCTGCCAGTCGGAGTGGGTGTCGTCGGCGCGGCTCGCGCTCTTCACACCCTTGGCGAAGGTGCTGAAGTCCTGGTACTGGGTCCACTGGTCGTAGGCGGTGCGCACCGGCACGCCGACGTCGACGGACTCGATGATGACGATGGGCTTGTTGCCCCCGCCCTTGCGCTTGCCCCCCTTGCCGCCGCCCCCCAGGCCCTTCAGCTTGTCCATGACGGTGTCCTTCGCTCTGGAGGCTCCGAGCTCCAGCGCCGATCGCAGCGGGCCCTTGCCCTGGGCGATCTTGCGGCCGCCTTCGAGAGCCAGCTTGGCGAAGCCGGGGCTGTTGCCCTCCGCGATGTCGGTGAGCTTGCCCGTGGTCTCACCGAGCTTGCGTCCGAAGCCGGCCAGCAGTCGCTGGGCCTGCGCCGCGAGGTATTCCTGGGCCTCCGCCTTCAGACGGTCGGCGGCCTCGCTGTGGGCCAGGCCGGTGAGGGGGTTCTCCTTCGCCGCGCCGGTGGCCCCGCCGGCGGCCTTGCCCGCTGCGGAGGTCGCGGATCCGAGGGTCTCGGTCATCCTTCATCGCCACCCTTCGGCTGCCGGGACCGGGTGGCGTTGCCGGTCGAGGCCGTCTTCTTCGCGGCCGGCTTCCCGGCCGCGCTCTGGGTCTTCTTCGCCGTCTTCTTGGCGGGTGCCTTCTTGGCGGCAGCCTTCTTGGCGGGAGCCGTCTTCGCCGCCGCCTTCTTGGCCGGGGCCTTCTTCGCAGCCGCCTTCTTGGCGGCCGGCTTCCCGGACTCCTCCTGCTCGTCCTGCCCCCGCCCCGTGTCCGCCTCCTCGGTGTCCTCGGTGTCCTCGGTGTCCTCGGTGTCTTCCGCTGCCTCGGACTCCTCGGACTCCTCGGACCCGGTGCCGGGCACCGCACCCGAGAGCCGGTCGCGGACCTGGGCGGTGCGGCCGTGCAGCCGGTCGGCGAGGGAGTTCATCTGCCGCTCGGCCATGCCGCTCGTCGCGGCCTTGCCGACGCCGCGCAGGTCCTCGCGGAGCTGGTCGCCGATCTCCTTGAACTGCGGATTGTTCTGCAGTTGCTGGTTCACGAGGTCCGCGATACCCCGCGGAGTGAGGTTCAGCTTCTTGCCGGCCACCAGCGAGCCGACCGCGACGGCCATCTTCATTTTCTTGGTACGTCCGAGGACGTACCCGGCCCCAAGTGCGAGGCCAAGCGCCGTTCGGTTCATATCCCTGTCCCGTTGCCCGTCGTCTCGCCGGATCCCATGCCGGTCTCCAGCCGGTCGAGAAGCTCGTCCTCACGCCGGTCGAACTCCTCCTCGGTGATCTCGCCCGCCTCCAGCTGTTCCTCGAGGCGGGCGAGTTCGGCCCGTACGGTGGAGGGGTCGTAGTAGATCCGCTCCGCCTCGCGGAGCACCTGTTCGATCACCCACGCGCTGCCGCGCACCGGCGCGAACGGCAGCAGCAGCACCTCACCGATCAGTCCCATCCGCTACTCCCTCCGCTTCCCGCGGAGCGCTATTCCGCTCCGGCGTCCGCACCGGCCGTGGTGCCCGCGGGCTCGGCGGGGCCGGGCTCGACGAAGCTGTACGGCGGCAGGGGTCCGTTGACACGCAGTTCGAGGTGGGCGAGGGACCTGCGGGTCTCCTCGACGACGGCCAGGAAGTCCTCGGCCGAGCCGCGGTCCACCAGGAACGACACGTTGACCAGCCAGCCCGTTGACTCGGGGCCCACGCTCACGGCGTCCGTGAGCGGTGCCAGCACGCGCTGCACCTCGGCGGCGTCCTCCGCCTCCTTGGCCTTGACGGCCGAGGCCACCATCTCGCCCAGGCGGATCTTGTCGTCGTAACTACCGCCGCCCGACTTGCGGTTGGCCTCGGCGAGGGCACGCAGCTCGGGACTCTCGGCCATCACCCGGTGCAGGACGGCCTCTTCCACGTGAGTGGCCTTGACGTTGTACTCGACCTTGCCGTCCAGCGCCCGCAGGCGCTCCTTGTAGTGGTCGGCCCGCTCGGCGAGCACACCGGTGACCGCGGCGTCGTCCGCCGCGACGCTGCCGAACCGCATGGGCAGCACGCAGGCGGCCGCGCCCGCCTCGGCCAGCACGCTCTGGTGCGCGAGCAGGTCCCTGCGCTTGGGACGCAGGCCCTCGGGGGCGTCGCTGACGATCGCCGCGAGGTCCCCCTCCTTCAGGATCCGCACCGGCATGGGCGGCTCGCCCACACCGCCCATGCCCTCGGGGAGCGCGGGATGCGAGCCGGCGGTGATGGCGTAGACGTAGGTGCTCACTCCTGCTCCTCCTTCCGGCGTGCCGTGGTCTTGCGGGGCCGCGGCCTGGACTCCTGCTCACCTTCGTCGCGCGCCTGCTTGAAGGCGTCCGAGATGGTCTCGGCGGCACCGGACAGCGCTCCCTTGGACTTGCCGCGGGCGCCGGACTCGGTCATCTCGCCGACCAGGTCGGGCAGGCCCGGGTCCTTGCGCGGGCCGGCCTCGAGGTCGAGCCGGTTGCACGCCTCGGCGAAGCGCAGGTACGTGTCGACGCTGGCCACGACGACACGCACGTCGATCTTGAGGATCTCGATGCCGACCAGGGAGACACGCACGAACGCGTCGATGACGAGACCCCGGTCGAGGACGAGTTCCAGTACGTCGTAGAGGCCGCTGCTGCCGCCTCCGCCGCCGGTCTGCTGTGCCGGGACTACGGTCATGCCGACCGCGCCTCCTTGTCTGTGTGATGGTTTGCGGACGTGCTGACTGCGGGCGACCTAGCGGCCGCGTGCGTCGGACCGCCCTCGTTCGTACCGGCGGACGCGCCGGTAGCCGGTGAGCATGCCCTCCGGGTCGAGTTCGACCTGGTAGCTCGCCATCAGGCTCATCGTGTCCGGAACCCTGGCGAGTTCGAGCACCTCCACCTCCAACGACCAGCCGTCCTCGGTCTGTTCGAAGGACGAGACCTGCTCGGGGGCGAGGCCGGTGAGCTCCGCGAGCTGGGCGCGCGCATCGCGCAGCACCTCCATCGGGCTCGGCCGGTGCTTGGCCGCCGTGTGCCGGTCGGTGTCCTGTTGTGGCTCCTGTGATTCCTGCGAGTTGTCGGTTTCCTGTGATTCTTGGGCTTTCTGTGAGCCCTGCGAATCAGATGTGTTTTTTGTGTTCGACATGGCCACCTCTCCCCTCCGTGTGGCCGGAAGGACGTTGGCCAAACCTTTGGAGCGCATGCTTCGGCGGCGCGGGCCGTCGGACCTGCGCAGGAAGGGTATGTGCATCAGCCAACCAGTCTGTCGAGCCGACGTCCGGCCGAGCCCAGTGAGCGGCCGCGGCCGAGCAGGCCCGCCCAGGGATCGGTGCGGGCCTGGTCGACGGCGTTCTCCATGGTCCAGCGGCGGGGGCCGAGGTCCGGGTCGTCGAGCTGGTCCCAGGAGACGGGGACGGCGACGGGTGCGCCCGGCCGCGCGCGGACGGTGAAGGGGACCACGGCGGTCTGGGCGTAGCCGTTGCGCTGCACGTCGAGGTAGAGCCGGTCGCCGCGGTCCTTCTTGCGGGCGGCGGTGGTGAGGCGGTCGGGATGCCCGGCGGCCAGCAGACCCGCGAGGTCCCGGGCGAAGACGTGGACCTCCTCGAAGTCGTGCCGGCCGTCCAGGGGCACGACGACGTGCAGGCCGCGCGAGCCGGTGGTCATCAGCGCCGACGGCAGCCGCAGGTCGTCCAGCAGCCCGCCCAGCAGCCGGGCCGCCTCCCGCACCGCCCTGAAGTCGGCGGCCGAGTCGCCCGGGGGATCGAGGTCGAAGACCATCCGGTCCGGGCGGTCGACGCCATGGCCGCGGTCGGTCCGCGACAGCCACCTGTGCAGGGTGAGGCAGGCCTGGTCGGCGAGGAAGACCAGGGTGGCGGTGTCGTCGCAGACGACGTGCGTGACCGTCCCGTCCTCCTTGGCGACCTCGGCCCGCGGGATCCAGCCCGGGTAGTGGTCCGGGGTGTTCTTCTGCATGAACCTGGGCCCGTCGAGACCGTCCGGGTACCGCTCCAGCATCAGGGGGCGGCCGCGCAGATGCGGCAGCATGAACGGCGCGACGGACCGGTAGTACTCGACGAGGTCGGCCTTGGTGTACCCCTTCCGGTCGTACACCTGCGCATTGTCGCCGTCGCCGGCGCCGCCGCTGCCGTCGCCGTCGCCGTCGCCGTCGCCGGGGAAGAGCACCTTGCCGGGCCGGTGCACGTCGACGGTGCGCCGGCCCGCGCGCACCGTCCGCACCTCGTCGGTCACCCGACCACCGCCTCCCCGACCAGCAGCCGCCCGGCGGCGGCGATGGCCGCGGCGTCGATGCCGGCGGCGTGCAGCTGCTCGTCGGGTGCCGCCGAACCCGGCATGTTCCGCACCGCGAGCCGGACCAGCCGGGGCACGGGCCTGCCGTCGGTGAAGGCGTCAAGGACGGCGTCGCCGAGGCCGCCCTCCTCGTGGTGGTCCTCGACGGTGAGCAGGCAGCCGGTCTCCTCGGCGGCCTGCCGGAGGGTGTCCCGGTCCACGGGCTTGACGGAGTACAGGTCGACGACCCGGACCCGGATGCCCTCGCCCTCCAGGGCGTCGGCGGCGGCCAGCGCCTCGTGCACGGTCACCCCGGCCGCGACGAGGGTCAGCCGGTCCTCGTCACTGGAACGCAGCACCTTGCTGCCGCCCACCGGGAACTCCTCGTCGGGCCCGTAGATCACCGGGCTCTCGCCGCGCGAGGTACGCAGGTAGCGGATGCCGTCCAGGCCCGCCATGGCCGCGACGAGCCTGGCGGTCTGGTTGGCGTCGCACGGGTACAGCACGGTCGAGCCGTGGACGGCCCGGAACATGGCCAGGTCCTCCAGGCCCATCTGCGAGGGCCCGTCCTGGCCGATGGCGACGCCGGCGTGGGAGCCGACGAGGTTGATGCCGGAGCCGCTGATCGAGGCCATGCGCACGAAATCGTAGGCGCGGGTCAGGAAGGCCGCGAAGGTCGCGGCGTAGGGCACCCAGCCGCGCGCCGCCATCCCGACGGCCGAGGCGACGAGCTGCTGCTCGGCGATGTAGCACTCGAAGAAGCGGTCGGGGTGCTCCTTGGCGAACTGCTCGGTGCGGGTGGAGTCGCCGACCTCGCCGTCCAGGGCGACGACCTCGCCGCGAGCCGTGCCCAGCGCGGCGAGGGCCTCCCCGAAGGCGTTGCGGGTGGCAACCTTCTCGCCCTTGTCGTACGTCGGCAGCTCGAGGGAGGAGTCGTGGACGGCGTGCAGCACACGGGCGGCCTGCGGCTCCCGCACCCGGACGGTGAGGTCACGCGGCCCGCCCAGCTCGGCGATCGCCTCCTCGGCCTCCGGCAGCGGCTTGCCGTGCAGGCCCTCGCGGTCCTGGACGGCGGCGACGCCCTTGCCCTTGAGGGTGCGGGCGAGGATCACGGTCGGCTGCCCGGTCGTCGAGGCCGCCTCGCCGTAGGCACCGTCGACGGCGTCCACGTCGTGGCCGTCGACCTCGACGGTGTGCCAGCCGAACGCCTGGAAGCGGCGGGCGTAGGCGTCCAGGTCGTGGCCGTGCCGGGTGGGACCGCGCTGGCCGAGGCGGTTGACGTCCACGACCGCGGTCAGGTTGTCGAGGTGCTCGTACCCGGCGTGCTCGGCGGCCTCCCAGATCGACCCCTCGGCGAGCTCGCTGTCTCCGCACAGCACCCACACCCGGTATCCGGTGCGTTCCAGCCGCTTGCCGGCCAGGGCGATGCCGACCCCGACCGGCAGGCCCTGGCCGAGGGAGCCGGTGGCGGTCTCCACCCACGGCAGCCGCCGCGGTGTGGGGTGTCCCTCCAGCCTGCTGCCGAGCTTGCGGAAGGTCAGCAGTTCGCCGTCCTCGATCGCTCCGACCGCCTTGTAGGCGGCGTACAGCAGCGGTGAGGCGTGGCCCTTGGAGAGTACGAAGCGGTCGTTGCCGGGGTGGTCGGGGCGCTCGAAGTCGTAGCGGAGGTGGCGGGCGAGCAGCACCGCCACCAGGTCCGCCGCGGACATCGAGGAGGTCGGATGCCCTGAGCCCGCCGCCGCGGCGGCCCGCACGCTGTCCACGCGCAGCTGCTGCCCGAGTTCGACGAGTTCGGCGCTGTTCATGAGTCTCCTTCCGCAGGGGTGTCCGGGCGCCTGACGGGGCCCGGAGCGGGATGGTCGCCCGGCTGGTTCTTCGCGGGCTCACCGCCCGGCTGGTTCTTGGCGGGCTCACCGCCCGGCTGGTTCCTGGCGGGTTCGCCGCCGGGTTGGTTCCTGGCGGGCTCGCCGCCGGGTTGGTTCCTGGCGGGCTCGGGGGCCGGCTGCAGCTCCGCCGGTTCGTCGCCGGGCGGGTTCCCGGCGGGCCCGTCGCCGGTGTCCGCGTCCAGGGCCGCGCCCGGCCCCGTCCCGTTCGGCTGCCTCGGTCCGCCGGGCACGCGCGCGAGTTCCGGTGAGGCCGTGTCCAACGGCACCGACCAGGAGCGCACGAGACCCAACTGGACGCCTTGGCGCGGCAGTACGGCGTCCAGCAGCCAGTCCGCGGCGACCCGGACACGGTTGCCGGGCATCGCCGCGAGGTGGTAGGCGCGGGTGACCGCGCCGGCCGGCAGACCGGACAGCGGTACGCCGAAGGGGTCGGCGGCGGCCTTGAAGCCGCCGAGGTCGACGACGAAGCCCAGGTCACGGTGGCGGTAGGGGCGGCGCTCGCCCGCCCCGAGCGACGCGGCGACGTTGTGCGCGGCCGTGCCGCCGTGCCGCCAGGCGTGCTGGGCCGTCATCGGCGTGAACTTCCCCGGGTTGCCGAGGTCGGGTACGGCGGCCGCGTCACCGCACGCGAACACCTCGGGCCGGCCCGGCACCTGGAGGTACGGGTCGACGATGAGGCGCCCCCGTTCCAGGGTCTGCCCGATGCTCTCCACGAGCGGGTCGGGCCGGACGCCGACGCACCACACGAGGGTGCGGGTCTCCACGAAGTCGCCGTCGGTGAGCAGGACACCGTCATGGGTCGCCTCCTTCACGGAGGTGCCCATCCGGACGTCGACGCCGCGTTCACGCAGTACACGGTCGGCTGTCGACGACAGACGTTCGTCCATCTCCGGCAGTACGCGCGGCGCGATGTCCAGCAGCATCCAGCGGGGCCGCACGCCCGGCCGGCGTGGCTGCCGACGTGCCAGTCGGTCGGTGAAGATCTGCATGTGCGCGGCCACTTCGGTGCCGGTGTAGCCGGCCCCGACCACCACGAAGGTGCACCGTGCGGCGCAGCTCTTCGGGTCGTCGGATCCCGCGGCGAGTTCCACCTGCCGGGTGACGTGGTCGCGCAGGTACAGCGCTTCGGGCAGGCCGCGGAAGCCGTGGGCGTGCTCGGCGACACCGGGAATGGGCAGCAGCTTGTTGACGCTGCCGACGGCCAGCACGAGGCGGTCGTAGGCCAGCTCGCCCCCGCCGCCCTCGGGATCGGTGTAGTGCACGGTGCGGCCGTCCAGGTCGACGCCGTCGGCCTCGCCGAGCACCAGCCGCACCCGCGGCAGGGTGGCGGAGAGGGAGACGGCCACCCGGCGCGGTTCCAGGATCCCGGCGGCGACCTGGGGCATCAGCGGCAGGTACAGGAAGTAGTCGGTCGGGTTCAGCAGGGTGATGTGGGCACGGCCCCGGGCCAGCCGGGAGAGGGTGCGGGCGGTCCGGTATCCGGCGAAGCCGGCGCCGACGATCACGATGCGGGGTCGACTCACGGTGCGCCTCCGGCGGTGTGGCTCGTCCGAGGTCTACCGCGTCCCCTTGGCAAGGGCCCCCAAACGCCGGGGCGGCGGGGCGTTTCGCCCCGGCCCCGTCCGGTTACCCGGGCCGGGATTTCCACCGACCCCGTCCGACCAGACACGACCGCCCGTGTCGCGGAGGTACACCCCCATGCCCGAATACGGCTATTTCCTGTCGACCGAGGAGCACGGTCCCGCCGATCTCGTGGAGCAGGCCCGCATGGCCGAACAGGCCGGATTCCAAGCTCTGTGGATCTCGGACCACTACCACCCGTGGAACGACGCCCAGGGCAACGCCCCGTTCGTCTGGTCGGTCATCGGCGCGCTGTCGGAGGCGGTGTCGCTGCCGATCGAGACGGCGGTGACCTGCCCCACCGTGCGGATGCACCCGGCGGTGGTGGCGCAGGCGGCGGCGACCAGCGCGGTGATGACCGGCGGGCGCTTCCGGCTCGGCGTCGGCACCGGCGAGGCCCTCAACGAGCACATCCTCGGCGACGCCTGGCCGCCGCTGCACATCCGGCTGGAAATGCTGGAGGAAGCGATCCAGGTGATGCGCCGGCTGTTCACCGGCGAGGAGGTCAGCCACCACGGCACGCACTACACCGTGGAGAACGCCCGCCTCTACACCGTCCCCGACGAACCGGTGCCCATCGACATCTCCGGCTTCGGCCCCAAGGCCACCCAGCTCGCCGCACGGGTGGGCGACGGCTACATCACGATGATGCCGGAGGAGGAGATGGTCACCCAGTTCCGCAAGGGCGGCGGCGGGAGCACCAAACTTGTCAGCGGCGGCACGAAGGTCTGCTACGGCACCGACCGCGACGAGGCCGTCCGCCGGGTGCGCGACCTGTGGGCCAACGAACTGCTGCCGGGCGAGATGGGCCAGATCCTTCCCACGCCGCGGCACTTCGAGCAGCTGCAGCCCCTGATCACCGAGGACAAGGTCCGTGAGAGCCGGGTCTGCGGCGACGACGTCGAGGAGCACGTCTCCGCGTTGTCCGCCTTCGCCGACGCCGGTTTCGACCGCGTCTACGTCAACCAGATCGGCCCCGACCAGCGCGGCTTCTTCGACTTCTACCGCACGAAGGTGCTGCCGCAGCTGACGGGGAGCTGAGCCGGCCCCGCCGGCCTGCGGGCCGGCGGGGCCGGGAACGGCCGGTGTGCGGATCCGGTACGCGGCTCAGGCCCGGTGGTGCGGTCCCTCCAGGTCGTCGCCCGTGCCCGGCGCCGTGTTCGGCATGGGCGGGTACGGCAGGCCGAGGCCGGCGGGGGGTCCGGCGGGCGGGGTGCCGCCGATGACGTGACCGGGAGCCGCGGAGTGGTGGGGGTGCTTGGGCCGGGCTGCGCCGCGCAGCGCGTAGGCCGCGACTCCCAGGATCACGGCGGTGATCAGCGCGGCCGCCCAGCCCGGCAGGCCGGTGGCCAGGGCCAGACCCAGCGCGAGTGCGAGCGCGCCGCCCGCGTACAGGGCGGCGGCGCCGGACGCCGCGTACAGCGTGGCCGTGCGGCGCTTCTTGCGGGTCTGCTCACGCAGTTCGTCGCGCACGGTCTCGCGGGCCACCTGCGCCAGCTCGTCGACCAGATGCCTGTCCAGGTGCTCAAGATGATCCAAGCGGTCCATGCCCTGCGGGTACCCGCACACACGTACGCATAACGCGTTCCGTGATGGGGGCGCGCCCCGGCGTGACGCTCCGGGCGGGCGCAGGGGATACGGTGAAGGGATCTCCCTCGCCCGGCCTTCGCCAACTAGGCTCGCCCGTATGGATATCCAGGGAGCCGCACTGCGCATCTACGTCGACGACCTCGAGACCGCGATCCCCTTCTACGAGCGCCTGACCGGCGGCCGGGCGATGAGTTTCGCCCGCGGCGGGGTGCAGGTCGCCGCCGTGGGCTCGTTCCTGCTGATGAGCGGCCCCGAGGCGGAACTGGAGGTGTTGCGCAAGGTGACCGCGACCATCGCCGTGAAGGACGTCGAGGAGGCTCACCGGGTTCTCACCGGCCTCGGCGCCCGGATCATCGCGGGTCCGGTCGCGACCCCGGTGGGCCGCAACCTGATCGCGATGCATCCGGACGGAGCGGTGTTCGAGTACGTGGACCAGGCGGGCTGAGCCCCGTCCGCCCGCGCCTCAGCAGTCCGCGAAGGCGGCCACGACGGTGTCGGCGAGCAGGGCGGCCACCGTGCCGTCGGGGTCGAGGTCGGGGTCGTAGATGGTCACGTTGAGGCCGACGCAGCGCGGGGAGGCGAGCAACGGGCTCAGCAGCGCGACGAGTTCCTCGGGCACGAGGCCGTCCGGGTCGGGGCTGTCCACGGCGGGCATCACCGCCGGGTCGAGAACATCCGCGTCCAAGTGCACCCAGAAACCGTCGAGTTGCGGCGCCTCGAAGGCCTGTACGGCCGTCCGGGCCAGGGTGTCCGCGCCCTGCTCGCGCAGATCGCCGACGGTGGCCACCGGCATCTTCAGAGCGGCGAGTTCGACGCGGTCCTCCTCGAAGCAGTCGCGGATGCCGAAGAACCGTACGTCCTCGTCCCGGAGGTAGGGCCCGAGCCCTTCCAGGTTCGTCAGGTCCTCCTGCCCGCGCCCGGTGCCCAGGGCGACCTCCTCGCCGCCGGCCGCGCCGATCCGGTCGGAGTTGCCCGGGTGCCGGAAGTCCGGCGAGGCGTCGACGACGGCGAGCCCGTACCGTCCGATGCGGCGCAGCGCGAGGGACGCGCCGAGCTGGATGGAGCAGTCGCCGCCGAGAACCAGCGGGAAGTCACCAGCGCGCACATGTGGTTCGAGGCGGTCGGCGAGCTTCACGGTGTACGCGGCGAGCGCGGCCGCGTTGAACACACCGTCGCCCTCCTGCCAGTCACCCCGGTCGTAGCGGGGCGGGACCACCACCCCGCCCTCCGCGGCACCGAGTCGGTGCACGATCCGCTGCTCCCGCAGGGCGCCGGCCAGCTTGTAGCAGCCGGGCACGGTGCCGGGGGCGGGTGGGCGCAGGCCTAAGTTGGAGGGGGCGTCCAGCACGACGATATTCCGCATGCGGCACATCGTTCACGACATACAGTCGCCCCTCAACCGTTTTCGACGGAGGGTACGAAGAGCGCATGGGCGAGCAGCACACCTACCGGGTCATCGTCCGGGGCACCTGGGACGGGCTGACCGAGGAGGCACGGGCGCGGCTGCTCGCGGAGGCGGCCGAGCACGGGATGACGAGCATGCGGTTCACCGAGGAGGGCTCGCTTTCGTACGAGCCGTCGCCGCTGAAGCACTTCTCCCTGCGGTACGTGGTGGTCTCGGACGCGGCGGACGGCGAGGAGATGGCGGCGGCGATCGCGGAGGACCGGGCGGAGACCACGCTGCGCGGCCTCCGCTACGGTTTCACCGGGCTGCGGTCCACTGTCACGGACCTCGACACGATGAAGGTCAACCGCAAGCCCGCATCTCGGCGGTGATCGCCCACCGTTCGTGGTCCCGCCAGTCCCCGTCGACGTAGATCATCTTGGGCGAGAAGCCCTCCAGACGGAACCCGGCGCCGCGGGCGAGGGCGATGGACGCGGCGTTGCCGGGCTGGGCGTTGATCTCCAGCCGGTGCAGCCGCATGGGCCCGAACGCGTGGCCCACCACCAGGCCGATGCCCTCGCGCATCAGCCCACGCCCGGCCGCGTGCGCGAAGGCGCCGTAGCCCAGGGCACCGCACTGGAAGCCGCCGCCGACGATGTTGTTGATGTTGATGAACCCGGCGATGGCCCCGTCGTCCTTCTCGCAGACCAGGAACCCGGCCTTCGTCGGGTCCTCGATGAGCCGTCCCGCGTAAGCCGTGTAGGCCTCTTCGGTGGTCGGCGGGAACAGCCACGGATGGTGCAGGTCCTTGCTCTCCCGGGCGCGGGCGGCGAACTCCGGGCCGTCCTCGTAGGTGAAGTGACGTATCCCCACGCGGGGGCCTGCGGCGAGGTATCGGGACGCGGCATGCGGCATCCGGCCAGCCTACGACGTCGTCGGCCCGGCGTCTCGTGGGCTCGGGCAGCCCGCGCGCGGTCAGTCGAGGGCGGGCTCGTCGAGCGTCAGGGTGCCCGCCTCCGCGTCGAGTTCCGCGACGGTCCCGAACGGGATCGTCAGCGCCCCCTCGCAGTGGCCGAAGCCGAACTGCTCGACCACGGGGACCTCGCCGAGGGCGCCGAGCCGGTCGGTGAGCAGGGCGCGCACCCGGTCGTAGTCCTCGCAGCTCTCCCAGGATCCGAGCAGCACCCCCCGCACCCCGTCGAGCCAGCCCGCGCGGAGCAGCTGGGTGAGGTAGCGGTCCAGGCGGTACGTCTCCTCGCCCACGTCCTCCAGGCACAGCAGTCCGCCACGGGCCGAGGGCCGGGCGTGCGGGGTGCCGCACTCCGCGGCGAGCAGGCACAGACAGCCGCCGAGGGTGACGCCCCGGGCCCGGCCGGGGACCAGGGCGCGGCCGTCGGAGCGGATCGCGCGGACGGTCTCCGGGGCGAAGAGGGTGGCCCTCAGATGCTCCTGCGCCCGCGCGTTCTTGAGGAAGTCGACGCCTGCCGCCATCGGGCCGTGCAGCGTGACGAGCCCCAGCCGGGTGGCGAAGGCCTCGTGCAGGGCGGTGATGTCGCTGAAGCCGACGAACACCTTCGGCCCGGCGGCCCGCATCGCCTCCCAGTCGAGCAGGTCGGCCATGCGCTGCGCGCCGTACCCACCCCGGGCGCACAGCACCGCGTCCACGGCCGGGTCGCACCAGGCGTTCTGCAGGTCGGCGGCACGGTCCGCGTCCGTGCCGGCCAGGTAGCCGAACTCCGGATGCCGGTCGAGCACGTGCGGTGCGACCACCGGATCGAGGTCCCAGCCGCGCAGCACGTCCAGCCCGGCCTGCAGCCGTTCCTCGGGCACCGGGCCGCTGGTGGCGACGACGGCCACCCGGGCGCCGGGGGCGAGGCGGGCGGGGCGGACCAGCTGCTTCATGTGACCAGCTCCAGGGTGGGAATGCCTGCCGGGCGCAGGCCGAACACCTGAGCGTACAGAGACAGCTCCGCCTCCAGCGCCCTGACCAGGGTCTCCGCCCGCCGGAAGCCGTGCCCCTCGCCCTCGAAGGCGAGGTAGGCGTGCGGCACTCCCCGTCCCTCGATCCGGGCGAGCAGGCGTTCGCACTGCGCGGGCGGGCAGATGACGTCGTCCAGGCCCTGGAGCAGCAGGAACGGCGCGGTGATCCGGTCGGCGTGCTCGGTCGGCGACCGTTCGGCGTACCGTTCGGGCACCTCGGCGAGCGGCCCGACCAGAGTCTGGAGGTAGTGCGACTCGAAGTCGTGGGTCTCCCCCGATGCCCAGTTCATGAGGTCCAGGACGGGATAGACGATCGTGCCGCAGGCGTAGACGTCGGTCGTGGTCAGGGAGGCCGCGGCCGTCCAGCCGCCCGCGCTGCCGCCCCGGATCGCCAGCCTCCGGCGGTCCGCGGTGCCCTCCTCGGCGAGCGCGAGGGCGACGGCCGCGCAGTCCTCGACGTCCACGACGCCCCACTGCTCGCGCAGCCGGTTCCGGTAGGCGCGGCCGTACCCGGTCGAACCGCCGTAGTTCACCTCGGCGACCCCGATGCCCCGGGAGGTGAAGTAGGCGATGCCCAGGTCCAGCACGAGCGGTGCCCGGCCGGTGGGCCCGCCGTGCGCCCGTACGACGTACGGCGGCAGTTCGCCGTCGGGCGCGACGCAGCCGGGGTGGTGCGGCGGGTGGATGTGGGCGTGCACCTCCCGGCCCCCGGGGCCGGTGAAGGTGCGGATCCTCGGTTCGGGGTAGTGGGCGGGATCGACCGGGTCGGTGTGCCGGGCGCCGATCACCCGGGCGTGTCCCGTCCCGGCGTCCAGCTCGACGACCTCGTAGCCGCTGCGCGGGCCCGCCCCCACGCCCACCACCCGGTCCCCCCGCACGGCCAGGGTGGGCGCGAACTCGGTCCAGGGTCCGGCCGCGTCGACGACCTCACCGGTTGCTGGATCCAGTATCCCGAGCGCGGTCGGCCCGCGGCCGTGGACGACGGCGATCAGCCCGCTCGTCAGCGGTGCGAACCAGCGCTGCCCGAGTTTCCACAGCGGACCGGCGAACTCCTCCTCGCGCGGGCAGAGCGGGACGCCCTCGCGGTACAGGTTCCACCAGCCGCTGCGGTCGCTCGCATACAGCAGACCGCCGTCCGCCGACCATTCGCACTGTGCGACGGATTCCTGCGGCCCACCGGCCACCGTGCGTACGGTATGCAGCATGCCGTCGTCACCCACCCCGGCACACATCAGTTCCGTACCGTCCCAGGGCATCCGCGGGTGGTCCCACGCCAGCCAGGCGGCCCGGCGCCCGTCCGGGGACAGGCGCGGCCCGGTCACGAACCGGTGCCGGGCGTCGGTGAGTTCACGCACGCCCTGCCGGTTCGAGGCGGCGGAACCGTCCAGCGGCACGGCGGCCAGGACGCGGCGCACGTCGCCCGGCCCCTCCCCGGTGAACTCCTCCAGTACGCACCAGACCTCGCCCCGCTCCGGCAGCACCAGCGGCTCCGCCCAGCGCAGTCCGCCGCCCACCGGGGACACCGGGGTCAGCGGGCGGGGCTCGCCGCCGGGCTCGTAGCGGTAGAGCCGCTGGTCGGCGAAGTGCACGAACACCAGGACGGTTCGTCCGCCGTCGACCACCGCGGCCCACGGCCGGCCACCGTATTCGATCACCCTGCTGCGCACGTCCCACGGCGCGGGCAGCACCGGCTCCTCCTCCCGGTCCGCGCGTCTCATCAGCGTGCGACGGCCGCCCTCGGCGGGCCGGGGTTCCGTCCACCACGTCTCGTCGCCGACGAAGCCCACCCATTCGGGCTGTCCGTCGTGCGCGGCGGCCAGTGCCGCGTCGATGGGCGAGGGCCAGGAACCGTGGGCAAGCGTGCGCACACCGTCCCCCATCGCCTAGGCCGACCGCAGGAAGCGGTCGAGGACACGGACACCGAAGTGGAGCGCCTCGACGGGGACCCGCTCGTCGACGCCGTGGAAGAGCGCCTGGTAGTCGAACCCTTCGGGGAGTTTCAGCGGCGCGAACCCGTAACCGGTGATGCCCAGCCGCGAGAACTGCTTGGCGTCGGTGCCGCCGGGCATGCAGTACGGCACCACGTGGCCCTCGGGTGCGAACTCCTCGACGGCGGCGCGCATCCGGGCGTACGTCGGGGAGTCCACCGGGGCCTGCAGGGCGACCTCCCGGTGCTGGTACTCCCAGTCCACGTCCGGTCCGGTCAGCCGGTCCAGGGTGGCGGCGAACTCGTCCTCGCAGCCGGGCAGATACCGGCCGTCCACATGGGCGACCGCCTCGCCCGGAATGACGTTGACCTTGTAACCCGCCTCCAGCACGGTCGGGTTGGCGCTGCACCGGACGGTGGCGTCCACGAGTTTCGCGGCCGGGCCCAGCTTGTCCAGCAGCGCGTCCACGTCCCTCAGGTCGGCGCCGACGCCGTACAGGGCGGCGAGTTCGGTGAGGGCCGCACGCACGGTCGGGGTGAGCCGCAGCGGCCACCTGTGCTCGCCGATCCGGGTGACGGCGGCGGCCAGCCGGGTCACGGCGTTCTCCCCGTTGACCCGGGAGCCGTGCCCGGCCCGCCCGCGCGCGGTGAGCTTCAGCCAGGCGGTGCCGCGCTCCCCGGCGGCGATCGGGTACAACTGCCGCCCGCCGCCGTCATGGAAGGTGAACGCACCCGCCTCGCCGACGGCCTCCGTGCAGCCCTCGAACAGTCCCGCGTGCCGGTCGGCGAGGAACCCGGCGCCGTCCTCCGCGCTGGCCTCCTCGTCGGCGGTGAAGGCCACCACGACGTCCCGCCGGGGCCGTACGCCCGCCCGGGCCCAGTAGCGCACCACCGCGAGGATCATCGCGTCCATGTCCTTCATGTCGACGGCCCCGCGCCCCCACACGACGCCGTCGCCGACCTCTCCGGAGAAGGGGTGGACGCTCCAGTCGCGGGCCTCGGCGGGCACCACGTCCAGGTGACCGTGCACGAGCAGCGCGTCGGCGGACGGGTCGGTGCCCTCGATCCGGGCGACGACGTTCGTCCGCCCCGGGGTCCGCTCCAGCAGCACCGGTTCCAGTCCCGCCCCGGCGAGCCGCTCGGCGGCGTACTCGGCGGCCGGGCGTTCCCGGCAGTCGCCGCCGCCCCTGTTGGTGGTGTCGATCCGGATCAGGTCGGAGGTGAACCCGACGACCTCGTCCAGTGCCTGCTCGTCAGCCATACTGCTCCTCCACCGCGGCCGAGACGATCGTGGTGACCGCCTTGAAGGTACGGATGCCCTCGTACATGGTGTCGCTGGTGTACGCCACCTTCCGTTCCCCCGTGCGGTCCACCCCCGGCACGACGGTAGCGGCGAGGGCCAGGTGCTCGGCGTCGAACTCGAGGGCGACCGTGAACGGCCCCCTTCGCACCGGCTCGTGACGGACCGCCAGGCCTGCCGCCTCCTTCGCCGCCGCACGAATGTCCACGGCCGTCCTGGCGGGGGTCCGGCACACGGCCGCGTACCGGGACACATGGTCCTTGACCGCGACCTTCAGTGCCCCGGGCGCGTACCCGAGCGCGTCCTCGCAGGCCACGTCGTCGCCGGTGACGAGGACGACGGGAACCCCGAACTCGGCGACGACGTGCGCGTTGAGCAGGCCCTCGCTCGCCCGTACGCCGTTCAGCCACACCCCGGTGATGGAGTTGGCCAGGTAGGTGTGCGCCAGGACGCCCTCCATGCCGGCGCCCGCGTGGTAGCCGACGAACGCGATGCCGTCCACGTCGCCGTACTGCACGCCCTCCACCATGGACAGCGCCTTGTGCCGCCCGGTGAGCATCTCCACCCGCTCGTCGAGTTCTTCCAGGAGCAGGTTGCGCATGGTCCAGTGGGCCTCGTTGACAAGTACGCGCTCTGCCCCGCCGTCCAGGAATCCCAGGGCGGCGGCGGCCACGTCGGAGGTGAACATCGTGCGGCACCGTTCCCACTGGGGCGTCCCCGGCAGCACGTCGGCCGGCCAGGTGACTCCTGTGGCGCCCTCCATGTCCGCACTGATGACGATCTTCATACATCGTCACGCTACGCGCCGAAGGCGCCCCGGGCCAGGACCCGGCACGCCCTGCCGTACGGCGCTCAGCCCGCCGCGGCGCGCGCGAGGACGAACCAGCGCGCGGGGAGGTCGATGCGCGTGCCGTCGGCCAGGTACTCGGTCTGCGGCAGGGTCGTGTCGCCGTCGGCGAGGATCTCGAGCCCGGCCCCGCGCAGCAGCTCCGGGATCTCGTCGTCGGCTGCGTCGGCGGGCTTGAGCCCGTGCTGGAAGACCCGGCGCAGCTTGGGCGGCGGCCCGTCGGGGCCGGCCGCGGCGCTGCTCAGCACCTGCCGGGAGTCGGAGGTCAGTTCGACGACGAACGCCCGCCCCCGCGAACCGATGACCTCGGCGACGGCCCCGGCCACGGACGGGCGGGCCGCCGGCTCGCTCTGATGGACGACGGCCCGCATGTACACGTTGCTGTCACCCATGCGGTCGTGCAGGGCGCGCACGGCCTCGGTGTCCGTCAGGTCGAGCTGCTGGAACTCGACGGTGTCGCCGTCCGTGGCGCGGCGCGCGTGCTCGATGGCGGCGTGCGAGAGGTCGACGCCGACGGCGCGGGCGAACCGGGTGGCGAGGTAGCGCGTCTGGGTTCCGTTGCCGCAGCCGAGGTCGACTATGGGGCGCGTGGTGTCCGCGTACGGCAGGAACAGCTCGCTGTGCGGTCCGGAGCTCAGTGACGGATCGGCGTCCCAGATCGCCTCGCCCCGCGCGTCGGACGTCTCCCGCCAGTAACTCTCCCAGTTGTCGCGGTAGTTCTCCGATACCTTCATGCGCCCTCCCCAGGTTCGGTTCCGTGATCGAAGTATCGCGTTCACGGACTGACCGGCAAGGGGCGGGTGCCCACCTTTCACCGGATGTTCGAGCCGGCGCACACCGGTGGGTACAGAGCGGCGTCCCGTGCGCCGCTGACGGCGCCTCAGTCCCGGTGGGGTGCCGTCGTCAGGGCTTGTTCGAACCAGACCGTCTTGCGGTGACCGGCGGCGCTGGCGCCCCATTCGCGGGCCAGGCGGCTGACCACGCGCAGGCCGCGGCCCGACTCGTCGTGGATGCCGGCGCCGAGCAGGGCCGGCAGCGCCGGTTCGTCGTCGGTGACCTCGCACAACAACGCGTCGGTGCGGACCAGGCGGAGCCCGATCCGCTGACCGTCCCCATGTCGTACGGCGTTGGTGACGACCTCGCTGACCAGCAGCTCGGCCGTGTCCACCGCCGCGGCGAGGCCCCATTGGAGCAGTTGCCCGCGGACCAGCCGACGGGCCCGGGCCACCTCGCGCGGCTCCCGGGCGAGTTGCCATTCGGCGACGTGGTCGGCGGGGACGCCGTTGAGACGGGCCATGAGCAGCGCGACGTCGTCCTTGCGTCCGCCGCGGGTGTTGAGGGCGCGGATGATCGTGTCGCAGGCGTCGTCCATGGAGGCCGCGGGGTGCGCGGCCGACTCGCAGAGCGCGGCGAGTCCGTCGCCGATGTCGGCGCCGCGTACCTCGACCAGGCCGTCCGTGCACAGCACCAGCCGGTCGCCGGGCGAGACCCGGACGACGGTGGACTCGAAGGGGACACCGCCCACGCCGATGGGGGCTCCCGTCGGCAGGTCGAGCAGTTCGCTGCGGCCGTCCTCGGCGCGCACCAGGACGGGCGGGATGTGTCCCGCGTTGGAGAGCTGCAGTTCGCCGCGGATCGGGTCGTAGACCGCGTACAGACAGGTGGCGAGGTAGTTCTCGCCGAGCCGCCGGGCCAGGTCGTCGAGGTTGCGCAGCAGCTGGGCGGGCGGCGTCTCCATGGCGGCCATGGTCTGTACGGCCGTCCGCAACTGGCCCATCATCGCGGCGGAGTTGAGACCGTGGCCCATGACGTCACCGACGACGAGGGCGGTGCGCGAGCCGGGCAGTTTTATGGTGTCGAACCAGTCGCCGCCGATCCGGCCGAGGCGCGTGCCGGGCAGGTAGCGGGTGGCGACGTCGCATCCGGCCATCCGCGGGACGACCTGCGGCAGCATGCTGTCCTGGAGGGTGTCGGCGACGTTCTCCTGGTAGGTGTACATGCGGGCGTTGTCGAGTACGAGGCCCGCGCGGGCGGCGAGTTCGGCGCCCGTGGTGCGGTCCATGTCGTCGAACGCCGGGCGGTCGGGGCGGCGCATCAGCACCATGAAGCCGAGGACGACGTTGCGTGCCTT
The DNA here is from genome assembly GCF_053597535.1 of Streptomyces sp. NPDC001348. Classification (NCBI taxonomy): domain Bacteria; kingdom Bacillati; phylum Actinomycetota; class Actinomycetes; order Kitasatosporales; family Streptomycetaceae; genus Streptomyces; species Streptomyces sp. NPDC001348. The sequence continues at coordinate 74,058 of NZ_JBSFIK010000028.1, read as the reverse complement.
GAGCGGCACGATCAGCAGGGAGCGGCCGGTGATGAGCGGCCTGAGGTCGCGCTTCTCGAACTCGCCGGAGATGCGGGCCGCCAGTTCCTCGGTGACCCGCGGGATCAGAACCGGTTCGCCCGTGACCATGCACTGGTAGAACGGGGTGTGTTCGGGGAAGGCGAAGGTCTCGCCGACCGGCACGGTGTCGTCCCAGCGGCCCGGTTCGTCGTTGTGCTCGACCCAGACCCGGTGCATCACGGTGTGCGCGTCCGGCGGGCCGTCCGGGAAGCCCTCGCCGGCGAGGACGGCGGCGCGCAGGTGGGTGCCCGCGAAGTCGGTGAAGCGGGGCACGGCGGCGCTGGTGACCTCGCGGATGGTCTCGCCCAGGTCGAGGGAGGAACCGATGCCGGAACTGACCTCGTTGAGGAACTCCAGCCGCTCGCGGACGGCCGCGTACTCCAGGTCGTTCTCGGCGCCGGCGGGCACGACGGCCACCGTCCGCTCCTGAGCGGCGACTTGGAGCGGACGGCGTCCCGCGCGACGCGGCACGCCCCAGTCGGGCGTCACCGGCACCCGGTCGAACTGGCTGAACTCCAGTACGGGGTAGCCCAGTTCGAGAACCTGCGAGACGATGCGGCCGCTCAGGCCGGGCCCCATGTTGGGCAGGATCTCGGGCAGCCGGCGGGCGAGGTCCTCGGGGGCGGGGAGTTCCGTGTGGCGGGCGAAACCGGGTGAGATGCGTTCGGCGGTCCCGTCGTCGTAGCCGTGCTCGAGGTGCAGCCGGGCGGCGTCGGCGGCGAGCACCAGGAGCCGGGCGGGGCCCGGGCCGACCAGCGGGTAGGCCCACCACAGGACGTCGAGCCGGTCGCCGCGGGGTTCCGCCGGCCCGGAACCGTCGTCGTGCCGAGCGGAGATCCGGGCGCGGCCCGCCGTCGGGTAGGCGGTCCGGCCGCCGAGCGAGTCCTCCAGGTCGGGGCCCAGTTCGTCGTACGTCTCGTAGGGCCCGTAGGCGTCCAGCAGCGGTTCGGTGTCGAGGCCGTCGGGCAGGGCCCCGGAGACGGGCAGCAGGTCGGCGGCCGGGTGCCCCACGGCGTCCTCCCGCTCGACGCCGAACAACCGCCGGGCGCCGGTGCTCCAGTGCGACACGAGGCCGTCGCGGTCGACGACGACCACGGCCAGCGGAATCCGGCCGGCCCCGGCATGCCGCGGCGCGGCGCCGTCCCCGGGGCCTGCGCCCATTTCCGTGCCACGGTCCATGGCCCCGACCCTCTCTCCCCCTCGACGCGCGGGCTCCCCGTCGGCACCGCACGACCCACGTCATGATCTGTGCTGCCTACTCCACGGTACGGCCGCCGTACGTCGCGTGTGCGGCAATTGGTGAATTGCCGTGCGCGGCGCTCCGGCGCACGCTATGAGCCCCTCGGCGGCGATGGCCGGAGCCGGTCAGGCCGGCCAGGTCGGCCGGTCTTCGTGCCCCAGTTGCAGGTCCCGTTCCGTCCGGCCGCCGCCGGCCACCTGCAGCACCGTGGCCACCGGCGGGTATCCGGCGGCGATGACGGTGTACTCGCCGGAGGCGAGGTCGACGAACCGGAACGATCCGTCGGCTCCCGTGGTGAGCGTGTCGACGACGTTGCCGGCGGCGTCGAGCAGGGTGACGCGGGCGTCCTCGACGGGACGCCCGCCGCCGGCCCGCACGGTGCCGCGCAGCACGGCGCCGCCGGCGAGTTCGATGTCCTGGCGGGTCTCCCGGGCGGCCTGGACGGTGACGGGGAGCGCGACGGGCCGGAAGGCGGGCGCGCTGGCGGCGAGGGTGTACTCGCCGGCCACCAGCTCGGTGATGACGTAACCGCCCTCGCGCCCGCTGCGGGTACTGGCGACGACCTCGCCGTGCACGTTGGTGAGGGTGACGGTGGCGCCGGGTACGGGGGTGCCGTCGGCGGTGAGCACGCTGCCGGCGAGCCGTCCGGCGCCGCCGAGGACGACGTCGAGTTCGACGGGGCGTTCACCGACGGTGACGGAGACGGCCTGCGGCTGGTGGCCGCCGGCCGCGGCGATCAGTACGTACGGGCCCGGGCCCGGGGTGGCCAGCGCGTACCGTCCGTCCTCACCGCTGGCGCCGCGCCCGACCTGCCGCCCGGCCACGTCGATCAGGGTGAGCGCCGCGCGGGGCACCACTGTCCCGTCGGGATGCTGCACCGTGCCGCAGACGGGGATTCCGGCGGTGTAGGGCGAGCGGGGCGAGACGGGGGTCCCCCCGGCCGAAGGCTGGGGTCGGGCCTGCGGGATCGGGGTGGTCACCGGCACGGTCTCCTGGTCGATGGCGGCGGCGTTGTGGGACACCAGTGGTTTCTCCTTGAGGAAGAAGGCGAGCAGCAGGCCGACGACGAGCACCGGGACCAGGTGGAGGAAGATCCGGGGCATCGCGTCGGCGTAGGCGGCGGCGTACGCGTCGCGCAGTGCGGGCGGCAGCGCGTGCACGAGCTGCGGGGTGAGCGACTCCGGGGTGGCGGGACCGTCGCCCGCGTGCGCGGGCAGCCGCCGGTGCAGGGCATCGGTGAGCCGGTCGGTGAAGAGGGTGCCGAAGACGGCGGCGCCGACGCTGCCGCCGATCTGCCGGAAGTAGTTGGTGGCGCTGGTGGCCGCGCCGAGGTCGGCGGGGTTCACCGAGTTCTGCACGGCGAGGACCAGGACGGGCATCACCAGGCCGAGGCCGGCGCCGAGGACGGCCATCCAGATGCCGCAGTGCAGCCGGGGCGTGTCGGTCTGGAGCCGGGACAGCAGCCACATGCCGGCCACGCAGAGGACGCCGCCGAGCACGGGGTAGGCCTTGTAACGGCCGGTGCGGCTGATGAGCTGCCCGGCGACGACGGAGCCGCCGACGATGCCGCCGGTCATGGGCAGCATGAGCAGTCCGGACTCGGTGGCGGAGGCTCCGTCGACCATCTGCACGAAGGTCGGCAGGTAGCCGGCGGCGGCGAAGAGCGCGACGCCGACGACGAGTCCGATCAGGCCGCTGACGGTGAAGACGGGGTCGCGGAACAGCCTCAGCGGGACGAGGGGATCGGCGGCGCGGTGCTCGGCGAGGACGAAGAGGGCGGTGGCGGCCACCGCGCCGGCGCCGAGGCCGAGGACCACGCGCGAGTCCCAGGCGTAGCGGGTGCCGCCCCAGCTGGTGAGCAGCACGAGGCAGGTGGAGGCCGCCGCGAGCAGGATCGCGCCGGGCAGGTCGAACCGGCCCCGGGAGGGCGGCTTCGGCAGTTTCAGCACGGCGCTGACGACGGCCAGGGTGAGCAGGCCGAAGGGCACGTTGACGTAGAAGCACCACCGCCAGGAGAGGTGGTCGGTGAAACAGCCGCCGAGCAGGGGCCCGGCCACGGAGGCGAGGCCGAAGGCGGCGCCGATCAGGCCGAGGAAGCGGCCGCGCCGACGGGGCGGCACGATGTCCGCGATGATCGCCTGTACGCCGGTCATGAGTCCGCCGGCTCCGGCGCCCTGCACCGCGCGGAAGGCGATCAGCTGGTCCATGGTCTGCGCCCGCCCGGCGAGCGCGGAGCCGGCGACGAAGACGAGGATGGCGCACTGGAAGACGCCCTTGCGGCCGAGGAGGTCGCCGAGCTTGCCGTGGACGGGCAGGACCACGGTGGAGGTGAGCAGGTAGGCGGTGATCGCCCAGGACATGCGGTCCAGGCCGTGCAGTTCGCCGACGATCCTGGGCAGCGCGGTGGCGACGACCATCTGGTCCAGGGCGGCGAGGAGCAGGGCGAGCAGCAGCCCGGCGAAGACCAGCCGCACCCGGCGGGGGCTGAGCACGGCGGCCGGTGCGGGCGGCGGGGCGGGGGGCCGGCCGGGTGCCACGGCCGGTTCGTCCTGCGCCAGGGTCTGCGCCAGAGTCGTCCCGCCCACGTACCGCTCCCCTCGTCGCGCTGCCGCGCGGTTCCCGCGTTGCCGCCGGCTGCGACAACTACGGGCAAGCACGACGAGTTACGGCACCGGGCCGGTTTCCGTGGGGATCCACTCGAACCGGTGAGGCGGGGCGAAACCTCCTGAGCGGCTTGGAGGTTGGCCTACTTCTCGACCTCGGTGGCGAGCCTGGCGAGGACCGCGTCGTAGATGCGGGCGAGGCCCTTGGGGGCGAAGGTCCGCTCGAAGAAGCCGCCGATGCCGCCGGCCCCGTTCCAGGTGGTGGTGACGACGACCCGGGAGCCGCCCTCGCCGGCCGGGGTGACGCGCCAGGTGGTGACCATGGAGGAGTTGCGGTCCTTCTCGACCAGTTCTCCGTCGGTGGGCTCGCTGACCTCGAGGAGGCAGTCGCGGACGCGCTTGCTGGTGGCCTGGAGCTTCCAGTGGACGAGGGTGCCCTCACCGTCCCCGCCCTCACGCACCTCGTACTCGCTGAACTGTTCGGGCAGCAGTTTCGCGCGCGTACCGGTGTAGTCGGCGAGGGCGTCGAACACCTTCTCCGCGTCCGCCGCGACGACCCGCTCCGTAGTGGCCTCGACCTGCGCCATTGCGTTCCTCCAGGACCTGTGTTCTCGGGGTTGGGTCAAGCCAACCACCCCTGTCCCCGGCCTCCCAAATCGGGGTGCCCCGACCTGTCCGATGCGGTCGGAAAGCACCTTCGCACGATCATGCGAACATTTGTTCTATTGTGGGTCCAGCGCAACCTAGGAGGCCTCATGCGCTGGGAGAACCTCACAGCCGAGCCCGAGCACGGCCGGGCCGAGATCGCTCTGTTCGACGCCGACGCGGTCGCCACGCGGACCTTCGACACGCCGGAGTTCGCCGGGATCACCTTCCACGAGGTCCGGGCCCGCTCGATCCTGAACCGGGTGCCGGGCGCCTCGCGCATGCCCTTCGAATGGACGGTCAACCCGTACCGGGGTTGCACGCACGCGTGCGTGTACTGCTTCGCCCGCAAGACGCACGGCTACCTGGACCTCGACACCGGCATCGGCTTCGACACGCAGATCGTGGTGAAGGTGAACGCGCCCGAGCTGCTGCGCCGCCAGCTCGCCTCACCCCGCTGGCAGGGCGAGCACGTCGCCATGGGCACGAACGTCGACTGCTACCAGCGCGCCGAGGGCCGCTACCGCCTGATGCCGGGCATCATCTCCGCCCTCGCCGACCGCGCGAACCCCTTCTCGATCCTGACCAAGGGCACCCTGATCCTGCGCGACCTCGACCTGCTCGCCCGGGCCGCCGAGGTCACGGACGTCGGCATCTCGGTGTCCGTGGGCTTCACCGACCACGAGCTGTGGCGGACCGTGGAACCGGGTACACCCGCGCCCGAGCGCCGCCTGGACGTCGTACGGACCCTCGGCGAGCACGGCATCGGCTGCGGGGTGCTGATGGCGCCGGTGATCCCGTTCCTCGGTGACCATCCCGACCAGCTGCGGGCCACCGTACGGGCGATCGCGGCCGCCGGGGCCACCTCCGTCACCCCGCTGGTGCTGCACCTGCGGCCCGGGGCCCGCGAGTGGTTCATGGCCTGGCTGACCGACCACCATCCGCATCTGGTGCGCCGTTACGAGCGGCTGTACGCGGAGGGCGCCTATGCGCCGAAGTGGTACCAGCGCATGGTGACCCGTCAGGTGCACGAGCTGGCCCGGGAGTTCGGGATCGGTCCCACGCGTGCGGGAACGCACCGCCGGATCCGCCCGGCCGAACCGGCCGCACCGGCCGCCCCCGCGGCGGCCGGGCCGGAGACGGCGGGGCCGGAGACCGCGGGGCCGGAGACCGCGGAACCGGAGACACGGGAACCGGAGGCAGCCGAGCCGGAGACGTCCGGGCCCGTCCAACTCACTCTGCTCTGAGAGCGTTCGAGGGGATCCCACGGCCCAATCGGGTCAACAATCGGCGCCGGGCGTTCTTCCGGCCCGGCAGCCCGGGACGATGCGGCAAGGACCGTGAGCCTCACGGCCACCGCCGCCCTCCGTCCCGGGAGGACCCATGAGAACACGCGCAGCCGTGCTGTGCGCTGCCGCCTTCGTCCTGGCCGGATCGGTCACGGCCGCTCCCGCCGACGCACGCACGTCCCCGGCCGCGTCCGCCGCCCGGATCGCCTGGAAGCAGTGCGGCACCACCTCCTACCCGACGCTGCAGTGCGCGTCCCTGGACGTGCCGCTCGACCACGCGAACCCGTCCGGACGGCAGATCACCCTCGCCCTGTCCCGCGTCCCGCACACCGCGGAGACCTACCAGGGCCCGCTGCTGGTCAACCCCGGAGGCCCCGGCGGCAGCGGTCTGGCACTGGCCGGCTTCGTCGCCTCCGCGCTGCCCCGGTCCGTGGCCGCCCAGTACGACGTGATCGGCTTCGACCCGCGCGGTGTCGGCAGGAGCACCCCCGCGCTGAACTGCGCCCCCGGCCACTTCGCCGCCGTGCGCCCCGACTCGGTCCCCGCGACACCCGCGCTCGAGGAGGCCGGCCTGACCCGTGTGCGGGCCTTCGCCGCGGCCTGCGGCAGGAAGTACGCGAGTGTGCTGCCGTACCTCGACACGGTCAGCGCCGCCCAGGACATGGACGCCGTCCGCCGGGCCCTGGGCGCCGAGCGGATCAGCTACTTCGGCTACTCCTACGGCACCTACCTCGGGGCGGTCTACGCCAAGCTCCATCCGCTGCGGGTGCGCCGCCTGGTCCTGGACTCGGTGGTCGACCCGGACGGCGTCTGGTACGAGGCGAACATCGCCCAGGACTACGCCTTCGACGACCGCCACCGCGCCCTGATGGCGTGGATCGCCAGGCACGACCCGAGGTACCGGCTCGGCACCGACCCGCGGCAGGTCGAGGCCAAGTGGTACGCGATGCGGGCGGCGCTCGCCCACAGTCCCGCGGGCGGCAAGGTGGGCGCCTCCGAACTGGAGGACACCTTCATCCCCGGCGGCTACTACAACGGCTACTGGCCCCACCTCGCCGAGGCCTTCGCCGCCTACGTCAACCGCGACGACCCCGGCCCGCTGCTCGACGCCTACCGGGACCTCGGCGCCGTCAGCGCCTCGGACGAGAACGGCTACGCCGTGTACTCCGCGGTGCAGTGCCGGGACGCCGCGTGGCCACGTGACTGGCGGCAGTGGAGCAAGGACAACTGGGCGGTGTACGAACGGGCCCCGTTCATGGCCTGGAGCAATGCCTGGTACAACGCGCCGTGCGCGTTCTGGCCGACGGCCTCCCTGCGCCGGACGGACGTCGCCAACGACAGGCTGCCGCCGGCGCTGCTGTTCCAGGCGACGAACGACGCGGCCACCCCGTACCAGGGCGGTGTGACGGTCCATCGCCTGCTCGCCGGCTCGAGCCTGGTGGTCGAGCAGGGCGGCGGCAACCACGGCATCACGCTGAGCGGGAACCGCTGCCTGGACACCTACCTGGCCGGCTATCTGGCGGACGGCAGGGTGCCGCGCGGCTCCGGCGTGGCCGACGCGGTGTGCCCGGCCCTGCCCGATCCGGAGCCCCCCGCCGCCCGGGCGTCGGCCGTCTCCTCCCCGGGCGCCGGCCTGCACGCGCTGCTGGGCTTCAGGCGCTGAGACGCCCTGGCCGATGCTGCCCGGAATATTCGCGGGCGTCACCGCCGGGCGGTCCCTAGGGTGCCGCCATGGACCACGCTCCCCCTCGTCTTCGACCGATGACCCTCGCCGACTGCGACCGTGTCTCCGAGATCCGTGTCCGGGGCTGGCAGATCGCCTACCGGGGACTGATGCCGCAGTCGTACCTCGACGCGCTCAGCGTGACCGAGGACGCGGCGCGGCGCCGGGCCCGGTTCGGGCAGGGGGACGGGAGCCTGGTGAACCTCGTCGCCGAGCGGGGCGGCGAGGTGCTCGGATGGGCCGCGTCCGGTCCTTACCGGGAGGACGACACGTACACCGGCGACGGTGAGCTGTATGCCATGTACGTCGACGATCGGCAGCGCGGCACCGGGGTCGGCCGGGCTCTGCTGCGGGAGTCGATGCGGCGCTGCGCCGCCGCCGGCCGCCCGCGGGTGTTCCTCTGGGTCCTGAAGGAGAACGACCCCGCCCGCCGCTTCTACGAGCGGGCGGGGTTTCGCGCGGACGGCACCGAGGAGCCCTTCGAGGTGGGCGGGGTGGAGGTGCCTGAGGTCCGGTACGTGCGGGAGCCGGCCGGCTGACCTCCTGGGCTCACCGCTGTTGCGGGATCCGCGCCAGCGCGTGCACCGCCGCCTCGGCGAGCGCGGGATGCGCCAGGGACTCGTTCAGCACGCGTCTGGCCCGGGCGTCCCCCAGCGCGCCGAGCCCCTCCACACAGGCGAGGGCCACCCGCCGGTAGGGGTCGTGCGGGCGCAGCCGTCGCTCCAGGGTGGTGATCAGCGCGGGCACGGACTCGGGGGCCCGCAGTTCGACCAGGAGCCGCACGGGATGCAGTGCGTAGGCGACGCGCAGCTCGTTGGTGGCCAGCGCCGCGGCGGCGCGTGCGGTGCGCGGGTCGCCCAGGCGGGCCAGGGCATGGGCCGCGGAGGCGCAGCGCGGCGGGTCGCGGTGGTTGAGGAGGAGCACGAGGGACTCGAAGGCCCGCCGGTCGCCGGCCAGCCCCAGCCGGAACGCGGCCAGCTCCCTGGCCCACAGCGGTTGTCCGGCCGCGGTCAGCACCTCGGCCAGTTCGTCGAGGTCACCGGTGGCCACGAGGCGCTCGTACGCCGCCGAGCCCCCGGACTCCTGCCGTAAACGCTCCGTGAGCGATCGCAACTCTTCGTCCACGAAGCCCAGCGTAGGCGTGTTGGCGGACGAGAGGGACCTACATCACAAACTCCAGGGGCTGGCGCGCTCGTTACCCGCCGGTTAAGCTCAGACGAGCGAGTTACCCACTCGCACCCGCTTGCGACGGTTTGGTGACGCGGCCGTAGCGAGCACAGGTCGGTTCGGTGCACCGTGTTTCGGTACCTCGTGCACCGCAGTACGACGCGGCTTCGGGACAGAGCCGGTCGGATCCGCCGTTCCCCGGGCGTTCGCGCCCGCCGCGACGGCACCCGGGCGTGTGCGCTCAGCAGCCCGGTCGGCACCCGCCACTCACGCAGCTCTGCACGCCCCGGTGTGCGCCCCTCGGCGCACCCGGCGCGCCCTCGTCGTCACCCTCATTCCTGGAGTCCGCGATGGCCACTCCCCTGTCCGACACCCCTCTGTCCCCGCTCAAGACCATTGCCGTGGTCGGTCTCGGCACCATGGGCACCGGCATCGCCGAGGTCCTCGCCAAGGCCGGCCGCGAGGTGATCGGCATCGACATCAGCGAGGCCCAGGCCGCCGGGTCGCTCGCCGCACTGGAGTCCTCCACCGCCCGCGCCGTGCAGCGCGGCAGGCTCACCGAGCAGGAGCGCGCGGACCTCCTCGGCCGGGTGCGCACCGGCACCGACCTCACGGCCGCCGCGGACGCCGATCTGGTCATCGAGGTGGCCCCCGAGTCGTACGAGGTCAAGCACCGGATCTTCCGCGAACTCGACGGCATAGTGCGGCCGGAGACGATCCTGGCGACCGGCACCAACGCCCTGTCGGTGACCCGCCTGGCCGCCGACTCCGCCCGTCCGGAGCGTGTGCTGGGCCTGCACTTCTTCAACCCGGCCCCGGCCATGCGGCTGGTCGAGGTCGTCTCCTCCGTGCTGACCGCGCCGGCGGCCGTCACCGCGGTCACGGACCTCGCCCTCGACCTCGGCAAGGAGCCCGTCGCGGTCGGTGACCGCCCCGGTTTCGTCGCCGACGGCCTGCTGTTCGGCTACCTCAACCAGGCCGCCGCGATGTACGAGGCGAAGTACGCCTCCCGTGAGGACATCGACGCGGCGATGCGGCTCGGCTGCGGCCTGCCGATGGGCCCCCTGGCCCTGCTGGACCTGATCGGCATCGACACGGCGCGGACCGTCCTGGACGCCATGTACGCCGAGTCCCGTGACCGGCTGCACGCTCCCGCCCCGGTCCTGAAGCAGCTCGCCGAGGCGGGCCTGACCGGCCGGAAGTCGGGGCGCGGTTTCTACACGTACCAGGCACCCGGCAGCGCGACCGTCGTGCCGGACGCGCTGACGCCCGGCTCCGCCGGTTCCAGGGCCCCCGGCCGTCCGGTCCGCTCCGTCGGCGTGGCGGGCTCCGGCACCATGGCGTCCGGCATCGCCGAGGTCTTCGCCAAGGCCGGGTACGACGTCGTCCTGGCCGCCCGCAGCGAGGAGAAGGCCGAAGCCGTGAAGGCCCGGATCGGCAAGTCCCTGGCCCGCTCGGTCGACAAGGGCCGGCTGACCGCCGAGGCCGCCGCGGCGACCCTGGACCGGATCACCCCGGCAGGCTCCTACGACGCCTTCGCGGAGGTGGACCTGGCCGTCGAGGCGGTCGCCGAGGACCTGGAGGTCAAGCGGCAGCTGTTCGCCACGCTGGACAAGGTGTGCAAGCCGGGCGCGGTCCTGGCGACCACGACGTCGTCCCTGCCGGTCGTCGCCTGCGCCCGGGCCACCTCGCGCCCGCAGGACGTGATCGGCATGCACTTCTTCAACCCGGCGCCGGCGATGAAACTGGTCGAGGTCGTCCGCACGGTGCTGACGGCCGAGGACGTGCACACCACGGTCCGCGAGGTGTGCGCGAAGATCAGGAAGCACGCGGTGGACTGCGGCGACCGGGCGGGCTTCATCGTGAACGCGCTGCTGTTCCCGTACCTCAACAACGCGGTGAAGATGGTGCAGGAGCACTACGCGTCCCTGGACGACATCGACGCGGCGATGAAGCTGGGCGGCGGCTACCCCATGGGCCCCTTCGAGCTGCTGGACGTGGTCGGGCTCGACGTCTCCCTGGCCATCGAGAAGGTGCTGCACCGGGAGTTCCGCGACCCTGGGCTGGCCCCGGCGCCTCTCCTGGAGCACCTGGTGGCCGCGGGCTGCCTCGGCCGCAAGACCGGCCGGGGCTTCCGCGAACATGCCCGCCGCTGACCGTCCCGGCGACTGGGGCGGACTGCTCGACTCGGCGGCATCACCCCCGCCCGCCCGGCCTGGCGGCCCCCCGCCCCGAGCGGGCGGGGGAAACCCGGGATCCACGCACCGAGCTGCGGACATGCAGTACGTTCGGGTCATGTCCCAGCCCGCCAAGTCCTCCCGTACACCAGCTACGCCCGACGCGCCGGAAAGTGCCGCAGGCGGCCGTGCCGCCGCCCAGCGGCTCAAGATGCGCCGAGAACTGGCGGCAGCCGCGATGGAGTTGTTCGCGACCAAGGGGTACGAGGCGACCACCGTCGACGAGATCGCCGCCGCGGCCGGGGTCGCGCGCCGCACCTTCTTCCGCCACTTCCGCTCCAAGGAAGAGGCGATCTTCCCCGACCACGACGACACACTGATCCGCGCCGAGGCGGTCCTCAACGCCGCCCCCGCGCACGAGCACCCGCTCGACACCGTGTGCCGCGGCATCAAGGAAGTCATGAAGATGTACGCGGCCCGGCCGGACATCTCGGTCGCCCGCTACAAGCTGACCCGCGAGGTGCCCACCCTGCGCGAGGCGGAGATCGCGTCGGTGGCCCGCTACGAGCGCCTGTTCACCCGCTACCTCCTCGGCCACTTCGACGAGCACGCGCACGACGACGACGCCAACGACGACCCGCTGCTGGCCGAGGTCGCCGCCTCGGCGGTGGTCACCGCCCACAACCATGTGCTGCGGCGCTGGCTCAGAGCGGGCGGCCAGGGCGACGTCGAGGCGCAGCTCGACCACGCTTTCGCGATCGTGCGCAAGACCTTCGGTACGGGCATCGGGGCCGGGCGCGGTGCCGCCCCGCAGCCGGCGACGGCACCCGCCACGGTGTCCCCGCACGGCGAGGTGCTGGTGACGGTGGCCCGGACCGACGCCCCGCTGGACGAGGTCATGCGGACCATCGAGGAGGCCCTCAAGGAGCGCTGAGCGCCCATCGAACGCGCCCTCGTCCTGTGATGACGGCCACCCCACGGGGTGGCCGTTTTGGCATGTCAGGGCATGTTTTCGCGGGCATTTCAGGGGCCGTTCGATCGATCATCGCTCATTTGTTACGTAAAGATTTCAGGTGAGAGCAAGTTCTGGCACTCAGTGCCTTGCGACCTGACACGGGGTGTCATACGTTGAGGGAAGTCCGGGCGGCCGGCGCGCAGCGACCTCTTCGCGCGTCGGCTGTCCCCGCAAGCCGGACGGCCTGCGCGCCCGGACGCCTGCGTCACAGGCAACCTCCCGCGCCACAAAGCGCTGCCGAAGCACCACCGCCGAACCGACGGCAAACCCCACCCAACCCTCAGCAGCACTCATCGCAGCACCGACGAACCCTCAGCGTCCCTCCCTCAGGGCGCTCACCGCCGGAGGCAACACCGTGACCGTGAAGGACATCCTGGACGCGATCCAGTCGCAGGACGCCACGTCCGCCGACTTCGCCGCTCTGCCGCTCCCCGAGTCGTACCGCGCGATCACCGTGCACAAGGACGAGACGGAGATGTTCGCGGGCCTCGCGACCCGCGACAAGGACCCGCGCAAGTCGATCCACCTCGACGAGGTGCCGCTGCCCGAGCTCGGACCGGGCGAGGCCCTGGTGGCCGTCATGGCCTCCTCGGTCAACTACAACTCCGTGTGGACGTCGATCTTCGAGCCGCTGTCGACGTTCGGCTTCCTGGAGCGTTACGGCCGCACCAACGAGCTGGCCAAGCGCCACGACCTGCCGTACCACATCATCGGCTCCGACCTCGCGGGCGTCGTCCTGCGCACCGGTCCCGGCGTCAACGCCTGGAAGCCCGGTGACGAGGTCGTCGCGCACTGCCTGAGCGTGGAGCTGGAGTCGAGCGACGGCCACAACGACACCATGCTCGACCCCGAGCAGCGCATCTGGGGCTTCGAGACCAACTTCGGCGGCCTCGCCGAGGTCGCCCTGGTGAAGTCCAACCAGCTGATGCCGAAGCCCGACCACCTCAGCTGGGAGGAGGCCGCCGCCCCGGGCCTGGTCAACTCCACCGCCTACCGCCAGCTGGTCTCCCGCAACGGCGCCGGCATGAAGCAGGGCGACAACGTGCTCATCTGGGGCGCGAGCGGCGGCCTCGGCAGTTACGCCACCCAGTTCGCGCTGGCCGGCGGCGCCAACCCGATCTGCGTCGTCTCCAGCCCGCAGAAGGCGGAGATCTGCCGCGCGATGGGCGCCGAGGCGATCATCGACCGCAACGCCGAGGGGTACAAGTTCTGGAAGGACGAGAACACCCAGGACCCCAAGGAGTGGAAGCGCTTCGGCAAGCGCATCCGTGAACTCACCGGCGGCGAGGACATCGACATCGTCTTCGAGCACCCCGGCCGCGAGACCTTCGGCGCCTCCGTGTACGTCACCCGCAAGGGCGGCACCATCACCACGTGCGCCTCGACCTCGGGCTACATGCACGAGTACGACAACCGCTACCTGTGGATGTCCCTGAAGCGGATCATCGGCTCGCACTTCGCGAACTACCGTGAGGCATGGGAGGCCAACCGCCTCATCGCCAAGGGCAAGATCCACCCGACGCTGTCCAAGGTCTACTCCCTGGAGGAGACCGGCCAGGCCGCCTACGACGTGCACCGCAACCTCCACCAGGGCAAGGTCGGCGTCCTGTGCATGGCGCCCGAGGAGGGCCTGGGCGTGCGCGACGCGGACAAGCGCGCGCAGCACATCGACGCCATCAACCGCTTCCGGAACATCTGAGGACCGCGGAGGCCATAGATGACTGAGCGTCAGAAGGACCGGCCGTGGCTGATGCGCACGTACGCCGGTCACTCCACCGCCGAGGCGTCCAACGAGCTGTACCGGCGCAACCTCGCCAAGGGGCAGACCGGCCTGTCGGTCGCGTTCGACCTGCCCACGCAGACCGGCTACGACTCCGACCATGTCCTCGCCCGCGGCGAGGTCGGCCGGGTCGGCGTGCCGGTCGCGCACCTCGGTGACATGCGCCGGCTGTTCCAGGACATCCCCCTGGAGCAGATGAACACCTCGATGACGATCAACGCCACGGCCATGTGGCTCCTGGCGCTCTACCAGGTCGTCGCCGAGGAGCAGGGCGCGGACATCACCAAGCTCCAGGGCACGACCCAGAACGACATCGTCAAGGAGTACCTGTCCCGGGGCACCCATGTGTTCCCGCCGGGGCCGTCGCTCCGTCTGACGACCGACATGATCGCGTACACGGTCTCCCACATACCGAAGTGGAACCCGATCAACATCTGCAGCTACCACCTGCAGGAGGCGGGCGCCACGCCGGTCCAGGAGATCGCGTACGCGATGTCGACGGCGATCGCGGTGCTGGACGCGGTGCGCGACTCCGGGCAGGTGCCGCAGGAGCGCATGGGCGACGTCGTCGGCCGTATCTCCTTCTTCGTCAACGCGGGCGTCCGCTTCGTCGAGGAGATGTGCAAGATGCGGGCCTTCGGCCGCATCTGGGACCGGATCACCCGTGAGCGGTACGGCATCGAGGACCCCAAGCACCGCCGCTTCCGCTACGGCGTCCAGGTGAACTCCCTCGGGCTGACCGAGGCGCAGCCCGAGAACAACGTGCAGCGGATCGTCCTCGAGATGCTGGCCGTGACCCTGTCCAAGGACGCACGCGCGCGTGCCGTCCAGCTGCCCGCCTGGAACGAGGCGCTGGGTCTGCCCCGGCCCTGGGACCAGCAGTGGAGCCTGCGCATCCAGCAGGTGCTCGCCCACGAGAGCGACCTGCTGGAGTACGAGGACATCTTCGAGGGCTCGACCGTGATCGAGGCGAAGGTCGGCGAACTCGTCGAGGAGTCCCTCGCGGAGATCGAGCGGATCCAGGAGATGGGCGGCGCGATGGCCGCCGTGGAGTCCGGCTACCTCAAGTCGCAGCTGGTCGCCTCGCACGCCGAGCGCCGGGCCCGGATCGAGTCCGGGCAGGAGAAGATCGTCGGTGTCAACGTCTTCGAGACGACCGAGCCGAACCCGCTGACGGCCGACCTGGACACCGCGATCCAGACGGTCGACCCGGCGGTCGAGGCCCGTGTCATCGCCTCGCTGCAGCGGTGGCGCGACACCCGCTACCAGCCGCCCTTCAACCACCCGCGCCCCTGCAAGGCGCTGGAGAAGCTGAAGGAGGCCGCCAAGGGCACCGACAACCTGATGGAGGCCACCCTGGAGTGCGCCCGCGCCGGGGTCACCACCGGCGAGTGGGCGGGGGCGCTGCGCGAGGTGTTCGGGGAGTTCCGGGCGCCGACCGGGGTCTCCTCCGCTCCGGTGGCGGTCACCGCCGAGGCGGGCTCGGCCCTCGCCGACGTCCGCGCCCGGGTGGACGCGACCGCCCGCGACCTGGGCGTGGGCAAGCTGCGCTTCCTGGTCGGCAAGCCGGGCCTGGACGGGCACTCCAACGGCGCCGAGCAGATCGCCGTACGGGCCCGGGACGCCGGCTTCGAGGTGGTCTACCAGGGCATCCGGCTGACGCCGGAGGAGATCGTGGACGCGGCCCTCGCCGAGGACGTGCACGCGGTCGGCCTGTCGATCCTGTCCGGTTCGCACGCCCAGCTGGTGCCGGACGTGCTGGAGCGGCTCCGTGTGGCCGGTGCCACAGATATCCCGGTGATCGCAGGTGGCATCATCCCGAACGGTGACGCCGAACAGCTGAGGTCCGCCGGTGTGGCGGCGGTGTTCACCCCGAAGGACTTCGACATCACCGGAATCATCGGCCGCATCGTCGACGAGATCCGGAAAGCGAACCAGCTCGACCCCCTGGAGGTCCCCGCATGACGACCGTCAACCGCCTTCGCCCGCGGCGTTCCTGCCTGGCCGTACCGGGCAGCAATCCGCGCTTCCTGGAGAAGGCGCAGGGCCTCCCGGCCGACCAGGTCTTCCTCGACCTGGAGGACGCGTGCGCGCCGCTCGCCAAGCCGGAGGCGCGGCACACCATCGTCAAGTTCCTCAACGAGGGCGACTGGACGGGCAAGACGCGGGTGGTGCGGGTCAACGACTGGACGACCGAGTGGACCTACCGCGACGTCGTCACCGTGGTCGAGGGCGCGGGCCAGAACCTCGACTGCATCATGCTGCCGAAGGTGCAGGACGCCCAGCAGATCGTCGCGCTGGACCTGCTGCTGACCCAGATCGAGAAGACGATGGGCTTCGAGGTCGGCCGGATCGGCATCGAGGCGCAGATCGAGAACGCCCAGGGCCTGAACAACGTCAACGAGATCGCGCAGGCCTCCCCGCGCGTCGAGACGATCATCTTCGGCCCGGCCGACTTCATGGCCTCCATCAACATGAAGTCGCTGGTGGTGGGCGAGCAGCCGCCCGGTTACCCGGCGGACGCCTACCACTACATCCTGATGAAGATCCTGATGGCCGCCCGCGCCAACGACCTCCAGGCGATCGACGGCCCCTACCTGCAGATCAGGAACGTGGACGGCTACCGCGAGGTCGCCCAGCGTGCCGCCGCCCTCGGCTTCGACGGCAAGTGGGTGCTGCACCCGGGCCAGGTCGAGGCGTCCAACGAGATCTTCTCGCCGTCGCAGGAGGACTACGACCACGCCGAGCTGATCCTGGACGCGTACGACTACTACACGTCCGAGGCCGGCGGCAAGAAGGGCTCCGCGATGCTCGGCGACGAGATGATCGACGAGGCCAGCCGCAAGATGGCGCTGGTCATCGCGGGCAAGGGCCGGGCGGCGGGTATGCGGCGCACCGGCAAGTTCGAGATCCCGGAGGCGTGACGGCCATGCAGTTCGGACGCACCTACGAGGAGTTCGAGGTCGGGGCGACGTACAAGCACTGGCCGGGCAAGACGGTCACGGAGTACGACGACCACCTGTTCTGTCTCCTCACCATGAACCACCACCCCCTCCACATGGACACGAACTATGCGGAGAAGACGACGGACTTCGGCAAGAACGTCGTCGTCGGGAACTACATCTACTCCCTCCTGCTGGGCATGTCCGTCCCGGACGTCTCCGGCAAGGCGATCGCCAACCTGGAGATCGAGTCGCTCAGGCACGTGGCGCCGACCTTCCACGGGGACACGATCTACGGCGAGACCACCGTGCTCGACAAGTGGCCGTCGAAGTCGAAGAACGACCGCGGCATCGTCCACGTCGAGACCAAGGGCTACAAGCAGGACGGCACCCTCGTGTGCGTCTTCCGCCGCAAGGTGATGGTGCCGACCGAGACGTACATCAAGGAGCGCGGCGGCGAGCAGCCGGGCCGCCCGGAACCCGAGCAGCAGGAGAAGTAGGCATGGCCCGTCTCGCCCAGACCGCCGGTCTGACCGACGTCCAGCAGGAGATCCTCTCCACCGTACGGGATTTTGTCGACAAGGAGATCATTCCTGTCGCGACCGAGCTGGAGCACCGCGACGAGTACCCGCAAGCGATCGTCGACGGGCTGAAGGAACTCGGCCTGTTCGGTCTGATGATCCCCGAGGAGTACGGGGGCCTGGGCGAGTCGCTGCTGACCTACGCCCTGTGCGTCGAGGAGATCGCCCGCGGCTGGATGTCGGTCTCCGGCATCATCAACACGCACTTCATCGTGGCGTACATGCTCAAGCAGCACGGCACGCAGGAGCAGAAGGACCACTTCCTCCCCCGGATGGCGGCCGGCGACATCAGGGGCGCGTTCTCGATGTCGGAGCCGGGCCTCGGCTCCGATGTGTCGGCGATCACGTCGAAGGCGGTGAAGGACGGCGACGAGTACGTCCTGAACGGCCAGAAGATGTGGCTGACGAACGGCGGAACCTCGTCCCTGGTGGCCGTCCTGGTCAGAAGTGACGAAGGACACTCCCCTTCGGAAACGGCCACGGCGCCGCACAAGTCGATGACGACCTTCCTGGTGGAGAAGGAGCCCGGCTTCGGCGAGGTCCGGCCCGGCCTCACCATCCCCGGCAAGATCGACAAGATGGGCTACAAGGGCGTCGACACCACCGAGCTCATCATGGACGGCCTGCGCGTTCCGGCCGATCGGGTGCTCGGCGGCGTCACCGGCCGAGGTTTTTACCAAATGATGGACGGCGTGGAGGTCGGGCGCGTCAACGTGGCGGCGCGTGGCTGCGGTGTCGCCCAGCGCGCGTTCGAGCTGGGTGTCCGGTACGCCCAGCAGCGGCACACCTTCGGCAAGCCGATCGCCCAGCACCAGGCCATTCAGTTCAAGCTCGCGGAGATGGCTACCAAGGTCGAGGCCGCGCATGCGATGATGGTCAACGCGGCACGCAAAAAGGACTCCGGTGAGCGTAACGACCTCGAGGCTGGGATGGCGAAGTACCTCGCCTCCGAGTACTGCAAGGAGGTCGTGGAGGACGCCTTCCGGATCCACGGCGGCTACGGCTTCTCCAAGGAGTACGAGATCGAGCGCCTCTACCGTGAGGCCCCGATGCTGCTGATCGGTGAAGGTACCGCCGAGATCCAAAAAATGATCATCGGTCGCAGGCTGCTCGAGGAGTATCGGTTCCAAGGCTGATTGTCCGGGTGCGGGGTGTTTTCTTCGAGAAGAAGATCACACCCCGTAAACGCTGTTCTGCCGCCGACTCGGCTTCCTGGCTTGCCCAGTTGTGGCCCGCGACCGGTACGATCCCGGGAAAGCCGCCGTCCCCCGTTCCAGCGCGGCATCATCCGCTACGAAGGTCATCCATGCCCCACAGCCAAACCTCTGCACCTCGCGACAGCCGAGCCGGCGTACGCCTTGCGCGCGGAGCATCGCCGTGGCTTCTCCCGACCGTCGCCACCGCAGCCCTCAGCCTGGCCCGCGCACGCCGCTCCGGCGCCGCCAAGGCCGTCGCCGTGCCCGCCACCGCGCTCGCGGCGGGCATGCTGTGGTTCTTCCGCGACCCCGAGCGCGAGATCGCCCAGGGCCGGGTCATCTCGCCGGCCGACGGTGTGGTGCAGAGCATCATGCCGTGGAAGGACGGGCGCACCCGCGTTGCGATCTTCATGAGCCCGCTCAATGTTCACGTCAACCGCGCGCCCCTCTCGGGCACCGTGACGTCGGTCGAACACATCCCCGGTGGCTTCGTTCCCGCCTTCAACAAGGAGAGCGAGAACAACGAGCGCGTAGTCTGGCATTTCGACACCGAACTCGGCGACATCGAGATGATCCAGATCGCCGGTGCGGTGGCCCGGCGCATCGTGCCGTACATCCCGCAGGGGACGAAGGTCGAGCAGGGCGACCGCATCGGTCTGATCCGCTTCGGCTCGCGTGTCGACCTCTATCTGCCCGAGGGCGTGGAGGTCGCGGTCGAGGTCGGCCAGAAGACCGTGGCTGGGGTGACTCGCATTGACCGTGATTGATCCGGAGACGCAGGCCGGCTGGGCGCCGGGCCCCGACGAGGTGGACGAAGAGGAGGAGATGCCCCTCTCGCTCCGCCTGTCGATAGCGGACACCCTCACCCTCGGCAACGCCACCTGCGGGTTCATGGCGGTGTACTTCACCACCACCGGCATCCTGATCCCGCACCTCACGGGTGACCAGGAGACGGGCATGGCCCGCCACAGCGCGGCCACGGCGGTCATCCTGATGCTGTGCGCGGCGGTCTTCGACCTGTTCGACGGCCTGGTGGCGCGCAAGCTGCGGTCGTCGCCGATGGGCGCGGAGCTGGACAACCTCTCGGACCTGATCAGCTTCGGCCTCGCTCCCGCGTACTTCGTCCTCGTCTACGGCATGGTCGCGGACGACGCGCACCAGAGAGTCGCGGCGCTGGGGGCGATCGTGGTGCTGCTGGCCGTGGTGCTACGTCTGGCGCGCTTCTCGTGCGTGACCGTACCGAACGGCATGTTCCAGGGCATGCCCTCCCCGTTCGGTGCGCTGACCGTGGTCTCGATCGTGCTCCTCGAGCTGCCCTTCGTGGCGACGCTCCTGGCGATCCTGGGCACGGCCTGGCTGATGGTGAGCCGGGTCGAGTACCCCAAGCCGCGGGGCCGCCTCGCGGTGGCGATGCTGTCCTGGATCGTCGTGTCGATGGGGCTGCTGGCGGCCTGGGCGTTCGACGCCCCGAGCGGGCAGCTGCTCCTCCAGACGGGCTGCGCCCTCCAGCTGGTCACGGGCGCGGTGATCCCCCTGTTCGCCACGGCTCGCCGGGTGAACAACTTCCGCGACAACCGGCGGGAGGCGCGGGCGGCTCAGCTGCCGTAGCGCTCGCGTCGACGTGGGCCCCGGATCCTTCTCTTTCAGGTCCGGGGCCTTTGCGTGGCGTCCGGCACCGCGGGGTCGCCCGGCGCGGTCAGGTCAGCCAGTCCCTGGCGATCGACTCCGCCACCCGCTCCAGGGTGGGCCCCGCGTCGGCGATGCACTTCGCCACGTCCGGCTCGACGCCGGTCAGGGGGTACGCCTGCCGGATCCCGGCCCGCACCAGCGCGTCCGGGGTCAGCGCCAGCCGCCCGCACACCGCTACGACGTCCTTGCCGGCGGCGCGCGCCGCCGCGGCGACCCCGGCGGGGGCCTTGCCGTGCAGTGTCTGCTCGTCGAGGGAGCCCTCACCGGTGATCACCAGGCCGGCCCGGGCGAGCGCGGGCCCAAAGCCGAGGACGTCGAGCATCACCTCGATGCCGGGACGGAAGGCGGCCCCCAGGAGAAGGGCGCCGTAGCCGATGCCGCCGGCCGCGCCCGCGCCCGGAGAAGCCGCGTACTCCACCGCCCGCGGCCCCACCGCCGCCTCCAGCACCTTCGCGTAGTGCGTCAGCGCCGCGTCGAGGGCCGCCACGTCGTCCGGCGAGGCCCCCTTCTGCGGCCCGTACACCGCGGGCGCACCCTTCGGACCGGTCAGCGGGTTGTCCACATCGCTGGCCAGCACCAGCTCCACCGAGGACAGCCTCGGGTCCAGACCCGTGAGGTCCGCGCTCGCGAGCCCGGCCAGTCCTCCCCCGCCCGGCGGCACCGGCTCCCCGTCCGCGTCCAGGAACCGCGCGCCCAGCGCCGTCAGCATCCCCGCCCCGCCGTCCGTCGTCGCGCTGCCGCCGACGCCGAACACGATGGTCCTCGCCCCGGCGTCCAGCGCGGCCCGCAGCAGTTCCCCGGAGCCGTAGGTGGAGGCCGTCAGCGGGGCGAAGACGCCGGCCGGCAGCCGCTGCAACCCGCTGGCCTCGGCCATCTCCACGACCGCGGTACCGCCGCGCAGCGCGAACGCGGCGGTCACCTCCTGCCCGAGCGGCCCGGCCACCCGGACCTCCCGCCGTTCGAACCCGGCGGCGACCGCGGCGTCCACGGTCCCGTCACCGCCGTCGGCCACCGGCAGCGCCTCCACCCGCAGGCCCGGCACGACCCGGCGCAGACCGGCCGTCACCCGCTCGGCGACCTGCACGGCCGTCAGCGAGCCCTTGAACTTGTCCGCGGCGACGAGCACCCCTCGGGTCCCGTCCACTGCAGCGTCCGCCACCTTGCTTTCCCCTTGCTCTCCGGGCCCTTCGCACGTCGGGGCCTGCCGCGCCGCTGCGACCTTAGCCGCAGGACGGCCCCGCCGTCATGCGGTGCCCGAAGCCTGGGAACCTCCTGGCAGCCTGCTGTGCCGAAAGCGGAAAGCGGGTACATCTGAAGCCATGACCGCTGTGCACACCGGGCCGGAACTCGCCGACCGCATCCTCGGCGGCTGGGTGGGGCGGATCGCCGGCAACATGCTGGGCAAACCGGTCGAGCAGGGCGAGGTGTGGACGCGCGAGCGCATCGACCGCTACCTGCGGCACGCCGCCGCCCTGCCGCTCACCGACTACCTGCCCGAACCGGCCGACGAGAGCGACGGCCGGGCGCTGCGCCCCGAGTGGCGCCAGTGCGTGCGCGGCCGCGTCGACGGCAGCTGCCGCGACGACGACGTCGACTACGCGATCCTCGGACTGCACCTGCTGGAGACCCACGGCTTCGGCTTCAGCACCGAGCAGGTGGGCGACCTGTGGCTGCTGCGGCTGCCGTACCTGCAGACGTTCACGGCGGAGCGGGCGGCCTACCGCAATCTCGCCGGCGGTCTGAAACCCCCGCTGACGGCCACGCACGACAACCCGTACCAGGAGTGGATCGGCGCCCTGATCCGCGCCGACGTCTACGGCTGGACCAGTCCGGGCGCCCCGCACCGCGCCGCCGGGCTGGCCCGCCGGGACGCGGTACTGTCCCACACCGGCAACGGCGTGTACGGGGCGATGTTCGCGGCGGCGCTGATCTCGGCCGCGTTCACCGCCCCGACCGTACGCCACGCCCTGGACACCGCACTCACCGTCGTACCGGCGAGCTGCCGCCTGGCCCGTGCCGTTCGCCGGGTCGCCACCCTGCACGAGACCGGGATGACGTGGGAGGACACCCTCACCACGGTGTGCGAGGAGACCGCCGGGCTCGGCTGGATCCACACCGTCCCCAACGCGGCCGTACTCACCGCGGGCCTCCTCTACGGCGACGGAGACTTCACCCGCACCATCGCCCTCACCGTCCGCGGCGGCCTGGACACCGACTCCAACGGCGCCACCGCAGGGTCGGTGGCCGGGGTCCTGAACGGTGCGGCGGCCATCCCGGCCCAGTGGAAGGACCCGCTCCGGGACACGGTCCGCAGTGCGGTGTTCGGCTTCGACGGCGTGCGGATCAGTGCGCTGGCGGAACGCACCCTGCGCCTGGCGACGGCGGAGTTCGAGCAGCCTGCCCCCGGTTACCCTGCCTGAGTGACCAGCAACGAAGACTTCGCCGCGTACATCGCGGGCCTGCCGCGTGTCCTCTCCGGCGCCGCCGCCCTCTTCCGGGACGCCGAGGGCCGGGTCCTGCTCGTCGAGCCGAACTACCGCGAGGGCTGGGCCCTGCCGGGCGGGACCGTCGAGTCGGACGACGGGGAGACCCCGCGCCAGGGCGCACGCCGCGAGACACTGGAGGAGATCGGGCTCGACGTGGAGCCCGGCCGGCTGCTGGCCGTGGACTGGGTGCACGGGACGGGACGCCCGCCGCTGGTGGCGTACCTCTACGACGGCGGTGTCCTCGCCGAGGACGACTTCAAGGCGATCCGCCTGCAGGAGGAGGAACTCCTGTCCTGGCGACTCGTCCCCCGCGAGGAGCTCACCGCCCACCTGCCCGGCGCCCTGGGACACCGGGTCCTCGCCGCCCTGGACGTACTGGCGGAGGGGGCCGGGACGGCCGAGCTGGAGAACGGCCGGCGCGTCGGCTGACCGATTGGGCGGTATATCCCATTTATCGACCGAACCCGGTTTGAAGGGCGTGCTGGGCAGGGACTCGGGCCGCCAGGCGCGCACACCCAGCAGCGCCATGAAGTGGAGGAGGCCGATCCCATGAGCACACCGCACCCCGACGACCATGCACGGGCCGACGCGACCTCCGCGGCCGAGAACACCCAGGCCGCGCTGATCGACCTCGCGAACAGCATCGCCCTGGTCCCGCAGGCACTGCCGCCCGAGGGCGAGCGGCCTCCCGAAGGCGCGCTCGCCCTGCCCGTGATCGAGCAGGACGGCAACCGGTACGTCCCCGTCTTCACCTCGGACGACGCACTGGCCGCGGCCGGCGCCGACCCTGACACGGCGATCAGGATCCCGGTCGTCGAGCTGGCCGTGAGCTGGCCCCAGGACGATCTGTGGCTGGCGGTCGACCCGTCCACCGAGGACGGCATCGCCCTCCCCTCCGACCTGGTACGGGCACTGCCCCAGTACGCCGGGATCGGCGCGTCGGGGCGGCCGGAGGGACCGGAGGAAGCCTGACCGGCCAACGAGGCCGCGCGATATGCGCTCGCCTCCCGGCGGGCGCGCGTCCTACTCTCGGCCCATGAACGGCCCTCTCGTAGCCATACTCAGCGGCGCAGGCATCTCGACCGACTCCGGAATCCCCGACTACCGCGGTCCGAACGGGCTGTGGCGGCGGGATCCCGAGGCCGAGAAGCTGGTGACGTACGAGTACTACATGGGCGATCCGGAGATCCGGCGGCGCTCCTGGCAGATGCGGCGCCGGAACCGGACGCTCAAGGCCGAACCGAACGCCGCGCACCGGGCCGTCGCCGAGCTGGAGAAGTCGGGCGTCCCGGTCCGCGTGATCACCCAGAACGTGGACGGGCTGCACCAGCTCGCCGGCATGCCCGCCCGCAAGGTCCTCGAACTGCACGGCACCGCCCGTAGCGTCGTCTGCACGCGGTGCCACGCGCGCGGCCCCATGGAGGACGCCCTGGCCAGGGTCGAGGCGGGCGAGGACGATCCCTCGTGCCTGGAGTGCGGCGGCATCCTCAAGTCCGCCACCGTGATGTTCGGCGAACGCCTCGACCCGGCGGTGCTCGGCGAGGCCGTGGCCATCACCAAGGCCTGCCAGGTGTTCATCGCCGTCGGCACCAGCCTCCAGGTACAGCCCGCCGCCGGCCTCGCGGGCCTCGCCGCCGACCACGGCGCGCGGCTGATCATCGTGAATGCCGAGCCCACCCCCTACGACAGCCGGGCCGACGAGGTCGTGCGCCGGCCGATCGGTGTCGCGCTGCCCGAGCTGCTGCGGGAGCTCGGCGCGCCGCGCGGCGACCGGGCATCGGGCTGAGAACCGGCCCTCAGGAGCCGTGGACGTGGACGCCGTTCGTGACCCGCAGGAACCGCAGCCTTTCGGCGTCGACGGAACCCGCGGCCACCGTGTAGACGACGAGGCGGATGTCGCTGCCCGGGACGGTGAGCACGTCGCAGTCGCACGTCACCTCGCCGACCTGGGGGTGCAGGACGACCTTGCGGGCCGAGACGTGCGGGCCGACCGCACCCTCGTCCCACAGCCGGGCGAACTCCGCACTGGCGGAGCGCAGTTCCGCGACGAGGCCGATCAGTCCCTGGTCGCGGGGGTAGTCGACGAGGGCGGTGCGCAGGTCGGCGACGAGGGCGGAGTTCAGGGCGTCGCCTTCCTGGAGCACGGGCCAGGCCGCGAGTCCTGAGGGCCCTGTGGCGAAGACCGCCCGCACCAGGTTCCGCTCGGCATGGGTCCGTGCGCCGGGGTCGCCCAGCAGCGCCGCCCACGCGGGAGTCCAGGACAGCAGGGTCCAGTCGGCGCTGAACACGCCCACGGGGAACTCCCCGAGGCGGGCGAGCATCCGCTGGACCCCCGCCGGCACGTGCGTGGAGATCGTCCCCGCCTGTGGCGGGAGGAGGCCGGCAAGCCGGTAGGCGTGATCGCGCTCCACGGGCTCCAGCTGCAGCGCCCTGGCCAGGCTCGCGACGACCTGGGCGGAAGGGCTCGTGGCGCGTCCCTGCTCCAGCCGCACCACGTAGTCGACCGACAGCCCGGCGAGTTCGGCGAGCTCCTCGCGCCGCAATCCCACCGCACGTCGTCCGGGTCGCGGGGTCCGCCCGACGTCGACGGGAGAAAGCCGGTCGCGCCAGCGGCGCAATGCCGTGCCAAGGGTCTCGTCCACCCGACCATTGTGTCCGCCGGAAGGGCACTCTGCCTGGTACTGGCGGTCCTACCGTCGCGGAGGGCACTGGTTCTCCTCTCGTCACCGGCCGAGAGTGAGCACATGACGACAACGTTCATCACAGGAGCCAACAAGTCCCTCGGGTACGAGACCGCCCGCCGGTTGATCGAGGCCGGCCACACCGTCCTCGTCGGCGCGCGCGATCCGGAGCGTGGTCGGGCGGCCGCCGACGCGCTCGGTGCCCGCTTCGTCCGGATCGACGTGACCGACGACGCCTCGGTGGCCGCGGCCGCCGCCGACGTCGCGGCTCGCGAGGGCGGTATCGACGTCCTGATCAACAACGCCGGTGTCTTCGGCCCACACAGCCCCGCCGACGAGCTCACGGCCGCCGACGCGAGCACGGTGTTCGAGGTCAACGTCGTCGGGATCGTCCGGGTGACGCACGCGTTCCTGCCTCTGCTGCGCAAGTCCGCGCACCCGGTCATCGTCAACGTGTCGAGCGGCATGGGGTCGTTCGCGGCGACCCACGATCCCGAGCGCGTCGAGTCCCGGCCCGTCGCACCGCTCTACACGGCGTCGAAGGCCGCCGTGACCATGCTGACCACGCAGTACGCCAAGGCCTGGCCGGACGTGAAGGTGAACGCGGCCGACCCGGGCTACACCGCGACCGACTTCAACGGGCACAGCGGCCCGCAGACCGTGACGGAGGGCACCGACGCGATCGTCGAACTCGCCACCATCGGGGCGGACGGACCGACCGGGACCTTCCGTGACCGTCACGGTGCGATGGCCTGGTGAACCCGCCGCGAGAGCGGCCGGCACCCCAGGGATTCCTAGAACAACGCCGTGCCCCGCTCGAAGTCCAGCAGGCGCTGCTTGCGGTCGAGGCCGCCGCCGTAGCCGGTGAGGGCGCCGCCCGAACCGATCACCCGGTGACAGGGGACGATGATGCCGACCGGGTTCCGGCCGTTGGCCAGACCGACGGCCCGGGAGGCGGCCGGCTTGCCGAGGGCGGCGGCGAGTTCGCCGTAGGAGCGGGTCTCGCCGTAGGGGATGCGGCGCAGCTGGTCCCAGACGCTGCGCTGGAACGGGGTTCCCTCCAGGCGCAGTTCGAGGGTGAACTCCTTCAGTTCTCCGGCGAAGTAGGCCGCGAGCTGGTCCCGCGCCTCGGCGAAGGGCGTGTCGTCGCGGTCGCCGAAGGTCTCCTCGGGTGGGCGGTGGCGCTGGTCGGTCATGTAGAGGCCGCACAGGACGCCGTCCTCGCCGGCGACGAGGGTGAGGGGGCCGTAGGGGCTGTCGATGACGGTGTGCTGCTTCACTGGATTGTCCTCGGCTGTTCTCATACGGGCAGGAAGTTGATCGGGTGGCTGTCGGTCGCCCACAGGTACTGGACGGCGTACGCCCGCCAGGGGCGCCAGGCCGCCGCGCGGGCGGTGAGCGCCGCCGGGGTGGAGGGCAGGCCCAGTTCCTGGGCCGCGCGCCGGATTCCGAGGTCGGTGGGGAGGAAGGCGTCGGGGTCGCCGAGGGCGCGCATCGCGATGACGTCCACGGTCCACGGGCCGAAGCCGGGGAGGCCGAGGAGCCGGGCGCGGGTCTCGGCCCAGTCGCTCTCCACACCCAGGTGGAGTGCTCCGTCGGCCAGTTGACGCACCAGGGTGGTGAACGTGGTGCGCCGGGTGCGGGGCATCGCCAGCGCCTCCGGGTCGAGGGCGGCGAGCGCCTCGGGTGAGGGGAACAGGTGGGTGAGGCCACCCTCGGGGTCGTCGACGGGCGTGCCGTGCGCGGTGACCAGACGGGCGGCGTGGGTGCGGGCCGCGGCCGTGGAGACCTGCTGGCCGAGGACGGCGCGGACGGCGAACTCGGCCTCGTCGACGGTGCGTGGCACACGCCGGCCGGGGGCCTTGTCGACCAGGGGTGCGAGGAGCGGGTCCGTGCGCAGCTGGTCGTCGACGGCGACCGGGTCGGCGTCCAGGTCGAGCAGCCGGCGGCAGCGGCTGATGGCGACGGTGAGGTCACGCAGGTCGCTGAGGGTGAGCCGGCAGGCGATGTGGTCCGGCCGGGGGGCCAGTGCCACGATGCCGTGCCCGCACGGCAGCCGGAGCGTGCGCCGGTAGGCGCCGTCCCGCCACTCCTCGACGCCGGGCACCGCGGTCGCCGCCAGGTGGCCGAAGAGGTTGTCGGGGTTGAGCGGGGCACGGAACGGCAGGCGCAGCGACAGGGCGCCCGGTGCGGTGGCGGTGCCGTTGTTCTTCGGCGCCCGGGCCCGCAGTTCGCTCGGCGCGAGGGCGAAGACCTCACGGACGGTGTCGTTGAAGGTGCGGATCGAGGCGAACCCGGCCGCGAAGGCGATCTCCGCCATGGGCAGCGGGGTGGTCTCGATGAGCAGGCGGGCGGTCTGGGCGCGCTGGGCGCGGGCCAGAGCGAGCGGGCCGGCGCCCAGCTCGGCGAGGAGCTGGCGTTCGACCTGGCGGGTGCTGTAGCCGAGGCGGGCGGCGAGACCGGGTACGCCGTCTCGGTCCACGACCCCGTCGGCGATCAGCCGCATGGCGCGGGCCACCAGGTCGGCGCGCTGGTTCCACTCCGGGGAGCCCGGGCTGGTGTCGGGGCGGCAGCGTTTGCAGGCCCGGAAACCGGCCTGCTGGCAGGCGGCCGCGCTCGGGTAGAAGGTCATGTTCGCGGGCTTGGGCGGCACGACCGGGCAGCTGGGCCGGCAGTAGATACGGGTGGTGGTCACGGCGGTGAAGAACCAGCCGTCGAATCGGGCGTCCTTCGACTGCACGGCGCGCACACAGCGCTCCCGGTCGGCGTGCATCCCTGTCTGCATGGATCCAGGATCTCCCACCCGCCCGGGCCGGGCTGGCGGAAATCCGACATGGACCTCGCCTGTCCTGCGCCTGCCTGGGCCCCGGTTCGGGTGGGGCGGTCGGTACGCTGCTCGCCATGGACCGAGGTCGGGTGTGGCCGCTGTACGCCGCCGGTTTCACCACCGCGTTCGGCGCACACGGTGTCGCCGCGAGCCTGGGTGCCCGCTCCGCCGACGCGGT
Source organism: Streptomyces sp. NPDC001348 (assembly GCF_053597535.1). Classification (NCBI taxonomy): domain Bacteria; kingdom Bacillati; phylum Actinomycetota; class Actinomycetes; order Kitasatosporales; family Streptomycetaceae; genus Streptomyces; species Streptomyces sp. NPDC001348. Next base: position 45,779 of record NZ_JBSFIK010000028.1, on the reverse strand, counting down.
CACCTCCCTGTGGGTGCTGGGCGGCCTGCTGGCACTGTACGACGGCGCCGAGGTGCTGCTGAAGCCGGTGTTCGGCACACTGGCCGACCGGGTCGGGGCGCGCCCGGTGCTGCTGGGCGGGCTCGCCGCCTTCGCCGCCGCGTCCGCGGTGTACGCCGTCGCGGGCTCGCCCGGCTGGCTGTGGGCGGCTCGGCTGGGCCAGGGCGCGGCGGCCTCCGCGTTCTCCCCGGCGGCGTCCGCGCTGGTGGCCCGGCTGCATCCGGCCGCCGGCCGGGGGCGGGCGTTCGGGAGCTACGGCTTCTTCAAGTCCGTGGGGTACACGCTGGGTCCGCTGCTGGGCGGGGTGCTGGTGTGGGCGGGCGGGCTGCGGCTGCTGTTCGGGGTGCTGGCGGTGCTGGGCGCGGTGGTGGCGGTGTGGGCGCTGGCCGCCGTGCCCCGTGTGCCGCCGCTCCCCCGGGCCCGGCAGACGCTGCTCGATCTCGGGCGGCGGCTGTCCGATCCGGCGTTCCTGGTACCGACGGCGGCCCTCGCGGGGGCGACGGCGGCGCTGTCGGCCGGGGTGGGCTTCCTGCCCGTTTCGGGGAAGGTGGCGGGGTTCGGCACGGTGGCGACCGGTGCGGCGGTGTCGCTGCTGGCGGCCTGCGCGGCCGTCGTCCAGCCCCGCGCCGGACGAGCACTGGACGCGGGGCGGCTGACGGCCGGCACCGGCCTGGCCCGGGGACTGCTGCTCGCGGCGGCGGGCCTGGCCGCGGCGATGCTGCCGGGGCCGGCCGGTGTGCTCCTCGCCGCCGCGCTGATCGGCGTCGGCACGGGTCTGATCACCCCGCTGGGCTTCGCCGCTCTGGCGTCGGCCACTCCCCCGGAGCGGTTGGGCCAGACCATGGGAGCGGCGGAACTGGGGCGCGAACTCGGGGACGCGGGCGGCCCGTTGCTGGTGGCGGCCGTGGCGTCGGCGGCGACGCTGACATACGGGTACGGGGTGCTGGCGGCGGTGCTGGCGCTGGGGCCGGTGGCTGCGATCGCAGGGCGGCGGGTACGGCGCCGCAACGGCGGCTGACCGGTCGTACCGGCCGGCGGACGGCGCGGCGCACGGCCTCGACGTGGCCGGGGGCCGCTCAACGCAGCTGCGCGGCGAACGCCTCGTACGCCCGCTCGTCGAAGAGAACGAACCTGACCTCTTCCACCTCGGTCTCCGCCTCCCGGACCGCTGCCACCGCGATGCGGGCGGCGTCCGTCATCGGCCACCCGTAGACGCCGGTCGAGATGGCCGGGAACGCGACGGTCCGCGCCCCCAGCTCGTCCGCGACCCGCAGTGACTCCCGGTAGCAGGAGGTCAGGAGCGACGGATCACTGCCGGAAGCCCGGTGGACGGGGCCGACGGTGTGGATCACCCAGCGGGCGTCCAGGTCGCCGGCCGTGGTGGCGACCGCCCGGCCGGTGGGCAGGCCCCGGCCGAGGTGGGCGGCGCGGAGCCGACGGCATTCCTCGAGGATCGCGGGGCCGCCGCGTCGGTGGATCGCCCCGTCGACGCCCCCGCCGCCGAGGAGGGAGGAGTTGGCCGCGTTGACGATCGCGTCGACGGTCTGCCGGGTGATGTCACCGCGCACGAGGGTGATGGCGGTCATCTCTGTCGCAGCCTCCGCCACACGGCCCTGGCCGCGTTGTGCCCCGACATGCCGTGCACGCCGGGCCCCGGCGGGGTGGCGGAGGAGCAGATGAACACGGCCGGATGGGGGGTGTGGTACGGGAACAGGGTCAGCTTGGGGCGCATCAGGAGCTGCAGTCCGGAGGCCGCGCCGGAGGCGATGTCGCCGCCGACGTAGTTGGCGTTGCGGGCGGCCAGTTCGGGCGGGCCGGCGGTGGCGCGGGCCAGGATCCGGTCGCGGAAGCCGGGGGCGAAGCGCTCCAGCTGGCGTTCTATGGCGTCCGTGAGGTCGCCGGTCCAGCCGTTCGGCACATGGCCGTAGGCCCAGAAGACGTGTTTGCCGTCGGGGGCCCGGGTGGGGTCGGCGACCCCGGGCTGCACGGTGATGAGGAAGGGCGGGTCGGGTGCGCGGCCCTGCCGGTACACCGCGTTCAGGGCGGCACCGATCTCGGCGCTGTCCGCGCCGATCTGGACGGTGCCGGCGCGCCGGGCCTCGGGCGCGGTCCACGGGACCGGGCCGTCCAGCGCGTAGTCGATCTTGAACACTGCGGGGCCGTAGCGGTAGCGGTCGTAGTAGCGGCCGAAGCCGGCGATGCGGGCCAGCGCGGTGGGTGAGGTGTCGAAGACGTACGCGCGCGCGGGCGGCAGGTCGTCGAGGCGCTTGACCTCGTAGTCGGTGTGCACGGTGCCGCCGAGGTCCTTCAGGTAGGCGGCGAGGGCGTCGGAGACGGACTGGGAGCCGCCGCGGGCCACGGGCCAGCCGCGGGCGTGTGCGGACAGGGCGAAGACCAGGCCGATGGCGCCGGTGGCGAAGCCGTCGAGGGGTGCGATGACGTGGGCGACGAGACCGGAGAAGAGGGCCTTGGCGCGCTCGTCGTGGAAGCGGCGCATCAGCCAGGTGGAGGGCGGCAGCCCGGCCAGGCCGAACCGGGCCAGGGTCACCGGGTCGCGCGGGAGTGCGGTGAGCGGCAGGGACATGAAGTCCCGGACCAGGGTGTCCCACCGGGTCAGGAACGGGGTGACCAGCCTGCGGTAGGCCCCCGCGTCGCGCGGCCCGAAGGAGGCCGCCGTCTCGGCGACGGACCGGGCCAGCACGGCGGCCGTGCCGTCCGGGAACGGGTGGGCCATGGGCAGTTCCGGCTGCAGCCACTCGAGGCCGTACCGTTCCAGGGGCATCGCGCGGAAGGCCGGCGAGTTGATGCCGAGGGGGTGGGCCGCGGAGCAGGGGTCGTGGCGGAAGCCGGGCAGGGTGAGCTCTTCGGTGCGGGCTCCCCCGCCCACGGTGTCGCGGGCCTCGAAGAGGGCGACGGAGAATCCGCGGCGGGCCAGTTCCACGGCGGCCGTCAGGCCGTTCGGTCCCGCACCCACCACGACCGCATCGAGCATCGACGGCACCTTGGGACCCCTTCGTCAGCCATGGCCACTCGGCTTCAGCATATGCCGGGGCACGGGCGGTCCCCGGCGCGGGTGGGTTCACCCGGGTGGTGCGGGCGGCCGGTCAGGCCCGGGGCAGCAGCAGGTCCACCACCCGGCGGGCGGTGGCCGCGTCCCGGGCCGCGGTGAAGGGCAGGGCGTTGCCGCCGGTGATCCGGAACGGTTCGCCCGCGAGCGTGAGGTGGGCGCCGCCCGCCTCCTCGACCAGCAGCAGCCCGGCCGTGTGGTCCCAGGCCGCCTCCCAGGAGAAGGCGGTCGCGTCCAACTCGCCGCGGGCGACGGCCAGGTACTCCAGGCCCGCGGAGCCGCAGGGGCGGGGCGCGACGCCCTGCGTCCACAGGCCGAGCAGGGCCCGCTTCTGCTCGTCGGTGGTGAAGTCAGGGTGGGAGGTGGCGACGCGCAGGTCCCGGCCGGGGTCGGGGGTGCCGGCGTGCAGCGGTTCGCCGTCCAGGAAGGCGCCCTTGCCCCGGACGGCGGTGGCCAGTCGGTCGTGGACGGGCGCGTAGGTCCAGGAGGCGAGCGTGACGCCGCGGTGGGCGAGGGCCACCAGCGTGCAGAAGCCCTCGTCGCCGTGCACGAACTGCCGTGTGCCGTCGACGGGGTCGATGATCCACACGGGTGCGTCGCCCTGGATGGCCCGGTACGTCGCCGGGTCGGCGTGCACCGCCTCCTCGCCGACGACGAGGGAGCCGGGCAGCAGTGCGCCGAGCCTGTCGGTGAGGTGGAGCTCCGCCAGGCGGTCGGCGTCGGTCACCAGGTCGTGGGGGCCGCTCTTCTGGTCGATGTCGTGCGCGGCGAGCCGGCGGAAGCGGGGCAGGATCTCGGCGGCGGCCGCCTTGCGGATCGCTTCCTCCACGTCGGCCGCGTGGCGGGTGAGGAACGTGTCGAGAAACTCGTCGATGGTTTCCGTGTGTCCGGTCATGCCCCCATGAGAGCACGTGGCACTGACAATCCCCGCCGGGGTGGTGGACACCGGGTGGAATCGGGTTGAAGAAGCGGGGTCACCGTCCCACCGCATACCCCTGCATTCCGCGCGGATTGGCCGCCGCCGACAGGATGCCGCTCTCCGGATCCCGGGCGACCGCGCAGAGGCGGCCCTCCGACCAGGCCGGACCGACCGTGACATGGTGGCCGCGGCGCCGGAGTTCGCCGACGGTCTCCGGGGCGAGGCGGGACTCGACGGTCACGCTGCCGGGGCGGGTGCCGCGCGGGTAGAAGGAACTCGGGAAGCTGTCGCTGTGCCAGTTCGGTGCGTCGATGGCACCTTGGAGGTCGAGGCCGCCGCGGACGGGGGTTCGCAGGGCGGCGGCCAGGAAGAACTGCAGCTGCCACTGGTCCTGCTGGTCGCCGCCGGGGGTGCCGAAGGCCATGACGGGCACGCCGTCGCGCAGCGCCAGGGACGGGGTGAGGGTGGTGCGGGGGCGGCGGCCGGGAGTGAGGGTGTTCGGCAGGCCCTCCTCCAGCCAGGCCATCTGCAGCCGGGTGCCGAGGGGGAAGCCGAGCTCGGGGACGACCGGGTTGGACTGGAGCCAGCCACCGCTCGGCGTCGCGGCGATCATGTTGCCCCAGCGGTCGACGACGTCGAGGTGGCAGGTGTCGCCACGCGTGCCGCCATGGGCGGAGACCTCGGCCTCCCCCGGGATCTTCATCACGGTGGGCTCGCCGACGCCCATCGGGTCGAAGCCCGGTTCCGCGTCGGTCCTCACGCGCGCGTGGAGGGGCAGCCGGGGCTCCCGCCCGCCGGGGCTGCCGGGCCTCAGTTCGTAGGAGGCCTGCGCGCCCACGAGCCGCCGCCGCCCGGCGTTGTAGCCCTCCGACAGCAGCGCGTCCAGCGGGACCCCGGCCGCGTCCCCGTACCAGGCCTCCCGGTCGGCCATGGCCAGCTTGCAGCCCTCGACGAGCAGGTGGACGTGGTCGGCCGAGCCGTAGGGGGGCAGTTCCGGCGGGAGCAGGGCGAGTTGCTGGAGCAGGGCGGGGCCCTGGCTCCAGGGACCTGCCTTGCACACGGTCCAGCCGTTCCAGTCGTACGTCACCGGCGTCTCGTAGGTCGCGGACCACCCGGCGAGGTCGGCGGCGGTGAGTGTGCCGGTGTGCCGTTCGCCGCTGGTGTCGAGGGTGGGGCGGGCGGCCTGCCGGACGAGCGCCTCGGCGATGAAGCCCGTGCGCCAGACCTCGCGGGCGGCCTCGATGCGTGCCTCACGGTCCCCGGCCCCGGCGGTCAGGGCGAGCAGCCGCTTCCAGGTGGCGGCCAGGGCGGGGTTGCGCAGCAGCTCGCCGGTCCGGGGTGCCCGGCCGCCGGGGAGGTACACCGCCGCCGAGGAGGTCCACTCGGTCTCGAACAGCTCCCGTACCGTCTCCACGGTGGCGCCGACGTTCTCCACGGGCGCGTGCCCGTGCTCGGCGTATCCGACGGCGTACTTCAGGACGTCGTCGAGGGACTTGGTGCCGTGGTCGCGCAGGAGCAGCATCCAGGCGTCGAACGCGCCGGGCACGGCCGCGGCGAGCGGCCCCGTGCCGGGAACGAGATCCAGCCCGAGTCCCCTGTAGTGCGCGGCCGTGGCCCCTGCCGGCGCCACGCCCTGCCCGCACAGCACGCGCACCTCGCCGCCGGCCGGGGCGAGCAGCATCGGCACCTCACCCGCGGGCCCGTTGAGGTGCGGCTCGACGACGTGCAGCACGAACGCGCCGGCGACGGCCGCGTCATAGGCGTTGCCGCCGTCCTCCAGCACGGCCATCGCCGACTGGGAGGCCAGCCAGTGGGTGGACGACACCATGCCGAAGGTGCCCTGGAGGGTGGGGCGGGTCGTGAACATACGGCCTCTCACCTCGCTGTTTACGCGTACCGGCCCGGGCGACGGGCCGTCAGGACGGGTCCTGGGGAGAATCTATTGACACCAGGGACCTCCTCCTTCCACTCCCCCAGAAGGCCATCGATCGCCCCCGACGAGCCGGAGATGGTGCAATCATCGCGGCCACGCGTCCCGGCCGACCGCGGGCGGTCAATTCGAGAACCCCGCCACCTCGTTTTCCGGCTCCACGCCCCGGTCTGACTGCGCCTGCTGCTGCCCGTGGCGCAGTGGCCGGGCGGGGCCCGGGAGCCGGTTCGGGTCGGGGCTGTCGATGCCCAGTGCCAGGCGAAGCTGTGACATGTAGAGGTCGACCTCGAAGGCGCGGTATCCGCAGGTCTGACCTCCGCCTGGATCCCTGAACGTTCCGGGATGCGTTCTGAGCAGGTGTTTCAGAAGGCTTTCATTCGACCGCGTCCGTACCTCCTGGAGGAATTTGTCCACTGCGGAGATGTCGTACAGCGGCCGGCTTCCGGATGAGCGATGGTCCCAACGCTCCACTGCGAATCGGGGTGCCGGCACCGCTTCGAGGAGCTGGACCATGGCGTCGGTCCGGCGGCGTGCCTCTTCGCGTTCGGCAGCCTCGTCCGTACGCCGGGCGTCGAGGCCGACGGTGACGCGCTCCTCCAGCTCCGAGAGCCTCTCGGCCGCGGCTGCGAGGGCCTGCTCGAGCACCTCGATCCTGCTCCGGGCTTCGTGGACCTCCACGGCCAGGCTCTCGGTGGGACGCCGGTGCAGGTCGTCCTGGTGAGCCCGCCGCCATGCCTGAAGCCACGGCTCCCAGGTCTGCCCGCATCCCGCCGTGATGAACGCCTTGAAGGTGGCTTCCCGGGGGAAGACCCTGCCGTTGAGCAGGCCGGAGACGGTCCCGGTCGACAGGTTTCCCTTCTTGGCGACCTGGTTGCCGCTGAGGTCCAGGCAGGCCATGAGCTCCTTCGCGGCGAGCGCGAGTTGCAGCGAGGACGTCACCTGTGCCGGATCCGGCAGCGGGCGAGCAGGGTAAGTCGTCATGAATTCCCCTCAGCCGTAGGCCAACACCGTAATTGAACGGGCCTTCCCAACAGGGGCTTTCCCGGCAATGCGACGGTGTTCGTAGTTGCCGTGCGATAAGGGGATCTGCGGCTGCCCAGGGGCCCGGATCTCTGCTGTCCTGGTCCCGGTTGCTCGCCGAGCCACACGTTCCGCCCTCGCCCCGCCTTGCGGGACGGCAGACGTTTCCGACCCGCGGACCACTCCCACAGGAGGTCGACTCCATGTCCAACGACCCGCAGGACCGCCACTCCGTGGCCATCGCCCTCCTGGGCACGACGCTCGCCGGGCTGGTCGCCGTGGCGTACCCGGTCCTGATCCCCGCCCTGGGCATCGCGTTCGCCGCCTTCATGGCCCTGACCGTGTTCCTGAAACTGTGACCTCGGCCTGCGGCCGGCGGCCTTCTCGCCCAGGGCCTCGAGGTCGACGCCGTGATCGATGCCGAGGGCCTGGTCGGCGAGATCGTCCACGGCGGTCCCGTGTCGGAGCAGGAGCGCCGAGCACGCGCGTGGCCGGCGATACGCCGCGGGCTCTCGACTGCCTCGCGCACCTGTCCCGAAGTGATCAAGCAGGCACGGAGCGAGTTCGCACTTCCACCCCACAGGGAGTCGTGTGACACTGTCGTCCCCCCGGCGGTACGGACCCCTCCGTGCCGCACACCGCTCCCTCACGAGAAGTGCGCCGTGCCCTCACTTCCCCTGCCGCTCGCCCTGACCGCGCGTCTGTCGCCGGTGGCCGTACTGGCCACGGCCGGCTGGGCGCTGGCGTCCGGTCCGCCGGCGCCGGCCGCCGGGCACCGGCCGGCCGTGGCCGGTGCGGCCGCCCCGGCGCCCTCGGCGCCCTCCGCCACCGCGGCGTCCAGGACGTACACCGTCGCGCCCGCACCCTGCGGCAGCATCACGCCCAAGACCGTCACATCGCTGGTGCCCGGGGCGAAGACGGCGGGCAAGGAGATCCGGTCCACGGACACCAAGCTGCGCCGCACCTGCTCCTGGAACGCCCTGAAGGGGTACGACTACCGCTGGCTCGACGTGTCGTTCGAGCTCATGGGGTCGAGCCAGGCGGCCGAGCAGGAGTACAAGCAGCGCATCACCGACAAGAGCGGCGGAGGGGACGTTCCGGGCGTCGGTGACTCCGGGTACTCGGTGGTGAACCTGACCACCGAGGACAAGCAGCAGACCCGCGAGGGCGTGGTGCTGGTGCGGGTCTCCAACGCGCTGGTGGTGGTGACGTACAACGGCAGCGACTTCGGGACGAAGAAGGCGCCCGGCACGGATGCGATCAACACGGGCGCCATCAAGGCGGCCAAGGACGCGGTGACGGCCCTGGAGGGCAGCAGGAGCGGCTGACGCCCTCCGGGGCCGGCGGCACGTCAGACCACGGTTGCCTTCCGCCCCGTCAGCTGCATCAGCGCCAGGTACAGCACCAGCGACGTGCCGAGTCCCACGGCCCAGCCGTAGTCGGCGAGGGAGGCCAGCGCGGGGACGGGCCGGCCGTCGATCAGCGGTTTGAAACTGGCGCCGCCGACGGCCAGCACGCCGCCGGCCAGGAAGGCGACGACCGCCCGCCAGTTCCAGCCGCCCTCGTACCAGTACCGGCCGCCCGTGCGGTAGAGGTCGGTGAGGTCGAGGCGGGTGCGGCGCAGGATCCAGTAGTCGGCGATGAGGATGCCGGCGACCGTGCCGAGCAGGCCGCCGACCAGGCCGAGCCAGGTGAAGATGTAGCCCTGCGGGTCGGAGTACAGCTTCCAGGGGAAGATCAGCACGCCGAGGACACAGGTGGCGAGGGCGCCGGTACGGAAACTGATCCGGCGGGGCGCGATGTTGGAGAAGTCGAACGCCGGTGAGACCAGGTTGGCCGCGATGTTGACGGACAGGGTCGCCACCAGCACGGTCACCAGCGCGTACAGCAGACCCACCACGCTGTCGGTCCGCGCGGCCAGTTGGACCGGGTCCCAGATCGGCTTGCCGTACACCGCCTGCGAGCCGGAGGTCACCAGCACGGAGAGGAAGGCGAAGAGGGTCATCGTGGTCGGCAGGCCGAGCGCCTGGCCCCGGGTCTGCGCCTTCTGGCTCCTGCCGTACCGGGTGAAGTCCGGGATGTTCAGCGACAGCGTGGACCAGAAGCCGATCATGCCCATGAGGGAGGGCCAGAACAGCTTCCAGAAGTCGCCGCCCCAGCCCAGCTTGGAGGGCTGGTCGAACAGCGGGCCGAGGCCGCCGGCCTTGCTGCTCATCCACCACAGCATCACGAAGGCGCCGACCAGGACGAAGGGCGCCGCCCAGTTCTCGAAGCGGCGGATGGTCTCCATGCCCCGGTAGATGATCGCGACCTGGATCGCCCAGAAGAGCGCGAACGACAGCCACATGGTCCAGGCGTAGCCGCCGATGTGCGAGGCGTTCGACCAGCTGTCGCCGATCAGCTTCCCGGCGAGGAAGTAGATGGCCTCGCCGCCGATCCAGGTCTGGATGCCGAACCAGCCGCAGGCCACCAACGCCCGTACCACGGCCGGGAGGTTGGCGCCGCGCACGCCGAAGGAGGCGCGGGCGAAGACGGGGAAGGGGATGCCGTACTTCGGTCCCGCGTGCCCGGTGAGCAGCATCGGCACGAGCACGATCAGGTTGGCCAGGGCGATGGTGAACACCGCCTGCTTCCAGTCCATCCCCACGGCGATGAGCCCGGAGGCGAGGGTCCAGGAGGCCGTGTTGTGGGCCATGCCGACCCACAGCGCGGAGAAGTTGTAGGTGGTCCAGGTGCGTCCGGCCACCGGAACCGGGAGCAGGTCCTCGTTGGCGTAGGGGCCGCTGGGCTGCGGCGCCCCGGCGGCGATCTCCACCCGGCCGTCGGCGAGGGTGACTTGGGAGGTCGGCGGTATGGCGGTGGGAGCGGTGTCGGTCATGGGCAGGCCAATCGAACGAGGTGGGACGGGAGAGGCCGTGCGGGCACTCGCCCCTCCCCGGGGAGGTGGGGAGGGGTGACCAGGAGTGGGGGGTGGGAAGGAGGGGCGGGAGCGGTTCAGGAGTTGACGGCGGGGATCACCTGCGTCCCGTAGACGTCGATGACCTTTTCCTGCGCGTCGTGCATGTCGTACACCGCGAACTGGTCGACGCCGAGCTCGCGCAGCGCGTTCAGTTTCTCGATGTGCTTGCCGACCGGGCCGATCAGGCAGAACCGGTCGACGATCTCGTCCGGCACGAACTGGGTGTCGGGGTTCCCGCTGCGCCCGTGGTGGGCGTAGTCGTAGCTCTGGCGGGCCTTGATGTAGTCGGTGAGTTCGTCGGGTACGGCCGCGGAGTGCTCGCCGTACTTGGCGACCAGGTCGGCGACGTGGTTGCCGACCATCCCGCCGAACCAGCGGCACTGCTCGCGGGCGTGGGCGAGCGCCTCGGGCGAGTCGTCCTCGGTGACGTACGCGGGGGCGGCGACGCAGATCCTCACCTCGGACGGGTCGCGTCCGGCGGCGCGGGCCGCGTCCTTCACGGCCTTGACCATGTACTCGGTCAGATACAGGTCGGCCAGCTGGAGGATGAACCCGTCGGCCTCCTCGCCGGTCATCCTCAGCGCCTTGGGCCCGTACGCCGCCATCCACACGGGCAGTTCGGCGCCCGGCTTGATCCACGGGAACCTGACCACCGTGCCGCCGAGGTCGGCCTCCTCGCCCCGGCCGAGCGCCCGGATGACCTTCATGGCCTCGCTGATCCGGGCGAGGGTGTTGGGCTTGCGGCCCGCGACGCGCATGGCGGAGTCGCCGCGGCCGATGCCGCAGACGGTGCGGTTGCCGAACATGTCGTTGAGGGTGGCGAAGGTGGAGGCGGTGACCTCCCAGGTGCGGGTGCCCGGGTTGGTGACCATCGGGCCGACCTTCAGGCGCTCCGTGTTCGCGAGGATCTGGCTGTAGATGACGAAGGGTTCCTGCCAGAGCACGGCGGAGTCGAAGGTCCAGCCGTGGGTGAAGCCGTTGCGCTCGGCGCGCTGCATCAGGCTGACGACGCGGGAGGCCGGCGGGTCGGTCTGCAGGACGAGTCCGAAGTCCATGGGCGCCACTCCTAGTTGAGGTACTGACAGGTGGAGCGCGGGGTGTAGACGCCGTGCCCGGCGCGTCCGGTGTACTCCCGCTCGGTGATGACGGGCTCGCCGCGCGAGAGCACGGTCTCGACCCGGCCGGTGGTGCGCCTGCCCTCGTACGCCGAGTAGTCGACGTTCATGTGGTGGGTCTCGGCTGACATGACCTGCTCGGCGTGCGGGTCGTAGATCACGACGTCGGCGTCGGCGCCCGGGGCGATGGTGCCCTTCTTCGGGTACATGCCGAACATGCGGGCCGGGGTGGCGCAGGCGATCTCGATCCAGCGGCGGCGGCTGATGTGTCCGTCGACGACGGCCTGGTGGAGGAGGTCCATGCGGTTCTCCACGCCCGGCAGACCGTTGGGGATCTTGGAGAAGTCGCCGCGGCCGAGCTCCTTCTGGCCCGCGAAGCAGAAGGGGCAGTGGTCCGTCGACACCACCTGCAGGTCGTTGGTGCGCAGGCCCTGCCAGAGCCTGGCCTGGTGTTCCCTGGGCCGCAGCGGTGTCGAGCAGACGTACTTGGCGCCCTCGAAGCCGGGCTCGGCGAGGTTGTCGGTGGACAGGAACAGGTACTGCGGGCAGGTCTCGCCGAAGACGGGGAGCCCTTCGTCGCGCGCCCGGGCCAGCTCGGCGACCGCCTCCATGGCCGATACGTGCACGACGTACAGCGGGGCGCCCGCCACCTGGGCGAGCCTGATGGCGCGGTGGGTGGCCTCGGCCTCCAGCAGGGCCTTGCGAACCTCGCCGTGGTACCTCGGGTCCGTCTCGCCGCGTGCCAGTGCCTGCTCCACCAGCACGTCGATGGCGATGCCGTTCTCCGCGTGCATCATGATCAGGCCGCCGTTCTCGGCGGAGCGCTGCATGGCGCGCAGGATCTGGCCGTCGTCGCTGTAGAAGACGCCCGGGTAGGCCATGAACTGCTTGAAGGAGGTCACGCCCTCCTCCACCAGCAGGTCCATCTCCTTCAGCGTCTCCTGGTTGACGTCGGAGACGATCATGTGGAAGCCGTAGTCGACGGCGCAGTTGCCCTCGGCCTTGGCGTGCCAGGCGTCCAGGCCCTCGCGCAGGGACCGTCCGACGCTCTGCACCGCGAAGTCGACGATCGTGGTGGTGCCGCCCCAGGCGGCGGCCCGGGTTCCGGTCTCGAAGGTGTCGGAGGCGAAGGTGCCGCCGAAGGGCAGCTCCATGTGGGTGTGGGCGTCGACGCCGCCCGGGATGACGTACTTCCCGGTGGCGTCGATGACCGTCCCCCACCCTTCGGGCGGGGGTGCCCCCATCTCGCTTCGCTCGGCGGTGAAGGCCTCGGCTGCCGGGGTGCCGGAGGCGGCGAGGGCGGCGATCCGGCCGTCCTCGATCAGGACGTCGGCGTGGATCTCGTCGGACGCGGTGATGACGAGACCACCGCGGATGACGGTACGGCTGCTCATGGTCCCTCTCCTGCCAGGGTGGACGGTGCGGTCAGGGTGCGGTCAGCGGGGGGTAGGCGTCGGGGCGGCGGTCCCGGTAGAACTGCCAGCGGTCGCGGACCTCGCGCAGCTTGGCCATGTCCAGGTCGCGGACGACCAGTTCGGGCTCCTTGTCGGACGCCACCTCGCCCACGAACTGGGCCTCCGGGTCGACGAAGTACGTCGTCCCGTAGAAGTCGTTGTCGCCCAGTTCCTCCACGCCGACCCGGTTGATCGCGCCGACGAAGTACTCGTTGGCGACGGCCGCGGCCGGCTGCTCCAGCTGCCACAGGTAGGCGGACAGGCCGCGCGAGGTGGCCGACGGGTTGAAGACGATCTCGGCACCGGCCAGGCCGAGGGCCCGCCAGCCCTCCGGGAAGTGCCGGTCGTAGCAGATGTAGACCCCGATCCGACCGACCTTGGTGTCGAAGACCGGCCAGCCGAGGTTGCCCGGACGGAAGTAGAACTTCTCCCAGAAACCGGGCACCTGGGGAATGTGGTGCTTGCGGTACTTGCCGAGGTACGAGCCGTCCGCGTCGATCACGGCCGCCGTGTTGTACAGGACGCCGGGCTGCTCCTCCTCGTACATCGGCAGGATGAGGACGATGCCCAGTTCCTTGGCGAGTGCCTGGAAGCGCTTGACGATCGGACCGTCCGGGATCGCTTCCGCGTACTCGTAGAACGCCTTGTCCTGGACCTGGCAGAAGTAGGGGCCGTAGAACAGTTCCTGGAAGCACAGCACCTGGGCGCCCTGCGCGGCCGCGTCGCGGGCCGCCTGTTCGTGCACCCGGATCATCGACTCCTTGTCGCCGGTCCACGCGGTCTGGAAGAGGGCGGCACGGATCACTCTGCTCATCGGGACCTCCGGTCGCTCGGTGTGCGAGAAGAGCTCGGTGTGCCAGAAGAGTAGGAAGTCCGAAAACCGGCTTTGAGTTGCACGGTGTCACGTCTGCGGGCCTGCGGCGTGCCACGGTGTCACCCTTTCGCGAGCCCATGTTTCACCGCCGTTTTCGCAGGTCATCGTATGTTTCAGCGCTGTTGCGCGTCGTGCGCGAGGAGCGCGATGTGCACGGACGCGGCCTGCTCGAAGTCGTCGAGGTCGACACCCAGCCGGCCCTGTATCGCTTCCAGCCGGCGGTAGAGCGCGGGCCGGGAGACGTGGTGGAGCTGGGCGGTGCGGGACTTGTTGCGCCCGGTGGCCAGATAGGTGCGCAGCACGGACAGCAGGTCGTCGTCGGACGGGCACAGCAGCCCGTCCAGCTCCCGCTCCGCGAACGACTGCACGTGCGGGTCGTCCCTCAACAGCCTTACGAGGCCGCGCAGATGGACGTCCCTGAGGCGGACCACCGCCGGGAGGCCCAGGGCGGCCGAGGAGTCGGCCACGGCGTCGGCGACGTGCTGCGCCTCGCGCAGCCCCGCGGGCACGTCGTCCCAGGCGGTCCGCGGATCGGCGGCGGCGACCACCGTGCGGGCCTGACCGGACTCGGTGCGCAGCCGGGCCGCGAAGTGCCCGGCCAGCGCCTCGGCGTCCTGGTCCCTGGGGAGGCTGAGCAGCACCGCGGTGGCGCCGTCGGCGAGCTCGGCGACGATCCCCGGCAGACCCAGCAGCCGCAGCATGCGGTCGAGCCCCGCGGGCTCCGCGTCCCGTACGACGAGCGGCACGAAGGTGCGGCGGTTGACCGGGAGCCCGGCGGCGCGTGCCCGGGGCAGCAGCTGGCGGGCCGGTACGACGCCGGAGACCAGGTCGGTGAGCAGGCTCTGCGCGGACTGCTCCTCCCAGGTGTGGGCCGAGCCCCCGCCGAGCATGCGGTGCAGGACCAGCGCCTCGGCGGCGCGGTCGGCGAGCAGCCGTCCGGTGGCGGTGTCGCCCCGGTGGCCGCACAGCACGATCCACCCCCACCGCTCGCCGCGTCCGCCGAGATCGGCGCGGATCCAGCCGTCGCCCGGGGCACCGCCGGCCTGCCGGGCGATGCGTTCCCAGTCGCGCAGTACGTCGTCCACGGCGGACCGCTCCCCCGCCGTGGCCAGGACGCGGTGGGCGAGGTTGGTGACGACGACGGGGCAGCCGCTGTGCTGGGCCACCTCGTCGAGGAGCCGTTGCAGCGGGGCTCCCGCGGTGATGAGCCCGGTGAGGGCCGTGCGTACCGCCTCCGAGAGGCTCACGGCGGCGAACTTCCGGCGTACCAGCCGGGACTGCACCTCCTCGGTCAGTTCGGCGAAGGGGAACGGGCGGTGCAGCACGACCAGGGGCAGCCCGCACCGCTCGGCGGCCCGGCGCATCACGTCCGGCGGGGCGGGAAAGGCCCGGCCGAGCCCGAGGACGACGGCCGCGGCCTCCGCGCGGTGCAGCGACTGGATGTACTCGGCCTGCTTACTCTCGTCGCCGGCGAGCAGCACACCGGTGGTCAGCACCATCTCGCCGCCGGTGAGCATGACGCCGACGTCGGGGGCCTCGGCGACGTGCACCCAGCGTACGGGCCGGTCGAGCCGGTCGGCGCCGGCCACCACCTCGGGTTCCCCGGCGAGCACCCGCTCCAGGCCGAGGACCTGCCGTACCGACAGGGCGGGTTCCAGGCTCTGCAGGGTCTCGAAGGTGGTGGTGGCCATGGCCGTCCTTCCCCTTGCTCGAGTGCCGCCGGGCGCGGCCCGGGCGGTGCTACCAGGTGCTGCGCAGAGCGCGTTCGAGGATCGCGGCGCCCTCCTCGGCCTCCGCGACGGTCAGGGACAGCGGGGGTGCGATGCGCAGGGCGCTGGTGTTGTGGCCGCCGCCCTTGCCGATCAGCAGTCCGTCGGCGCGGGCCGCCTCCAGCACCGCCGCGGCCGCCTGTGGGTCGGCCCGGTCGGTCCCGGGTTTCACCAGCTCGACGCCGATCATCAGTCCGCGTCCGCGTACCTCCCGTACGCCGGGCAGCTGGGCGGCGACGGCCCGCAGCCGCTCGATCAGCAGGCCGCCGACGCGCCGGGCGTTGCCCTGCAGGTCGTGTTCCAGCAGGTAGGTCAGGTTGGCCAGGCCCGCCGCCATGGTGATCTGGGTGCCGCCGAACGTGGCGATGCTGTTGGCGTCCAGGCAGTTCATGATCTCGCCGCGGGCGACGACCCCGCCGATGGACATGCCGTTGCCGATGCCCTTGGCGAAGGTGAGGATGTCCGGCGGTCCGCTGCGGCCGTGCGCCTGCCAGCCCCAGAAGTGGTCGCCGGTGCGGCCCCAGCCGGTCTGCACCTCGTCGGCGATCCACAGGACGCCCTGCTCGCGCAGGACCTCGCGGAAGGCGGCGTAGAGGCCGTCGGGCGGGGAGGTGAAGCCGCCGACGCCCTGGACGGGTTCGGCGATCAGCGCGGCGGGCGGGCGGGTGTGGCCGAGGAGGTCCTTCAGGTCCTCGACGCAGGCGGCGGTGAACTCCTCGTCGCTCAGCGCGGCGTACGGGCCGCGGGTGCGTACACCGCCGTGGACGTACAGGGTCTGCAGCGGGGACAGGGAGGTCGGGGACCAGCCGCGGTTGCCGGTGATGCCGACCGCGCTGAAGGAGCGGCCGTGGTAGCTGTTGCGCATCGCCAGGATCGTGTTGCTGCGCCGGTAGGTGGTGGCGAGCAGCAGGGCCGTGTCGTTGGCCTCGGTGCCGGAGGTGGTGAAGAAGACCCGGGCGTCCGGGATGCCGGACAGCTGGGCGATGCGCTCGGCGAGTTCGACCATCGGCCGGTTGAGGTAGAGGGTCGAGGAGTGGATGATCCGCCCGGCCTGCTCGCTCACCGCCTTGGTCACCTCGGGCAGCGCGTGCGCGGTCATGGTGGTGAGGATGCCGCCGAAGAAGTCGAGGTAGCGCTTGCCGGAGGCGTCCCAGACGTACCGGCCCTCGCCGTGGGTGAGCTCGATCGGGTCCTCGTAGTAGAGGGCGAGCCAGTCGGGCAGGACGGCCCGGTGGCGGCCCAGCAGGTCCTTGGTCACGGCTGCACCAGCCCTTCGTAGGCGTCGGGGCGGCGGTCGCGGTAGAACGCCCACGTCTGCCGCACCTCTTCGATGAGGTCGAAGTCGAGATCGCGGACGACGAGTTCCTCCTTGCTGTCGCTCGCGGGCTCCCCCACGAACTGTCCGCGCGGGTCGACGAAGTAGCTGGTGCCGTAGAAGTCGTTGTCGCCGTACTCCTCGACGCCGACCCGGTTGATCGCGGCGACGAAGTACTCGTTGGCGACGGCCGCCGCCGGCTGCTCCAGCCGCCACAGGTGGGAGGACAGCCCGCGGTGGGTGGCGGAGGGGTTGTACACGAGCTGGGCGCCGTTCAGACCGAGCTGCCGCCAGCCCTCCGGGAAGTGCCGGTCGTAGCAGATGTACACGCCGACCTTGCCGACGGCGGTGTCGAAGACGGGCCAGCCGAGGTTGCCCGGCTTGAAGTAGTACTTCTCCCAGAAGCCCTTGACCTGCGGGATGTGGTGCTTGCGGTACTTGCCGAGGTAGCTGCCGTCGGCGTCGATCACCGCCGCGGTGTTGTAGTAGAAACCCGACTGCTCGATCTCGAAGACCGGGACGACGATCACCATGCCGGTCTCGCGGGCCAGTTCCCGCATCCGGCTGACCGTCGGCCCGTCGGGCACCGGCTCGGCCCAGCGGTAGTGCTCCGGCTCCTGGACCTGGCAGAAGTAGGGCGCGTTGAACACTTCCTGGAACCCGATGACCTTGGCGCCCCGCCGGGCGGCCTCGCGGGCGTGCTCCTCGTGTTTGGCCACCATGGACGCGGTGTCACCGGTCCAGGTGGCCTGGACCAGTGCGGCGCGGACGACGTTCGCCATGAGCTGCTCCTTCGACGGGACGTTCATCCCTCTACGCCCGTAGACGCGGGGCCGTAGAGGGACGAACGTAAGCCTCCCGGACGGCCTTGCCAAGACCATCGTCGTCAACCCGCTGGGTCGATCGTGTTTCGCACTCCAGTGGACGATCGACGGGCGGCGGGTGCCATGGCGGTCAGGGCCGGCGCCAGGGCGGTCAGGCGGTGAATCCGGCGACCCGGACGGCGTGCAGGACGTCCCAGTGCCGCTCCTGCGAGACGTCCCGCGCGGCCTGGAGCAGCAGCGGAACCAGGCGCCCCGGGTCCAGCACGACGCAGCGGGCGGCCTCCTCGGGGGTGCGGACCCGGACGCAGGCGTCCAGCAGGACGTGTACCTCGCGCTCCCGGCCCTCGGCGTCCAGCGCCAGCACCGCCTCGCCGATCTCCGCGGCGGGCCGGGCGACACCCTGCCGCAGGACGTGCTGCCCGTCGGCGGAGCGGCCCGCCGCCTCCAGCGCGTCGGCCGCGGCGACCAGCCGGTCGGCGGGCAGCGACGCGGCCTCCCACAGCAGGGTCGCCCAGTCCGCGCCGAGCCCGGCGCGCTCGAGTTCCGCCGCGAGCAGCGGGAAGCAGGCGGCCGGCCAGTGCGCGATCTCGGCCAGCAGGGCGTGCGCCTCACCGCTGCGCCCCTCGGCCCGGAGCCGTACGAGGCTCTCCACGGCCCCGCCGACGGCCTGCCACGCCTCCGGGTCGGGGGTCTCCCCGGCCCGCGGCTGCGGCGGCCGCACCTCCTCCGTTGCCGCTCCGGCGAATCGGGCACCGCGCGGAGTACGCCGGGGCCCGGGCGCCGGGTCGGCGGCGGGCGGCGGCACCGGCGTCCGCGGTACGACGGCCGGCGCGGCCACCCCCTCGGCCGCCCCGGCGAACCGGGCACCGCCTCGACGCCGCTTGCGCTGTCGGGCGCGGACGGGAGCCTGATCGGGGACGGGAGCATCTTCGGGGGCGCGGGCCGGTTCAGAGGCGCGGGCGGGCTCGGGCGGAGCGGGGTGTTCCTGGTCGGGCACCGGCGGCCGGACGGGGCGGCGGAAGGCGTGGAACGCGGTGTCGGCGGCGACGGCCTGCTGGGCGTCGTCGTCGGCGGCGGCATGGGAGGCCCGGCCCGGGGCGGGATGGGCACGCGGGGCGCCGTCCGGGGCGTCTGCCGCCGGGCCGTGGGACGGACGGGGGTCACCCGCATCCGTGAGCCCCGGACGCGGGGAGGGACCGGCGACGGACGTGCCGTCCGCGGACGCGGTCGGCCAGGCGTCGCCCGTGGTGCCCGGCGCCGGGGCCGGGGTGAGCCCGGCGTGGGACGGGTCGGCCCGGAAGCGGGGCGTCCGGGGGCGGATGCGGTACTCGCGGAGGAAGTCCTCCGTGGTGGTGTGCTGCGCGAGGCCGGCCGGTGGGCGGGGGCCCGGAGTGCGGTGGCCGGCGGTGGCGGCCGTGTGGTGTGCCGGACGCGGGCCCGCCGGGTCACCCGTCGGGGCGACCGTCGAAGGAACGTCGCCGGAGCCGTTCGCCGGTAGGCCGCCGGCTGCCGCCCACGCCGGCGGCACTCGACGGCCCGCCGGCTCGGCCGGGGCTGTCCCACCGCTTCCGTGCGGGTGCCCGTCACCGGCCCGGAGCACGTCCCCGCCGGTGTCGCGCAGGGCGGGTGAGGTGGTGTGCACCGTCCGGTGGTCCAGGGCCGCCGTCCGGGCGCGCAGTTCCGCGCACCGGGCGGTGGCGCGCTCGTGGTCGTCGCGGGCCCAGGCGAGGTCGAGGCGGAGCTTGTCGGTCTCCTGCGGGGTGGTGGCCGAGGCCAGCAGCCTGCCCAGTTCGGCCTGCCGTTCGGCGGCGTACCGCTGTTCGCGCAGCATCACGTCGAGCCGGTCGCCCAGTTCCTCCCGGGCTCCCGGCCGGGCGTCGTGGGCGGTGAGGGCGGCCGCGTGCAGAACCCGGGCCCGTTCCCGCTCCGCCCCCGCCGTCGCGGTCCCGTAGGCCACCGCGAGATCGTGCAGAAGCGCCTCCATGACGTCCCACGGCGGTACTTCACGCCCCGCGAGACAGGCCCGCATACCGTCGGGATCGCGCTGCCAGAACACCCCGCACCAGCCGCCGCCCTGATCCAGGCGTGCCAGCAGACCGTCCAGGTAGTTCGCGAACTCCCGCACCCGCCCGGGGAGTCGATCCACCGCCATCGCCCAACTCCCGCCAGACCGGAGCACTCCGGTCGGTAGGCAACACCAGGTGTGTTACGGGCATGCTACGCGCAGTTTTCCACGGGGGTGCGAACACGCACTTAACGGGATCTTGACCCGTCGGCGGGATTCCGGACGCCGGGCGTCACACCGCGACCGGCGCGCACCGGTCCACCACCTCGTCCATCGACAGCCCGAGCGCCCGGGCCAGCGCGGCCACCGTGAAGAACGCCGGGGTCGGAGCGCGGCCCGTCTCGATCTTGCGGAGGGTCTCCGCCGAGATGCCCGCCTCCGCCGCGACGTCCGTCATGCTCCGCGCGCCGCGCGCCTCACGGAGCAACCGGCCGAGCCGCTCGCCGCGTTCACGCTCTTCGGGGGTGAGGGGGTTGCGCACCATGCCGCCATTCTAATACCGGTACGAGAACGGGCGCGGTGGAACCGGAGGGGCACGAGGCCGCCGGCGCCGAAGGAGGGTGCCGGCGCCGGAGGAGAGCGGGCGGCGCCGGAGGAGAGCGGGCGGCACGGGGGCCCCTCGAACCGGGCGGAACACAACATGCCGCCGGAAACAGAACATGCCATCGTGGCATGAGCGCACCCCTATCCGGTTACCCGGCGGGAGCCAGACGTCAGCGAAGGAACGGAAAGCGATGACCAGCGGTTTCATCGGCCCGGAGGGTGACCCCTTCGGCGAATTCCTCGCCCGCTTCTTCGGCGGAGCCGGCCCCCATCCCAGCGCGCGCCAGATCGACATCGGCCGTCTGCTCAGTCAGCCCGCCCGGGAACTGGTGCGCGGCGCCGCCCAGTACGCCGCCGAGCACGGCAGCCGGGACCTGGACACCCAGCACCTGCTGCGCGCCGCGCTCGCCGCCGAGCCCACCCGCAGCCTGCTCAGCCGGGCCGGGGCGGACCCGGACTCGCTGGCGACGGAGATCGACGAACGGTCGGGCCCGGCCAAGCATCCGCCGGGCGAGACACCTGCCCCGACGACGATGTCCCTGACCCCCGCCGCCAAGCGCGCCCTGCTGGACGCGCACGACCTGGCCCGGTCCCGCGGTGCCGGGTACATCGGTCCCGAGCACGTGCTCAGCGCGCTGGCCGCGAACCCCGACTCGGCCGCCGGGCACATTCTGCACGCGGCCCGGTTCGGGTCCTCCGCGCTGCCTCAGGAGGCGCCCGAGGCCGACCGGGCGCGGGCCGCCGAGCGGCAGCGGCCCACCTCGACACCGACGCTGGACAAGTACGGCCGTGATCTTACCGACCTGGCCCGGCAGGGGGGCATCGACCCTGTGATCGGGCGGGAGGGCGAGATCGAGCAGACCGTCGAGGTGCTCTCCCGCCGCGGCAAGAACAACCCGGTGCTGATCGGTGACGCCGGTGTCGGCAAGACGGCCATCGTGGAGGGGCTCGCCCAGCGGATCGCCGACGGGGACGTCCCCGACGTGCTGAGCGGGCGCCGCCTGGTCGCCCTGGACCTGACCGGGGTGGTCGCGGGCACCCGCTACCGCGGCGACTTCGAGGAGCGGCTGAACAACATCGTCGGCGAGATCCGCGCCCACTCCGACCAGCTGATCGTCTTCATCGACGAACTGCACACCGTCGTCGGCGCCGGTGGCGGCGGCGAGGGCGGGCAGATGGACGCGGCCAACATCCTCAAGCCCGCGCTGGCCCGCGGCGAGCTGCACATCGTCGGCGCGACCACGCTGGAGGAGTTCCGGCGGATCGAGAAGGACGCGGCGCTCGCCCGCCGGTTCCAGCCGATCCTGGTGCCCGAGCCGACCGTCGCCGACGCGATCGAGATCCTGCGCGGACTGCGCGACCGGTACGAGGCCCACCACCAGGTCCGCTACACCGACGAGGCGCTGGTCGCCGCCGTGGAGCTGTCCGACCGCTACGTCACCGACCGGCGCCTGCCGGACAAGGCGATCGACCTGATCGACCAGGCGGGCGCGCGGGTCCGGCTGGGCGCCCGGACGAAGGGCACGGCCGTGCGCGCCATGGAGCGCGAACTGGAGCAGCTGACCCGGGACAAGGACCAGGCGGTCGCCGACGAGCAGTACGAGCAGGCCACCCAGCTGCGGGACCGGATCGCCGAGCTCAAGGGGCGGATCACCGAGAGCTCCGGCGAGGACCGGGCCGACGAGGGCCAGGACCTCCAGGTGACCGCCGAGGCCGTCGCCGAGGTGGTGTCCCGGCTGACCGGCGTCCCGGTCAGCCGCCTCACCCAGGAGGAGAAGGAACGGCTGCTCGGCCTGGAGGAGCATCTGCACCAGCGGGTGATCGGCCAGGACGAGGCGGTCGGCGTGGTCGCCGAGGCGGTGCTGCGCTCGCGCGCCGGGCTGGCGAGCCCCGACCGGCCGATCGGCAGCTTCATGTTCCTGGGCCCGACCGGCGTCGGCAAGACCGAGCTGGCCCGGGCGCTGGCGGAGGCGCTGTTCGGCAGCGAGGACCGGATGGTCCGCCTGGACATGAGCGAGTACCAGGAGCGGCACACCGTGTCCCGGCTGGTCGGCGCCCCGCCCGGGTACGTCGGGCACGAGGAGGCCGGCCAGTTCACCGAGATGGTGCGCAGGCACCCGTACTCGCTGCTGCTGCTGGACGAGGTGGAGAAGGCGCACCCGGACGTCTTCAACATCCTGCTGCAGGTGCTGGACGACGGCCGGCTGACCGACTCGCAGGGCCGCACGGTGGACTTCACCAACACGGTCATCGTGATGACCAGCAACCTCGGTTCGGAGGCGATCACCCGGCGCGGTGCCGGGATCGGGTTCGGGCCGTCGGGTGCGGAGGCGGACGAGGAGGCTCGGCGGGAGCAGATCCTCAGGCCGCTGCGCGAGCACTTCCGGCCGGAGTTCCTCAACCGCATCGACGAGATCGTCGTCTTCCGCCAGCTGACCGCCGAGCAGTTGCGGCAGATCACCGACCTGCTGCTGGGGCGGACCCGCCGGCTGCTGACCGCTCAGGGCGTGGCGGTGGAGTTCACCGAGGCGGCCGTGGGCTGGCTCGCCGAGCGCGGCTACCAGCCCGAGTACGGCGCCCGGCCGCTGCGCCGCACCATCCAGCGGGAGGTGGACAACCAGCTCTCGCGGCTGCTGCTCGACGGCCGGGTCGAGGAGGGCAGCCGGGTGACGGTGGACGTCGAGGGCGGGCGGCTGGTGTTCCGTGTCGCGGACCTTGCCGAACAGCCGCCCGTTCCCGAGCTGTAGTCCCCGGTGGACCCGGTCACCGTGCCGGGTCCACCACCATGGCCGAGCCGCCGCCGCGCCGTACCTTCTCGGCGGCGGCCAGCCACTTCCCGTTGCCCAGGCGCTGCACGCCGGTCGCCGCACCGATCTCCGGGTTGAGTTTGAAACTGTGGCCGATGGCCTCCAGCTTCGCCCTCAGGGCACTGTCGTAGAGCCCCGGTTCGAGCTCCGTCTGAGCCGCGTTGCGCTGGCTGGCGCGCGGTGCGGCGATGGCGTCCACCAGGGGCAGATGCCGGTCGAGGAACCCGGTCAGGGTCTGCAGCACGGTGGTGATGATGGTCGCGCCGCCGGGCGAACCCACCGCCACCACGGGCACGTCGTGCCGGTCGAGCACGATGGTCGGCGAGATCGACGACCGCGGCCGCTTGCCGGGGCCGGGCAGGTTCGGGTCGTGCACGGCCGGGTTGGCCGGGGTGAAGGAGAAGTCGGTCAGCTCGTTGTTCAGCAGGAATCCGCGGCCGGGCACGGTGATGGCGCTGCCGCCGGTCTGCTCGATGGTGAGCGTGTAGGAGACGACGTTGCCCCACTTGTCGGCGACGGTCAGATGGGTGGTGTTCTCGCCCTCGTAGGTCGTCGGGGCCGCCGTGCCACCGGTGCCGCAGGCCGCTGGGTGCCGCGGGTCGCCGGGCGCGACGGGACTGGTGAGGACGGCGTCGTCCTTGATCAGGCAGGCGCGCGAGTCGGCGAAGCGCTGCGAGAGCAGTCCCTTGGTGGGTACGTCCTCGAAGGCGGGGTCGCCCACCCAGCGTCCCCGGTCGGCGAAGGCGATGCGGCTCGCCTCGATGAAGTGGTGCAGGTACTGCACCTCGCTCGCCTTGGAGAGGTCGGTGTGCTCCAGGATGTTGAGGGCCTCGCCGACCGTGGTGCCGCCCGAGGAGGAGGGGGCGATGGAGTACACCTTCAGGCCGCGGTACGAGGTCCTGGTCGGCGCCTGGAGCTTGGCGCGGTAGAGGGCGAGGTCCTTGGTGGACAGCTTGCCGGGGCGGGCGTTCCAGCCGGAGTTCTTGTCGACCGGCGGGTTGTCGACGGTGGACACGATGTCCTTGCCGAGGTCGCCGCGGTAGATCGCGCCGACGCCCTTCTTCGCCAGTTCCTCGTAGGTACGGGCGAGTTCCGGGTTCTTGAAGGTGGAGCCGACGACGGGCAGCTGCCCGTGCGGCAGGAACAGCCTGGCCGTGTCCGGGAAGTAGCGGAAGCGGGTCTCGTTGGACGCCGTCTGCGAGCGGAAGGTGTCGTCCACCGTGAAGCCGTCGCGGGCGATCCGCTCGGCGGGCTCGAGGACCGTGCCGAGCTTTCTGCTGCCCCAGTTGTCCAGCGCCGTCTGCCAGGTGGCGGGTGTGCCGGGCGTGCCCACGCTGAGGCCGCTGCTGACGGCGTCGGCGAAGGCCAGCGGTTTGCCGTTCTCCAGGAAGAGGTCGGAGCCGGCGGTCTGCGGGGCGGTCTCGCGGCCGTCGATCGTGTGCACCGTACGGGACTTGGCGTTGTAGTAGACGAAGTAGCCGCCTCCGCCGATGCCGGAGGAGTAGGGCTCGGTGACACCGAGCGCGGCGGCCGTGGCGACGGCGGCGTCGACGGCGTTGCCGCCCTTTCTGAGGACCTCGATGCCGGCCGCGGAGGCGTCCGCGTCGACGCTGGCGACCGCACCGCCGTAGCCGACGGCGACCGGGACCTTCTCCGGGGCCTTGCTCGCGGTGGACGGCGGGGCCGCCGCGCCCACCGACACCACGGCGGCCGAGACCGCCAGGACCGACAGTTTCCGCGCGACACGGCGACGCATCCGCACCTCCAGCCAGAGACGGTCCGCGCAGCCTAATGCATCGTCATGACGTCGTCATCGGTGTCTCGAACGCGGGTACGGCCGAGCCGCTAGCATGCGCGGCCATGAACGACGACGTGCGCAACATCGTCCTGGGCGTGGTGGCGGCGGGCATCAGCGCCGCGCTGGGCTGGATCGCCCGAACGTACCTGTGGAGGCGCAAGCTCCGCCGCAAGCAGGAGTTCTTCGGCCTGCCGGACAACTCCGAGTCGCTCCTGGTGGTCAACCGGGGTGCGGGCGGCCCGGAGTTGTCGGTCATGCGCTACGACGTGTTCGCGCTCCTGGAACTCGCCGCCCTGATCAAGGACTGCAACGCCCACGCCCAGATCCTCCCGCACGACACGGCACGCCAGGGATTCGGCGAGCGCACCGAGTTCTGCGTGGGCGGCCCGGCCTCGAACCGCCGTATGACGGCCCACCTCGCCTCGCTGCTCCCCGGTATACGGGTGAACGTCGACGCCGAACCGGGCCCCGACCGGGGGGCGTTCCAGATCGGTTCCGAGCGGTACCGCCTGGACGTCGGCAGGGAGGAGTACGTGCTGCTCGCCCGGCTCACCGCGGGACGCGGCCAGAACGCCCGCCCCGTCTTCCTGTTCTGCGGCCAGACCTCGATCACCAACCAGGCCGCCGCCCGCTACCTCGCGCGCAACCACGAGCGGCTGTCGCGCAGGAGCGGTGCCGGTTCCTTCGTGCTGCTGCTGAAGGTCCTCAACTCCGAGGCCTACGGTCCGGACGTCGTCGAGCTGGTCGCGGACGTGACGCGCGCCGCGCAGGAGCCCCTGCCCGAAGCCGCGGCGCCACGCAATTCCCACCGGGCGCCCTGAATATTTTCACACCACAACAATCTTTACCCGTACGTAACTTACCGGTGGGTTACTTCCGGTAAGGAACCCCGGTTACCGTCTGGTCACTTTGCATTGACACGAGTGAGGAGTGGCCGTGGGAACCCATCGTCAGGCCCTGCGTACGACCGCCGTCGGAGCCGTCTCCGCGACGCTGGTCGCCGGTGGCGTCCTCGGGCTCGCCCCGGCCGCGCAGGCGGCGCAGAACGGCGTGCGGTTCGTCGACATCGCCGGTGAGGGCGGCACACCGCTCAAGGCGAACGTCGTGACGCCCGCGGACGCCGACGGCTCCCGCAGCTACCCCCTGATCGTGCTGCCCACGAGCTGGGGCCTGCCGCAGGCCGAGTACCTCGCCCAGGCCCAGAAGCTCGCCGACTCCGGGTACATCGTGCTCACGTACAACGTGCGCGGGTTCTGGCAGTCCGGCGGCGAGATAGAAGTGGCGGGGCCGCCCGACACGGCCGACGCCTCCAAGGTGATCGACTGGGCGCTCGCCAACACCGCCGCCGACCCGGAGCACGTGGGGATGGCGGGGGTCTCCTACGGCGCCGGCATCAGCCTGCTGGCCGCCGCGCACGACAGGCGGATCAAGGCCGTCGCCGCGCTGAGCGGCTGGGCGGACCTGATCGGCTCCATATACTCCGGCCGCACCCAGCACGTCCAGGCAGCCGCCCTGCTGGACGGCGCGGCCATAGTCACCGGCCGGGAGGGCCCCGAAGTCCGCCAGGTCTTCGACGACTTCTACGCCTCGAACCTGGCGAAGGAGCCCGAGCTCGTGGCTTGGGGAAAGAAACGTTCCCCCGATACCTACGTCGACGATCTGAACAGGAACGGCGCGGCCGTCATGCTCGCCAACGCCTGGGGCGACAGCATCTTCCCGGCCAACCAGTACGCCGACTTCTACCAGAAGCTGACCGGCCCCAAGCGGCTGGAACTGCGCCCCGGCGACCACGCCACCGCCGAGCTGACGGGCCTGTTCGGGCTGCCCAACGACGTGTGGACCGACACCGGGCGCTGGTTCGACCACTACCTCAAGGGCGCCGACAACGGCATCGACCGCGAGCAGCCGGTCCAGCTGAAGTCCCGTACGTCGGGCGGCTACGAGGGCTACCCGGACTGGAAGTCGGTCGCCGCCACCCGCCGGAAGATCGCCCTCCAGGGCTCCACCACCATCCACGCGAACGTCGACTCGGGCGCGGACGGCGGGGTCGTCCTGCTCTCCGGCATCCTCGACCAGGTGGCCCGGGTACCGCCCGTCGCGTCCCTGCCGCTGCTGCCCCGCCGCTGGGCCGCGGTCTGGCAGTCGGAGAGGTACGCCGACGCGCAGCAGGTGCGCGGCACCGCGCAGCTGCACACCACGCTCACCCCGACCGAGGAGAGCGGCACCCTCGTCGCCTACCTGTACGACGTGGGGCCGCTCGGCCTCGGCAAGCTGGTCACCCACGCGCCGTACACCTGGCACGGACGGACGCCCGGCCAGTCGTTCGACGTCGACCTGGACCTGTTCTCCACGGCCTACGACGTTCCGGCCGGGCACCGTCTCGCCCTGGTCGTCGACACGGTGGACCCGCTCTACATCGAGCACAACCCGTCCGGCGCGCAGCTGACCTTCTCCTCACCCGCGGAGGACCCGTCATACGTGTCCGTACCGCTGCGCGAGCAGTGATCGCCGGCTGCCGCCGGCCGGGTCTGGCTCGGTGAACTGCCACCCCATGAAGGGCACATCCTATGCGACGACCACCGGCCGGGCGCCCGGCCGGGGCGACCGCTCTTCCGCGACGCCGCTCAACGTCCCGGCACCGACTAGGACTCCGCGACCTCGGCGTAGAGCTGTGACAGCTCGGGCACCCCGCTCGCGGCCCACTCGTGCCCGGAGGTGACGACGTCGAACTCACGGCCGGAGGGCAACCGTACGACGGGGCCGCCGGCCTGGATGTCCCAGGCCGCGCCGGGCACCGTGCGCACGATCACCGTGCCCAGGTAGAAGCCGGCGTCGTTGCCCAGCCAGGTCAGGGTCTCCTCGTCGTCGCGCCAGCGCGGCAGCACCTGGTCGAGCGCCTCCAACGAGGCGGGGGTGTCGTCCAGTCGGACTCCCGCCGCCCCCGCCTGGGAGCGCAGCAGCTCGCACTCGGAGAGGAGGTCGGCGACGCCCTCGGGGTCGGCGGGGAGCACCGCCTCCCCGGCCTTGGAGTGCCGGTGGCCCAGGAAAGGGATGTTCATACGTCCAGCGTGACACTCGCACCGCCGTGCGCACCACAGGGTGGACGTGGTGGCGTGTCCCGGAGGCCCCGGAGGCCCTCCTACACGTCCAGGTCGACCACGACCGGCGCGTGGTCGGAGGCGCCCTTGCCCTTGCGTTCCTCACGGTCCACGTAGGCGTCCTTCACGGCCCCGGCGAACGGCGCGTTGCCGTAGACCAGGTCGATGCGCATGCCGCGGTTCTTGGGGAAGCAGAGCTGGCGGTAGTCCCAGTACGTGAAAGGGTGCTCGTACTTCAGCGGCCGGGGGACGACGTCGGACAGGCCCGCCTCCCGCAGCGAGGCCAGCGCGGCGCGTTCCGCGGTGGTGACGTGGGTGCTGCCCTCGAAGGCCGCCACGTCGTAGACGTCGTCGTCGGTCGGCGCCACGTTGTAGTCGCCCAGCACCGCGAACGGGCGGCTGCCGCCCGCGTCGTCCGCGACGGCGGCCTTCAGCGCCTGGAACCACTGGAGCTTGTAGGCGTAGTGCGGGTGGTCCACCTCGCGGCCGTTGGGCACGTACACCGACCACACGCGGACCGGACCGCAGGTCGCGGAGATCGCGCGGGGCTCGACCGCGCCGTCGTAGCCGGGGTCGCCGGGCAGACCCTTGACCACGTCCTCCAGGCCGACACGGGAGAGCACCGCCACGCCGTTCCACCGGCCCGTGGCGTGCACCGCCGCCTCGTAGCCCAGCTCGCGCAGCCGGTCGAACGGAAACTGCTCCTCGGCGATCTTGGCCTCCTGCAGGCAGAGCACGTCGGTGCCGCTGCTCTCCAGCCAGGCCAGCAGCCTCGGGAGGCGGGCGGTGATCGAGTTCACGTTCCAGGTCGCGATGCGCATGCCTCACAACCTACCGGGCGGGTCCGACAAGGCGGCCCGCCCGGTGCGGCGCTCAGACCTCCGCGGATTCCCTCGGTGCCAGCCGCAGGTGCTCGGAGCCGCCGAGGGTGCCGATCGTGCGGTCGTAGACAGGGCGGGCGAGGTCGGTGAGCAGGGCGTCGTGGACGTCGTACGCGCGCTCCGGGCGTACCTCGCGGACGTAGTCGACGACCTCGGAGATCTTGCTCCAGGGGGCCATCACCGGCAGCATCAGCGTCTCGACCGGCAGCCCGGGGACGGTGAGGGCGTCCCCGGGGTGGAAGACCTTGCCGCCGTCGATCAGGTAGCCGACGTTGGTGATGCGCGGGATGTCCGGGTGGATCACCGCGTGCAGTTCGCCGTGGACCTGCACGTCGAAGCCCGCGGCGGTGAACGTGTCACCGTGGCCGACGGTGTGCACCCGGCCGGGGAAGGCCGCGGTCAGCTGCTCGGCGACCGACCTCAGGGTCCAGATCTCGGCGGCCGGGTTGGCCTCCAGGGCGGTCCGCAGCCGGCCTTCGTCGAAGTGGTCCGGGTGTTCGTGCGTGACCAGGACGGCGTCGGCCCCGGCGGCGGCGTCCTGCTCGCTGAAGCCGCCGGGATCGATGACGAGCGTCCGCCCGTCCTTCTCCAGCCGGACGCAGGCGTGGGACATCTTCGTGAGCTTCATGACGTCCATCCTGCCTGCCGCGGTGCCGCGCGGGCGCGTCACCCCTCGGGTGTGGTCTCCTCCCGGATGACCTGCTGGGCGACCCGGAAGGCGCTGCCCGCCGCCGGTACGCCGCAGTAGACGGCCGCCTGCAGCAGCACCTCCTTGATCTCGCCCGGGGTCAGTCCGTTGCGCAGGGCGGCCCGGGTGTGGGAGGCGAGGTCCTCCAGGTGACCGCCTGCGACCAGCGCGGTGAGCGTGACGCAGCTGCGGGTGCGGCGGTCGAGGCCCGGGCGGTCCCAGATCTCGCCCCACGCGTACCGGGTGACGAGCTCCTGGAAGTCCCCGGAGAACTCGTCGGCCTGGGCGAGGGCGCGGTCCACGTGCGCGTCGCCGAGGACCTCCCGGCGGACCTTGAGCCCCGTGTCGTAGGCGTCGGGGCGCCCGGGGAGCTGCTGCGGTACGGCGGCCGGGGCGATCTCGGCGACGGGCGCGGGCTGCGCCGGCGCGGCAAGACCCGGCTGGAGGGGGGCCGCCGGGACGGCCGTCTGGCCCGTGGCGGGCTCGGGGGCGGGCTGCCAGGCGGTCGAGAAGTGTCTGACCAGCAGGTCGGTGACGGCCGCGGGCTGCTCCACGGGGACCAGGTGGGAGGCGCCCGGGACGACCGCGAGCCGGGCGTCGGGGATGCCGGCGACCAGGGTGCGGGCCTCGGCCGGGCCGGTGACCTGGTCGTCGGAGCCGACCAGGACCAGGGTCGGCACTCCGACGCGGCCCAGTTCCGGGCGCACGTCGAACCCGGCGAGCGCCTCGCAGGCGGCGACGTAGCAGCCGGGGTCGGTGGTGCGCACCATCTGCACGGCCCACTCGGTGATCGCGGGCTGGGCGGCGGCGAATCCGCCGGTGAACCAGCGGTCGGGCGAGGTACGGGCGATGGGGTCGAGCCCGTTGGTCCGTACGATCACCCCACGCTGGCGGAACTCGTCGGCCGTGCCGAACCGCGGCGAGGCGGCGACCAGCGCGAGCGAGGCCAGCCGCTCCGGGTGCCGCAGCGCCAGCTCGATGCCGACCGCGCCGCCGAGCGCACAGCCCGCGTAGCCGAAGCGCTGCACGCCGAGCCCGTCCAGCGTGGCCAGCAGCCGCGCGGTCAGCTCGGAGACCGAGCCGGCCGGCTGCGCGGGGGCGCCGCCGTGTCCGGGCAGGTCGAACCGGAAGACCCGCCACTGCCGGGCCAGCTCCGGGACCTGACGGTCCCACATGTGCCATGTGGTACCCAGTGAGGGACCCAGGATCAGGACCGGAGCGTCTTCTGGCCCGTCAAAGCGGTATTGCAGGGTGTTCGGGGGTGTCTCACTCACGCCCCAGACCCTCTCACGTCTCACGGACGCCCCTATAACGTAGGGGGGCGGAGGACCGGTCTGACCAGATTGAAGACCTCGCGGGCGGCATATCGCTTGAGGCATCGGATGATCTCACGGCAGGTCTTGCCCTCCTGGGTGCGGCGTTCGTAGTACGCCTGGGTGCGCGGGTCGTGGCGCAGGCGGGTGAACACGATGCGGTGCAGGGCGGCGTTCGCCTGCCGGTCGCCGCCGTAGTTGAGCCGGCGCATGCTCCGCCGGCCGGAGGAGTACTCGATGGGGCTGACTCCGCAAAGGGCAGCAGAGGACGCCTCGGTGTTCAGCCGGTCGGGGTTGTCTCCCATGGTGATCAGGAGAGTGACGGCGCTGTCTGGACCGATGCCCACCGGTGCGAGCAGCTGTGGGGCGTGGTGTTCGACGAGCCGGGTCAGGCGTTGGTTCAGCTCATTGATCTGTCCGGTGAGCTGTTCGATGCGCTCGGCGAGCATGCGCAACGTCAGGTGGGTGGCCTGGGTCACCGCGTCCTCGTCTCCCCCACCGCCGGGTAGGCCGAGGCGTGCGCAGGTGCGGAACAGCTCGCGGTTGCCCAGGCTGGACAGTCGTTCCCGAAGGGCGGGGTCGGCGATGACCAGAACGGCTTTGAGCTGGTTGATCGCCTGGGTACGGGCCTTGACCGCGGAGTCCTTGGCCAGCTTGAAGATCCGGGCGCTGTACACCGGACCGTCGCCGGACTTGGCCCGGGCCCGGGCGCGGCCACTGAGCACGGCTCGCGCGGCGGCCTGAGCGTCGAGCGGGTCCGACTTCCCGAGCAGCCGGCGGGCCGACCGGTCAGGCCGGTTCACTTCGAACACCTGGATCTGCTGCGCCAGCAGATAACGGGACAGGCCCGCGCCGAAGGTGCCGGTGCCCTCCACACCGGCCCGACGCACTGTCCCCCGCTTACGGGCCCAGACAAGCAGTTGTCGGTAACCGGCCGCCGTCGCCGGAAAGGACTCGATTCCCAGGACCTTCCCGAGCGGGGAGATCACGGCGGCGACATGAACCTCGCCGTGCGTGTCCACGCCCAGTACGACCTCTCTCCGCACGGGAGGATCCGTGCTGGAGGAGGTGCTGCGCTGTCTGGTCGTCATGGTGGTCCGCCTCCCGCGTGGTGACGTACTGGTTGAATGGCACCGGCCCGCTGGGGCGGCCCGAACCGTGATGGCGCCTGAAATTCGGCAAGGCCCCTATAGGGACAGGCCCCGTGGCTCGGTGACAGCAGGCGCCATCCCGCAACGACAGTCGACACGCCTGTGACTGGACACTTCGGTCAAAGATCTCAAGAGTCAGACCTCGTCCGGGACGGCCCTACGCGACCGTCCCATCGATCCCGGCACAACGGCGTGACTCGATCACTGCCGGATGGCTTCGAACGAACCGGCACCCAACCTGGCCTGGGCGAGCTGAAAATGAGCTGACTCTTCGTCCACTCGTGACCGGCATTGACGGACAGCCTTGTGGGCCCCCTTACCGGGAGTCATCCATCGACCATGGCACGAACGGCCCGACGAACGCTCGACAGGGCTGACTCCGCACAGCGCGGCGAAGGACGCCCAGTTGCCCCGGTATTCCGGGTTGTCCCCCACCGTGTTGATGGCCTCGGGCGGCGATCGTGGTGGGACGGGCGGCGGCGAGGTCCTGCGGCTGTGTCCGTACATCGTCGACCGCGGCGGTCTGGTACGGGCGAGCCGCGTCCAGCGAGGTGTTGGAGCCGAGAGGCCACAAAAGTGGAGCCGACGCGGGCGGCGGCGCCTCGCTCGACCTGGCCCTCGTCGGACAGCACGGCGGCCAGGCCAACCCGTGCCGGCGCCGGCCGGCTCGGCGGCGTCGAAGTAGCTCGCCCATTCGGGACATCGGCGCCAAGCCGGTCCGCCAGGAGCTCGTCGGCGACTCCGAGGTGCGTCTCGGCCCGGCGCTCGTCGCCGAGGACCGCGTGTACCCGGCCCTCTGGGAGGCGACCAACGCCTTCGTCGCGGCCATCGCGGCCTTCTTGGCGGTGTCGCCAAGGAGACCGAGGGGCGTCCTGGGGGTGCCCGAGCTAGATCATCTGTGCGACGGGGCGCAGACAGCCCGCCAGAGCAGAAAACGACGGCAGACACGGAGCGCGCGGCGTCCAGCGGCTCCTGCACGCCGGCCACCATGCAGGCGGAGCCGAGGCCCCGGGAACCGGCACACCGCGTCATTCCGAAGAAACGCGAAACTCGAATTCGGGACGGTCCCCACGGCACGGCGGGCAGGTTCGCGAGCGCGGTCGCGATCCGCACACCGGCGCGGTGGTAGAAGTCCTCGGCGGGAAGATGCGACACGACCTTGACACGGTCGAGCCCGGCGGCACGGGCCTCGGACTGCATGTGCGCGACGAGCAGACGTCCAATACCCCGTCGTCGCACTTCGTCGCCGACGAACAGCAGGTCGAGCTCCGGCGGAGCCAGGGCGAGCGAGTAGAACCCGAGCACCCGGCCTCCATGCTCGCCGGCGCCGACGGCCACAAAGGCGCGGTGGGCCTCGATGTAATCAGGACCGACCCGGTAGCCCCCGACCGCGGCCGCGCACTTGGGGTATCGCCGAGGTGAGCCCAAGAGGGGCCACGTGATGATCTTGGAGTCGGGACGGCTCGCTTGTGCGGCTCCGGGGATCAAGGGACTGTGGGCGGAGCGTTGCGGTGGCGGTTGGCGCTGGGGTTGATCATGACCGCCGCTGGTCCTTGATGCACCTAGGATTGCGGGAGTGACGGCAAGAACCAGTGACATCGAGAAGGCGGCCGGTGTGCTGCGTGCCGGCGGGCTGGTGGCCCTCCCGACCGAGACTGTCTACGGTCTGGGCGCCAACGCCGAGGACCCCGCCGCCGTCGCGCGTATCTTCCAGGTCAAGGGACGTCCGCCCTCCCACCCGCTGATCGTCCACATCGGCGGCGCGGAGCAGCTGGACGACTGGGTCCAGGACGTGCCCCAGGCGGCGTGCCTGCTGGCCGAACGCTTCTGGCCGGGGCCGCTCACGCTGGTCCTGCGGCGCGGTTCCCGCGTGCCCCTCGAAGCGACCGGTGGCTTGGAGACGGTGGCCGTGCGCGTGCCGGACCACCCCGTCGCCCTGGCGCTGCTGTCGGCCTTCGGCGGTGGTGTCACGGCCCCGTCCGCCAACCGCTTCGGCGCGGTCAGCCCCGTCACGGCGGACCATGTCCGTGCCGAGCTCGGCGATGCTGTCGACTTCGTGTTGGACGGCGGTCCCTGCGAGGTCGGCGTCGAGTCGACCATCGTCGACGTCACGGGGGATGTCCCGAGCATCCTTCGGCCGGGCGGGGTGACGCGCGAGGACCTCGAAGCGGTGCTGGGGCACCCGATCGCAGTGTCCTCGTCCAGCCGGGTCCGGGTGCCGGGCCAGCATCCGTCCCACTACGCGCCGCGGGCGCGGGTCGTCCTCGTCGAGCCCGAGAAGGTCGTCGTCGAAGCGGAGCTGGCTCAGGAGCTGGGGCACCAGGTGGGCGTCTTTCTTCCGCCCTCCTTCGTCGGCGCCGCGGTGAAGGCGCACGCGGTGGTGGAAGTCCCCGGTTCGATGGCCGCCTACGCGCGCGGGCTGTACGGGTTCCTGCGCGAACTCGACCAGCAAGGGTGCGACCTCATCATCGCCTCGCTGCCGGCGGAGGAGGGGCTGGGACTGGCGATCGCCAACCGGCTCCGCCGCGCCGCTGGGCCCCGGCCCACCGTGTGACCCGCACGGACGCCGTGCCTCCGAGAAGCTGTTTCCCGACCGCGGCTGCTTACGGCCAGATGGTGCAGGAGATGCGGGCCGGGGTAGTTGCGTGAGTGTCAGGGTGCGGGAGGGACGGCGTGGGCCAGGGGTTCCAGGTCTCCGTAGAGGGCGGCGTGGAGTACGGCGGCGAGTTCGCGGGCTCGTTCTTCGCTGCGCACACCGTGCATCATGAAGTAGACGGGGCCTGTGTAGGCGCCGAAATCGACCTCGCGGTTGTCGACCAAGCGGAGGATCGCGGCTCGGATGGCATCGTTGACAGCATCGGCGACCGTGTGGCCGGAGCCGGCGGTGAGGGTGTCCGCCTTCACGGTCCACTGCTGGCCTTCGGGTTCGATGGCGACGAATACAGCGTTGTGCGCCATGGCGTTGCGGTAGGCGTCGTGGAAGGCGTTGGTGCCGGTGACGCGCGGGATGAGGGGAGCGGGGCAGGGAACCGGCAGCGGCTGCACCTGTGCATTCTGCCAAGAAGTGACGTTCATACGCGGCCGCGACGCGACGGCAGGGCACATTGAGTGATCATCTTCGCCTCGAACCGGCGCGGCTTCCGCCTTCTCGCGGCCCCTGACCCGACGCCGGTGCACCATCAGGGGCCGCTGACACCCGAGCGCCGTGTCGCCTCCTCCAACGTCACCACCCCGGGCAGGACACGCCGCCGTCAACCGCGAGCGCGTCCCGCTGCCGTGGGAGGTGGGCGTCATGCCGGGACCTCCGGCAGGCGCCCCGCCCTTGTTCCTGCTGCGGCCGGCGAGAAGATCTCCGGTCCCGCCGTTCGACGGGCTCTCATCGGAGCAACCTCGCTCCCCAGCTTCGAAGGCGCCTTGAACACCCCGAAGGCCGCCGCCAAGTTCCTCGCGCGCGACGGACTCGTCCTCTTCGACAACCCGGACTCCTTCCTCATCTGCGCCTTCAAGCGCGACACGGCCCTGTGCGACCCGGATCCCGGGGCGACGGCGCCCAACCAGTTCGCCTGCCAGCTCGGCGGCGGCAACGCGGTCCGCAACGACAGCCACGCGCAGGCGGCACGAGAGCTCGCGGATCGGCTCGATGCGAAGGCAGCCCTGATGCCCCAAGCCCCTGGGCGACCGGTTCCGCACAACCGCCAACCGCTTCCGCGCTCTCGCCGACGCCCACGACTCCGCCGCCCAGTCCGCCGAGGAGGCCCTCGCATGAACCAGCAGCACGAGGACGAACGCTCCCGCATCCGCACGGCCATGGACCGCCTCCTGGCCGGCCGGCCCACCTGCTCCAACGGCAGCCTCACGGTCGTCGCGCTCGCCGCAGAGGCCGGTGTTCACCGCATGGCTCTGCAAAAGCGCCACGCCGACCTCAAGGAGGAGTTGTACGCGCGGGTGCGTACGGAAACGCACCAGCCGCCGGAAGTCGAGAGGCGGCTTCGCAGAGAGGTTGTCCGCCTGAAGGAAGCTCTCAAGGACTCCCGGGCTGCCGAGGCCGAGTCCCGGCATCGAGCGAAGCAGATGGCCCTCGCGGCAGCCGTCCTCATCCTCCGGCGGCCCGACAGTCAGGACCAGCCTGTCCCCGGCAACGTCATCCCGCTCCGCCCGTCCGGCGATTAAAGGCAGGCGGGGCCTTGTTACTCGGTCACAAGCGCAGGACGAACCGGGCTCCGCCCCTGGCGCTGGGGCCCACGGTGAGTGAGCCGCCGTGCGCGTGCGCGATCCATGCCGCGATCGACAGGCCCAGGCCGGTGGAACGGCCACCGCTGTGGTACCGGTCGAACAGTTCACCGGCAAGCGCGGGATCGACGCCGGGACCGTCGTCGTCGATCGCGATCGTGCCGGCGGCGGTGAGGGTGATCTCCACGTCCGCGGGCGCGCCGGGCGGGTGGCCGTGGGTGAGGGCGTTGTCGACCAGGTTGGCCACCGCACGGCGGAGCAGGGTCGGGTCGGCGGTGACGACGACCGGCTGGGTCGTCACCCGTATGCGGTGTCCGGCCGTGGGTGTGTCGTCCAGGATTGATTCGACGAGCTGGTCGAGCCGCAGCGGCTCGCGGCGAACGGGCGTGACGCCGACGGCGAGCCGGGCGCGGGTCAGCAGGTCGTCGACGATGTCGCCTGTTCTGGCCGCGAGGCGGGCGGCGCGGCCGAGGGCCTCACCGCGCGAGGCGTCGTCGTGCAGCGCCCCCTCGGTCAGTGCCCGGAGGGTGGCGAGCGGGGTGCGTAGATCGTGCGCCGCGTCGGCCAGGAACGCCTCCTGCTGGGCCAGGGCGGACAGGGCGGGCCGCATGGCCCGGCCGGAGAGCATGTGCCCGGCGAATGCTGACAACCCGGCGAGCGCCGCGCAGGCAATGGCTAGCAGCAGGACCACCTGCCGATGTCCGGCGATGTCGGCAGACATGTCGTCGGCGACGACGACCGCTCCGCCGGTGGCGCTGAAGTCGGCGCTGGGGAAGGCTTCCGCGTAGAGGCGGACCGGTCGGCCGGCTTGGTCGGTCACGGTCGCGGCTACCGGTTGCCGCACATCGGCCGTCGCCCGCCTTGCGATGGCGACGAGGTCCTTGTCCGCGACCTTGGCGCACGGGCGCCGTGGGCGGCGGACGGGTACGGGGCCGTTGGCCTGCTGGGCGAGTACGGTCAGGGCGGGGCAGCCGCTGTCCACGTCGTCCTCTATCAGGCCGTCGAAGACGAGGCGTTCGCCCGGGTCGTAGACGAGCAGGGCGGTGGCCCGGCTGGTGCGGCGGCGCAGTTCGTCGTCGAGCTGCCCACGCCAGAGCGAGTTGTTGAGGTGCGCGGCATACAGCGTCAGGCCGATCAGACCTGCCGTGCTCGTGAGCCTGAACAGCACCGTCAGCCGCCGACGCAGTCGGCGGATCCTCGTCGTGGCGTTCACCGTGCCAGCCGGTACCCGACGCCGCGGACCGTGTGGATCAGCGGTGGCTTTCCCAGCTTGCGGCGCAACTGGCCGATCAGGACATCGACGACGTTCGAGCTCGGTTCGGTCATCTCGTCCCAGCCACGCTCGATCAGCTCGGCACGCGTCACGGTCTGGTCCGCGCGCGCGGCCAGCAGCTCCAGCACCGTGAACTCCTTGGCCGTCAGGCTCAACAGCACACAGGCCCGGCGCCTTCGCGTCGCGCGGTGTCGATCTCGACATCGGCCAGCCGGATGACCGGTGGCCGCAGTGTGCCCGCTCGACGGCACAGGCTGCGCACCCTCACGATCAGCTCCTCGACCGCGAAGGGCTTGACAAGATAGTCGTCGCCCCCGCTGTCGAAGCCCACCACCCGGTCGGCAACGGTGTCGCGGGCGGTCAGGAACATCACCGGGCTGTCCCACGCCCGGGTTCGGCCGGCCCGCACGAACGCGGCCGCGTCACCAGCCGGCAACGAGCGGTCGAAGACCACGCAGTCGTAGGCGTTGACGAACAGCGCCTCATCGGCCGCGGGCAGGTCCGCGGCCTCGTCGACCGCGAACCCGGCACGTCGAAGAGCGTGTGCCACCGCGAACCTCAGATCGTCGTCATCCTCCACCACCAGTACTCGCACCGGCCTCATCGTAGTGACGGCGCGGCGCGGGCGGCGGACCGTAGGGATCCGGTAGGAGGCGGGGGCGGCGGCGGGCGGCAAGGTCTTCCACCCAGCCCAGCGCCAGCACGAACATCCCGGTGACCAGCCAGACCGCGCCCAGGAGCGCCGCCTGCGATTCGAGCCCCATTCCCAGCCCCAGCCTGTCCAGCAGGAGAACGGCCACCAGGACCGCGGGCATGTGCCACAAGTAGATGGTGACCGCACGGGCGTTGAGCACGCCCACCAGCCGGTGCAGCGGCCGTGTACGCGTCAGCCAGGCCATCTGCGGCCGCCAGCGCAGCAGTACCACGAGGAAGGCGATCGACCACAGGACGTTGGCGAGTGGGACCGCGTTGAGGTCCCACGGCATGTCAGTTGAGGGATGGCGGCAATACCAGACTGCGGCCAGGGCGCCGGACAGGAGAGCCAGACCGGCGACCACGGGCGCCTTGAGCCGGTGAAGCATCCCGTCGCGGTGGGCGAAACCGAGAAGCCAGCAAGGCATCCAGGTGACCAAGTCGTACAGCGCGGTGCCGGCCAGGCTCTCCAGACGCACGTATCCCAGACCGATCACCAGCAGCGCGGCGAGCGGAGCGAGGAGGGTGGGTATCGGCCACCGCCGGAACAGCGGCAGCAGCAGGGGCGACAGCAGCACAAGCCACAGGTAGGTGCGCAGATACCACAGCACGGCGGCGAAGTACTCCACGCCCCAGTCGCTCGCCGGTGGATCGACGACCGGCAGCAGCCACAGAAGCAGTTGTTTCGCATTCAGCGGCCGGTAGTCGGCGTCCGACCAGCCGTGCCACACCATTACCGACACCCCGATGGCACCCAGGACCCACAGCACCGGCAGCAGCCGTCGCAGCCGTCCGGTGACCGCCGCCCTTGGGCCGGCCCGGTCCAGAGTTCGCGCCATGAGCGAACCAGCCAGCGCGAACATGACCCCCATCGCTGGGAAGACGACACTGAGCGCGCCGTATCCGATGGTGTGGAAGACCACCACCCGCACCATCGCCACAGCCCGCAGGACGTCGAAATACACACAGCGTGCGGTTTTCATGCCCGCGATCTTCTTCTGGCGAGGATGAGGATTC
The DNA here is from genome assembly GCF_053597535.1 of Streptomyces sp. NPDC001348. Classification (NCBI taxonomy): domain Bacteria; kingdom Bacillati; phylum Actinomycetota; class Actinomycetes; order Kitasatosporales; family Streptomycetaceae; genus Streptomyces; species Streptomyces sp. NPDC001348. The sequence continues at coordinate 6,937 of NZ_JBSFIK010000028.1, read as the reverse complement.
GATGAGGGCAGCGGGTCCCGTCGCACTCGGCCCACGACCATCGGCCAAGCGCAGCCCGAAGCCGACGAACGCGAGCGCCAGGAGCAGGAAGCCCAGCAGGCCGCGCGGAAGGTCGGCGGCTGGCCCTCCCCCTCTCGTGCCTGACCCGGGCAGGTCTTCCGCCCGGCGCGGGCAACCCACTGGCCCTGGGCGAGCCAGAACCAGCATCCGTGAAGGCCGAAGGCGAACCGGGCAACCCCGCGTCTCGAACGTGTTCGTTACGATCGGGTTATGACTGTGAGAAGAGAGCCGATCAGCCGCCGGGAGCGTCCGGCGAAGCCCGCTCTGTCCCGGCGCTGGATCGTGGACACCGCCGTGCGGATCATGCGGGCGGAGGGGCTGGGGAAGGTCACGATGCGCCGCCTGGCGCAGGAGCTGGACACCGGCCCCGCGTCACTGTACGTGTACGTCGCCAACACCGCGGAACTGCACGCGGCCGTCCTGGATTCCCTGCTCGGCGAGGTCGACCTGACCGGGCAGGACGGCGGTGGGGACTGGCGCGAGCAGCTCCGTGCCGTCATGACGTCGTACACCCAGGTGCTGTTCGAGCACCCGCAGCTCGCGCGGGCCGCGCTCGTCGCCCGCCCGAGCGGCGAGAACTACCTGCGCCTGGTGGAGCGCATCCTCGACCTCCTTGCGCAGAGCGACGCCAGCCGCGAGCAGGTCGCCTGGGGAGTGGACAAACTGCTCCAGGACGCGACAGCCACCGCCGCCGAACACTCGACGCGGGAGCACGATCCCGCCGCCGAGGGCGACTGGGACGCCACCGTGCGCGCCCTGCGCGCCGTGGATCCTGCCACGCATCCGGCGATCACCGCGCACATGCCCGCCCTGATCGGCGGCTCGGTGCCGGACAGGATCCGCTGGAGCTTCGACGTCCTCGTCAACGGCATCACCCGCACACCCGTCCCGGGCGCAGCGGACTGACCCTCGGGCGGGGTGGCCCGCCCCGGCGACGGACTCCGCCCAGGGGGAACGGAAGGTCTCCGCGCCGCCTGCCGCCCACTGTGGCGAACTTGTTCGCAACGAACATGTTCGGTACGTTGAGGGGCGAGTGGCCGAGGCACGCATCCCTTGCCGCCCGCTGCGCACGCCGCTCCTGCAAGGAGCCTTGCGGCGTCGGCGGCGATGACTCGGCGCACCGAGGTATTCCCCTACTGCTTCCGGAGGCCCCCATGAGCACCAGCCATTTCCCGATCGCGATCATCGGCGCGGGTCTTGGCGGCCTGACCGCGGCCCGTGTCCTGCACGTCAACGGCATCGAGTCGGCGATCTTCGAGCTGGAGGCGTCGGCGGCGGCCCGCACCCAGGGCGGGATGCTCGACGTCCACGAGAACAACGGGCAGAAGGCCCTGCACGCCGCCGGCCTGCACGACGACTTCCTCAAGATCGTCCATGAGGGTGGTCAGGCCATGCGCCTGCTCGGCCCCGACGGCACGGTGCACGTGGCCGAGGAGGACGACGGCACCGGCGGCCGGCCGGAGGTGGACCGCGGCGACCTGCGTGACCTGCTGCTGGGCTCCCTGCCCGACGGCACGATCCACTGGGGCCGGAAGGTCACCGGGGCCCGGGCGCTGGGCGACGGGCGTCACGAGGTGACGTTCGCCGACGGCTCGGCCGTCACCACCGATCTCCTGATCGGCGCGGACGGCGCCTGGTCGCGGATCAGGCCGCTGGTCTCGAGTGCCTGGCCCGCCTACACCGGCATCTCCTTCGTCGAGACCGACCTGTTCGACGCCGACACCCGCCACCCGCGCAGCGCCGCGGTCATCGGCGGCGGGTTCTTCATCGCCCTGGGGGGCGAACGCGGTGTCCTCGCGCACCGGGAGACCGACGGCAGCCTCCACGTCTACACCGCGCTCAAGGCCGACGAAGGCTGGCTGGACACGGTCGACTTCACCGACCAGGCCGCCGCCAAGGCCGCGGTCCTCGCCCACTTCGACGGCTGGGACGAGGGCCTGCGCGGCCTGGTCGCCGACGCGGAGACGATCATCCCGCGCCGTATTCACGCCCTGCCCGTGGGGCACCGCTGGGACCGTGTCGCGGGCGTGACGCTGCTCGGTGACGCCGCCCACCTGATGTCCCCCTTCGCCGGAGAGGGCGCCAACCTCGCCATGTTCGACGGCGCCGAACTCGCCCTGGCCATCGCCGCACACCCCGGCGACACCGAAGCCGCCCTGGCCGCGTACGAGGAGGCCCTCTTCCCGCGCAGCGAGGCATCCGCCGCCGAGTCCGCCGCCAACCTGGACACGATGTTCAGCGAGAAGGGCCTGGAGCAGATGGTCGCCTTCTTCACCTCTGGCCCGGCAGCCCAGTGAGGCCAGCGCTTACGGCCACCGCGCCCTCAGCTACCGAACACCCCGCAACCAGGAAGAGCAACTCATGACCTCATCCCCGCAGCGAACCATTCGGGTATGGCCCGGCCTCGATCTCGACGTGCGCGAGGCCGGCACCAGCGGCAGCCCGGTCCTCGTCCTGCACGGCGGCCCCGGCCCCTCCAGCATCACGCCCCTGATCGACCACCTCGCACCGGATCACAGGGTGGTCGCGCCCACCCATCCGGGCTGGGAGGGCACCGTACGGCCGGACGACCTGGACTCCGTACCCGCACTCGCCGCTGCCTACCTGGACCTGCTCGGCCACCTCTCACTGAACGACGTGACGGTGATCGGCACGTCCTTCGGCGGCTGGGTCGCTACCCAGACCGTCCTGGACGACCGCGAGGGCCGGATCTCCCGGCTCGTCCTCATGGACGCCATCGGCCCCGTCATACCCGGCCAGCAGATCACCGTGCCCGCCGGGCCACCGGCTCCGGCGGCCGCAGGACCGGCGCCTCAGGGCGGACCGTCCGCGCAGTCGATGGCCGCCATGCGCGTCTACGCCGGGCCGGCCATGGGAGATGCCGGCATGCTGCCCCGCCTTTCCACCGTCACCTGCCCGGTGCTGGTGATCTGGGGCGCCGACGACACAGTCGTCACCCCGGACTTCGGCCGCGCCTACGCCGCGGCGTTCCCCCACGCGCGGTTCGAACTCATCCCCGGCGCAGGACACCTGCCCATCCGCGAGGAGCCCGAGGCGGTCTTCACCGCTCTGGACTCCTTCCTCACCCCCCGGGCCTCGGCCGCCGGCCACTGAACCCTGCCCTTGGTTCCCCATCTGCGGGCCGGCGCCGGCATCGCCCTTCGGCAAGCGGGCGCCCATGGGACTCATCACGCGCGGTCGCAGACCGACCGCGCGGGGGCGGGGAACCGACCGTCCCTTTCATCCACCGGAGGCACGATGACGAAGATCGCGATCATTCTCGGCAGCACCCGCACCGGACGTGCCGGCGAACGCGTCGCACAATGGGTCCTGGAGCAGGCCCGAAAGCGCGGCGACGCCGACTACGACCTGATCGACCTCGCCGAGGTCGACCTGCCGCAGATCGACGAACCGTTCCCGCCCGCCATGGGCCGCTACACCCACCCGCACACCCAGCAGTGGGCCAGGACCGTCGCCGCCTACGACGGCTACGTGCTCGTCACTCCCGAGTACAACCACTCCTTCCCCGGCGTCCTGAAGAACGCCCTCGACCGCGTCCACGCCGAGTGGAACAACAAGGCCGCCGGCCTCGTCTCCTACGGCGCCGACGGCGGCGTGCGCGCCGTCGAAGCCCTCCGCCCGGTCCTGGGCGCCCTGCAACTCGCGGACGTCTCCGCGACGGTCACCTTGAACCTGCGCACCGACTTCGCCGACTTCGGCGCCACCTTCACCCCCGGCGACCACCAGGATCCCGCCCTGACGGCGATGCTCGACCAGCTCCTGTCCTGGAGCAACGCCCTCGCCCAGACCCGCAACAGCGCAGTCCCGGCACTTTCCTGAAGAACCTCCCGCACGACCTCCTCTCACACGACGGCCCCGGCCCGCAGCCCGCTTCACGCGCCAGTCAAGAGCTGCGCTTTGCCTGCGAGCAGGGCCGCGACACCGGCCACGCTGCGGCTCACACAGGTGCTCCGCCCCCGGGAAGCCGCAGCACGGACGAAAGGTCGACCATGACCGACTACCGGATGGACCAGACACTCACCCTCGGACCCGTCACGCTGACGGTGGCCGACCTGGAACGCAGCGTGCACTACTACACGCAGGTCGCAGGCTTCCGCCTCCTCGACCGTCAAACACAGCGAGCACAACTGGGCGTGGAGGGACAGGCGCTGGTCGACCTGCACGAGGTCGCCGGGGCCATCGCGCCGCCGCCCTCCAGCCCCGGGCTCAGCCACTTCGCCCCGCTCGTGCCCACCAGGGCGGACGTGGCCCGCTTCACCCAGCGGCACCTCGACGCAGGATTCGACGTCGATCCGCGCGATCACGTCGTGAGCCATTCGTGCTACGTCACCGATCCCGACGGCCACACGATCGAGGTGACCTGGGCCTGCCCGCAGGAGCAATGGCAGTGGACCGACAAGGGCCTGCCCGTCGTGGTCTCCACTCCGATCGCTGTGCAGGACCTTCTCGACGAGCCCGGTGCGAGCACGCCCGCACCCCTGCCGGCCGGGACACAGATGGGGCACGTCCAACTCAAGGCGACCGACGCCGCCCTCACCCGCACCACGCCGTTCTACCGCGACCTGCTGGGCCTGGAGATCTACGCCCGCCTGGGAGACGGGTTCATCGGCGTCGGCGTGAGTGACTACCGCAGCCTCCTCGTCCTCACCACCCGGTTCAGCCCGCAGGGAGGCACGCCCGCAGGATCCGACACCGCCCGGCTCACCTGCGTCGACCTGCTCCTCACCAACTCGGAGGCGATCGAGCAACTGGCCGAACGCCTCACTGCCGCCGACCACCCGCACCAGCGCACGGGAACCAGCCTGACCACACACGACCCCTCCGGGAACCCGCTGCGCTTCTCCGTACACGACACCGCGAAGCCGGCATCCAGCACGGACGCATAGCCCCCGCCCACCCACACACTTCCCGGCGGCCTGCACAGGCGCATCATGCAGGCCGCCGATGCGCCGCCGCTCCGTAGGTCCCCCCTGCGCCCGCTCTCCTGCACACCTCGCTCAAAACTCGTTCGTAGCGAACTCGTTCGTTGATGGTCGTGCCGCTTCGCGCGCCTCGTCACGCCGTCCACCAGATCAAAAGAAAGGGGTGATCTGTCATGGCGGCCCCTTCCATACCGGCCGGCACCGGCGACAGCATCACCGTCCCCAAGAACATCCGCTGGATCCTGCTCGGCGTCATGCTCGCCCTGCTGCTGTCGATGCTCGACGGCCTGATCGTCGGCACCGCGATACCCACCGTCGTCGCCGACCTCGGCGGCCTGGACCACATGTCCTGGGTGGTGACCGGCTACACCCTGGCCACCGCCTGCTCCACCCCGGTCTGGGGCAAGCTCGGCGACCTGTTCAACCGCAAGAGGGTCTTCCTCACCTCGGTCGCCCTCTTCATCGCGGCCTCCGTGCTGTGCGGCACGGCCGGCTCGATGACCGAGCTGATCATCTTCCGGATCATTCAGGGCCTGGGCGCGGGCGGCATGGGCGCAGGCGCCTTCTCCCTGATCGGCGCGCTGCTGCCGCCGCGAGAGCGCGGCAAGTACCAGGGAATGACCGCCGGTGTGATGGCCGTCGGACAGCTCGGCGGCCCCCTGGTCGGCGGGTTCGTCACCAGTCACCTGAGCTGGCACTGGGCGTTCTACATCAACGTGCCCGTCGGCGTCATCTGCATCGCCTGGTGCTGGCTGCTGCTCCGCCTGCCGCCCGCGCAGCGCCGCGCGAAGATCACCATCGACTGGCTCGGCATCATGTTCCTGACCGGCGCGATATCCGCGTTCGTGCTCGCCGCGACCTGGGCCGGCAGCACGTACGCCTGGCTCTCGTGGCAGACCACCGGCCTGGCCGTCCTCGCCCTCACCCTGCTCGCCGCGTTCATCGTCACCGAACGGCGCGCCACCGAGCCGCTGATGCCCCTGCGCATCTACAGCGGGCACCGCAACTTCCCGATCGCCGCGATCCTGCTGACCGTCAGCGGCATCACCCTGTTCGGAGCGACCCTCTACCTGCCGCTCTACCAGCAGGTCGTCCAAGGAGCCTCGGCCGCCAACTCCGGCCTCCTGCTCCTGCCCATGATGATCGCCACACTGATCACCTCCAGCATCGCCGGCAAGGTCATGACCGCGACCGGCCGCTACAAGATCTTCCCCGTACTGGGCACCCTGCTCATGGTCGTCGCCATGGGACTGCTGTCCACCATGAACACCGACACTCCCCGCACCCTGACCTCCCTCTACATGGTGGTCCTCGGCGCAGGCACCGGCTTGTGCATGCAGATGTCCAGCACCATCGCCCAGAACGCCGTCGAACTACGCGACATCGGCTCCGCCTCCGCCGCCACCAACCTCTTCCGCAACCTCGGTGGCTCCATCGGCATCGCCATCTTCGCCTCCCTGTTCACCGGCACCGTCACCGCCGGCACAGCAGCAACCCCCGGCTCAAGCGCCGCCACCGCCCACCCCAGCCAGACAGCCCGCGGCCTCATCCACATCCACGACGTCGCCCACGCCACCCACCTGATCTTCCTCACGGGCGCCTGTATCGGAACTGCCCCACTGATCGCCTCCGTACTGATCGAGGAAGTACCCCTCCGCGGCAAGTCCGGGGCTGCTGCTTCTGCCAAGCCCGATGCCCAGACCGCATGACTCATCCACCGGGCCCTCCCGACGCGTCACGAACAGGTCGTCGCCCAGCCGCGGTCGAAGATGACCTCGGCGGCCGGGAGTGTAAATCTAACGGCGGATCCGACGATCATGGTAGGGACGTCAAGTGACTGACACCGCCGTGGAGTTGGAGACCGTGGAGCCTGTCGAGAGTGCCCATTCCGGGCAGCCTGCGCCCGTGTCCGACGAGCAACTGGTCGCGATGCT